>NZ_KQ031391.1:6164098-6523988 GCF_000966285.1 Pseudofrankia sp. DC12
CGGCCACCGCCGGGATCTCCAGGCCGAGCCGGCGGTAGAAGGCCAGGCCCCGCGCCATGTCGGACACCACGATTCCGGTCAGTGAGAACGTAGGCATGCGTAGACCAAAAGCTCACCGCACCCGGTCCGGCTTGAACGAATCGGACGTCGCGCCGGCGAGGCCCACCGGCGGCGCGGACGGTGCCCGCCGGTGCGGCGGGCATCGGTAACATCCCCGCGTGCGTTACGGGATCTCTGTGCCCAATCTCGACGAGTTCGCCGATCCGCGCCGGGTCGCCGAACTGGCCTGGCGAGCCGAGGCAGCCGGGTGGGACGGCTTCTTCGTCTGGGACCACGTGGTCTTCCCGTAGGGACGCACCAGGTGGCCGACCCCTGGGTCGTGCTGACGACGGTGGCCCTGGCGACCGAGCGCATCAGGTTCGGCCCGCTGGTCACCGCCATGGCCCGGCGCAGGCCCGGCACCCTGGCGCGTCAGACCACGTCGCTGGACCGGCTCTCGGGCGGGCGGCTGGTGTTCGGCGCGGGGCTGGGGTTCACGCTCGCGGCCGAGTTCGGCACCTGGGGCGAGCCGGTGGAGCCGAAGGTCGTCGCGCGCCGGCTGGACGAGGGCCTGGATGTGCTCGCCGGGCTGTGGTCGGGGCAACGGGTCGACTTCCGCGGCGAGCAGGTCACCGCCCTGGACGTGACGTTCCAGCCGACCCCGGCGCAGCGGCCCCGGCCGCCGGTCTGGATCGGCTGCAACTGGCCGGCGCGCCGGGCGGCCCGGGTGGGACGGCGTGGTGCCGATGGTGGTCAGCGCCGACGACGGGTCCTGGAAGCCGACGCCGGACGTGGTCACTGAGATCGTGGCGGCCGTCCGGGAGCAGCGTGCCAGCGACGAGCCGTTCGACGTGGTCATCACGGACCGGACCGAGGCGGACGCACCGGCGGCGGCGCGCGACACGGTCGAGTCGATCGCCGCGGCCGGCGCGACGTGGTGGATGGAAGGGCCGGCGCCGGACGAGTACGCCGCCGCGCTCCGCCGGATCGAGGCCGGCCCGCTGCCCTGACCCCCTGGGCGACGGGGACGCCCGGCCGCTCGAAGCGGACCGGGCGCGGCGACGGCTGGCTCGACCACAGTTTCGGGCACGCTCACGGTCTCCCTGGAAGCCATGATCCGACGCCGTGGAAGGGCGTCCGACACCGTGGAAGGACGTCAGGCGCGCAGGCGGACCGGAAGCGTTTCCAGGCCGCGGATGGCGACCGTGTCGCGCCAGGCGGGCTCGCCGGTGAGCGCCAGCGCGGGGGAGCGGCGCGGCAGCGCGTCGAGGGCCAACTGGGTCTCGAGGCGGCCGAGGCGCGCGCCACAGCGCGATCTGGTCGGGATTGCGGGCAGGGCGACGACGCCCTTTCCCCGGCCCACAGTGCCTCAGTGAAGACCGCGGAGCGCTCCCCGTAACGGGTCGCCATGAGAATACCCGGCCTGATCGGGTACAGTGCGGCGAATTCGCGGGCGGCCGCGTACCGGGGACAGGGATTCGAGCGATGCCTGGGGTGAAAAGCGTCGAAGACAACTTCCGGCGCGGTGGACACGTCCCCGCCCTCTCGCGGCACGGATATCTTAGGGTAATTCCGTCAGAATGGCGCTGATGACCGCCGTCTGGGCTGCCGAGCGGTCGGGGAGAAAGGGTGACGGCTGTGCCGGTCATCGACGCGTGGCTGCAGCATCCGACGTTGCGCCACGCCAACCATGAGATGTTCGCGTCGCTGCGCAGATGGACCGGTCGTGAGCTGCTGACCGCGGAGCCGCCGGTCGAGGCGACGCTCGCCGCGCTGCGGGCGGCCGAGGTGGAGATCGGGCTCGCCGCCGCCTGGTACGGGCCGCAGGGGCCGCTGATCAGCAACGACGAGGTGGCCGGGTTCGTCGCCGAGTCCGGCGGGCGGCTGCGCGGGGTGGCCGGGGTGGACCTCACCCGGCCGGTCCAGGCCGTGCGGGAGCTGCGCCGCGCGGTGCGGGAGCTGGGCTTCGTGGCGCTGCGCGTCGTGCCCTGGCTGTGGCAGCTCCCGCCGACCGACCGGCTGTACTACCCGCTGTACACGGCCTGCGTCGACCTCGGCATCCCCTTCTGCACCCAGGTCGGCCACACCGGCCCGCTGCGCCCGTCCGAGACCGGCCGGCCCATCCCGTACATCGACCAGGTCGCCCTCGACTTCCCCGAGCTGACCATCGTGTGCGGGCACATCGGCTACCCGTGGACGACGGAGATGATCGCCGTCGCCGACAAGCACACCGGGGTGTATATCGACACCAGCGCCTACACGACCCGCCGCTACCCGGCGGAGCTGGTGGACTACCTGCGCGGTCGGGGTCGCCACAAGGTGCTCTTCGGCTCGAACTATCCGATGATCACGCCCGCCCGGGCGCTGGAGCACCTGGCGGACCTCGCGCTCGACGACCAGGCCCGCGAGCTGTTCCTGGCCGGCAACGCCCGGCGCGTCTTCTCACTGTGAGCGTTCCGGCCCGTCGTCACGAATCCCGCGTGGCCGCCTTCAGGCTATGGTTCTGGCGCTCGCGCGGCGGCCGGCGGGTATTACGGAAATTACGCGCGGATATTGTTCGGCGTTCACCTGAGGTTTGGTTCCGAGTCAGGTCGGGCCGCCCTACGCCTGTCGGTTCGCGATCGATCCGGTGCTGGTCTCGTCCGGCCGGTAAAAGGACCCCATCATGGAGGGATGTCGGCGACGACGTCCGAGATTCAGGGCCTGCGCACCGCGCCCGTACCTGGTCCGGTGGCCGGGCGTCTGTTCCTGCCTGTCGTGCTGTCCGGCAGTGGAATGGTCGTGCTCGACATCTTCATCGTGAACGCGGCCATACCCGCGGTCGAGCGGGATTTTCACGCCGCGCCGACCAGCCTTGAGTGGCTGGTCACCGGCTACAACCTGGCCTTCGCGGCGGCGATGATCACCGGGGGCCGGCTCGGTGACTGCTTCGGGCGGCGGCGGGTGTCCGCCTGCGGGCTCGCCGCGTTCACGGAGATGTCGGTCCTGTGCGGGGTCGCCGGCGGCACGGCGGCCCTGATCGCGGCGCGCGCCGGGCAGGGCCTGGCCGCGGCGGCGCTGGTACCGCGGGTCTCGGCGATCGTCAGCCTGACCTACCAGGGCGCCGCCCGGGCTCGCGCCCACATGTTCTACGCGCCGACCCTCTGCGGCGCGGCGGTCGCCGGCCAGATCATCGGGGGCGGCCTGATCGCCGCCGACGTGGCCGGTCTCGGGTGGCGGGCTGCTTCCTCGTGAACGTGCCGGTCGGCCTCGCCGCGCTGGCCCTCACCCGCCGGCACGTGCCGGCCGGCCGGGCGACCGGCCCGTCGCCTCGGCTGGACCTGGTCGGCGCCGGGCTGGTCACCGCCGCGCTCGTCGCCCTCGTGCTGCCGCTCGTCGAGGGGCCCGGCGAAGGCTGGCCCTGGTGGTCGTGGGGCTGCCAGGCGGCCGCGGCGGCGCTCTTCGCGGTCCTGGTTCCGGCGCAGCGGCGGATCGCGGCGCGCGGCGGGAGCCCGATCCTGCCGCTGGCGCTGTTCGCCGGGCGGGCTTTCGTCGTCGGCCTGGTAAACGTCGTCGTGTTCAACGCGTCCGTCGCGTCCTGGTTCTTCGTCCTGGCGCTGTACCTGCAGGACGGCCGGCATCTGAGCCCGCTGCGCGCCGGGCTGGTGTTCAGCGCGCTCAGCGGCGGGTTCCTGGTCACCTCCCTGCTCGCCGGCCGGGTGCTCGCCAGCCTCGGACGCCAGGTGCTCGCGCTCGGCGCCGGGCTGCGCGTCCTGGGCCTGCTGGCGCTCTGGGTGGTCGTGCGCGAGCACGGGACCGGCGGCGACATCCTCTGGGTCGTGTTGCCGATGGCGGCCGAGGGTGCGGGGCAGGGGCTCGTGACCGGCCCGCTGGTCTCCAGGGAGCTGCTCGGGGTCCGGCCGGCGGTCGCCGGTGCCGGGTCCGGCGTGCTCGTGTCCGCGCAGCAGGTGGGGAACTCCATCGGCGTCGCGGTGATCGGCGCGGTGTTCTTCGAGACCCGGCATTCCGACGGTTCGGTCGCGGCCGCGTTTGGTGTCGCCCTGCTCCTGCTCGCGGCACTGAGCCTGGCGCTGGCCGCGTTGGTCCAACTACTGCCGAATACACCGGCGTGGGGTGGCTGGCGCCGCTGGTTGTGAGACGGATGCCGCTGGGTGGGCACGGCCGTCGCGTCAGGAAGCCAGCTTCTCTCCATGTCCGCTTCATCTGCGGTTGCACCGGCCTGCCTACAGTCGGGGCGGGAGGTGTGATGGAGACCAAGCTGGAACTCAGACACCTGGTGTATTTCCTCGCGGTCGCGGACGAGCGACATTTTGGCCGGGCCGCCGCCAAGCTGTTCATCGGCCAACCGACGCTGAGTCAGCAGCTGCAGCGTCTCGAACGCCAACTCGGCGTGGAGCTGTTCGCCCGGACCTCGCACGACGTACGGCTGACCCCGGCTGGCCACGCTTTTCGGGCCGAGGCCGAGCAGGTACTCGAACACGCCCAGCGGGCCGTGGAGACGGCCCGTGAAGCCGCCTCCGGCCGGGTCGGGAAGATCACGATCGGCTTCAACTTCGCCGCCGGGCAGCAGGTCCTGCGCCCGACCCTGCGCCGGCTCGCCAGGGATTACCCGGGACTGTCGACCACGCTGTGGGAAGGCCTGAGCGGCCCCCAGCTCTCGGCCGTGTCCGAAGGCAGGATCGACGTCGCGCTCATCTACTCCAGCATTCCTCCCAAGCCGCTGCTGACCCGGCGGGTGTCGACCGCCTCCCTTTCCGGGATGGTGACGCGCCACCATCCGTGGGCCGGGCGGGAGGAGATCACCTTCTGTGAGCTCGCCGAGCAGCCCATCGTGCTGCCGCGCCGGGAACGCAGCCCGGCCATGTACGACGCGGTGTTCGCCGCCGCCGACCGCTGCGGGATCCCGCTGACAGTCGCGGCCGAGGTCGAGGACGCCGGTTCGACGGCGGTGATGGTGGAGGCGCTGCAGGCACTCGCCTTCATCTCGGACGCCCGGCCGCGGCGGCCGACCGAGGACCTGGTCGCGGTGCGGATCGTCGACCCGGTTCCCCGGGTCGGCGTCCGGGCCGTCTGGCGCCCGGACTCCCAGCCGGCCGTCGGCGCCTTCCTGGCCAGCCTGGAGGCCGCGGCGCCGTTCCCGTCGCAGCCGGGGGAGCGGGCCGTCCGCATTCCCGCCCAGGCCACCGAGGGCGGCTCCCGGCTCGGGGACCCCCGGCTCGGGGACCCCCGGCTCGGGGACCCCGAGGAGTAACGCCAGCACCACCCGGCCCGCGTGCTCGCCAGCTCCTGGCGGCCCGCGGCGGTCTGGCGCGCCCGGCCGGGCGCCCCTGGAAACCCGTGCCGGTGACGCTTTAGCACCACCGGGACAGCGTGGCTCGACCCACGCATGACGCCCCGACGACCGAAAGGTGAACAACTCGAAATCGAATGTGCGATCGTCCCATCACGAAATCGAGATTGTAGACCCGTACCCGCGCTGAGAGCATTTCCCCCGGAGTCGACCGGCCGAGGTCGGCTGGCACCGGACCTAGAGAAATGTGAACAGTATGCGGTTAACCGTTTTGGGCTGTCGTCAGGGAATGCCTGCGGACGGCCAGGCCAGCTCTAGCTACATGGTCTCGACGGGGTCGGCTCGCCTTCTGCTCGACTGCGGCCCCGGCGCGGCCACGGCGTTCAGCTCCATCGCGCATCCGAGTGATCTTGACGCCATAGTAATCAGTCACCTTCACGCGGACCACTGCTACGACCTGCTGACCCTCGGCAAGACGCTGCTTTCCGGACGCCTCCGTGACCCCGAGCGTTTCCCGACCCTGCGGGATGCCGCCCGGATGGAGTGGCCGCCAGTTCCGCTATACGTCCCGAAGGGGGGCAAGGCGAGGCTGGAAATTCTCGCCTCCGCTTTCCCCGTCCCGTCGTTCCCGATGCTCGACCGGTCGTTCGACGTCGCGTTCGAGGTCCACGAGTACGAGCCGGCGGACGCGTTCATTGTCGGCGACTGCAAGATCATCATGCACAAGCTGAACCATTCGCTGCCGAACTGCGGGACGCGTATCGAGAGTCCGGAGGGATCGTTCGCCTTCACCGGGGACACGGCCGCGACACCCGATCTCGTCCCGCTCGCCCAGGACGTCGACCTGTTCCTGGCCGAGGCGACCCTCGAAGAGCCCGACACCACCAACCACGGCCACCTCTGCGCCACCGAGGTGGGTGAGGTGGCCGCCGCGGCCGACGTGGCCCAGCTGGTCCTGACCCACTTCATCACCGCCGATGAGACCTGGCTGACGGCGCGCAAGGCCGACGCCGAGCGCTCCTACGGGGGCCCGGTGCACCTCGCCGCCCCCGGCCGAACCTTCGATATTCGTCCCGCGGGAGGGACCCGTTGATGCACCGAGAGCGCCTGACTCGCCGGGTCCGGCGAGCACGGACCGCGGCCGTCGCCCTGGTCGCCGCGACCACGCTGACCGCCCTGGCCGCCTGTGGCGGTTCGACCACCGGTTCGACGAACGCCGCGGCCACGACCGGCGCGGCCGGGGCGGCCACGGCCGACCCGAAGGTCACGATCAGCTTCCTGTCCTACAACTACGGGACGCCGGACATCGGCGGCCAGGGCACCCAGGCCCTGATCGACGCGTTCGAGAAGGCCCACCCGAACATCACCATCAAGCCCCAGGGCGTCGCGGTGGCCGACGTGCTGACCCACCTGCAGACCGACACGGCCGCCGGCACGCCGCCGGACGTGGCCCAGATCGGCTGGAGCAAGATGGCGGCCGCCTACCAGCTGCTGCCGATCGTCCCGGTCCAGGACATCCCGACCAAGGCCGACTGGGACACCTCGATGGCCGGGTTCTCCCAGCACCTGCTGTCCGCGGTGTCCGTGGGCGGCAAGGTGAAGGCGGTTCCCTACACGATCTCGATCCCGGTCATCTTCTACAATGCCGACCTGTTCAAGAAGGCCGGCCTCGACCCGGACAAGCCGCCGACGACCGTCGACGAGCTCAAGACCGACGCGCTCGCCATCAAGAGCAAGGCCGGCGCCGAGGGCGCGTACTTCGCCGTCGTCGACTCGGGCAAGTCGGACTACCTGACCCAGTCCGTGATCGCCAGCAACGGCGGCCAGGAGATCGGCTCTGACGGGATGCCGGCCTTCGACTCGCCCGCCGCGGTGAGCGCCCTGGGCGCCATGCAGGACCTGACCACCTCGGGCGCACAGCCGGCGATCACGGCGACGAGCGCCGTCGCGGCCTTCTCCGCGGGCAAGCTCGGCATGCTGGTCGGCAGCACCGCCGTCGCGGCCAGCCTGCTGAAGGCCTCGACCGGGAAGTTCGAGCTGCGCACGACGGGCTTCCCGAGCTTCGGGAGCAAGCCGGCGGCCCCGACCTACTCCGGCGCCGGCCTCGCCGTCCTGGCCAAGGACAAGACCCACCAGGCGGCCGCGTGGACGTTCATCAAGTTCCTGACCTCCGCCGAGGGTTTCACGATCATCACCTCGAAGATCGGGTACCTGCCGCTGCGGCCGGAGCTCGCGACCGACCCCAAGTACCTCCAGTCGTTCTTCGCGTCCAACAAGCTGCTGGCCCCGGCCCTGGCGCAGCTCGACAACGTCAGCCCGTACAAGTCGTTCGCAGGCAAGAACGCGAGCCAGGCGGTCGTCGCGCTGCAGGACGACGCGGTCGAGCCGATCGTGCTGCGCGGGGCGAACCCGGCGTCGACGCTGTCGTCGGTGGCGACCCAGGTGCGTGGCGTCCTCGGCCAGAAGTGATCGGATGAGCTCTCCGTCTCTGACGGCGGGGGAGCGTGGCGCCGTCCACGCCCCCCCGGTCGTCCGGCTGCGCGACCGGCCCCGCCCGTGGCTCTACCTGACCCCGTTGATCATCGCGCTGCTCGTCTGGGTGTACGGGCCGCTGGTGTTCACCGGGGTACTGAGCTTCATGAGCTGGAACCTGACCGCCCCCCACCCGTCCTGGCTCGGGACGGCCAACTACGCCCGGCTGGCGCACGAGCCCAAGTTCCACCAGGCCGGCTGGAACACGCTGGCCTACGCGCTGGAGATGCTGCCGTTCGCCACGGTCGTGCCGATGGCGCTGGCGATCGCGCTGTGGAAGCGGCCCGGCCGGGTCAGCAAGATCCACCGGACGCTGCTGTTCCTGCCGGTGGTGGTGGCGCCGGTGGCCACGGCCATCACCTGGCAGTTCCTGCTCGACCCGCTGTCCGGGCTGGTCAACGTCATCGGGGGCTGGTTCGGCTTCGGCCCGCGCAACTGGCTCGGCGACCCGTCCAGCGCGCTCTCCGTCATCGTGCTGATCACCGCCGTGAAGATCGTCGCGCTCAACGTGCTGCTGTTCGGCGCGGCGCTGGCGAACCTGGACCGCTCGGTGGTCGAGGCGGCCAGGCTCGACGGGGCGACCGAGTGGGAGATCACCCGGCATCTCGTGCTGCCCCACCTGCGGCGCACGGTCGTGCTGCTCGCGATGCTGTCGTTCGTCGTGGTCTGGCCGTGGATCTTCGCAAACGTCGCGGTGCTGACCCAGGGCGGCCCGGACGGGGCGACCGACAACCTCTACTACCGGCTGTTCACGTACGCGTTCACGTTCTTCGACGCGGGCACCGCCTCGGCCGCCGCCGTCGTCATCACCGGCGGGCTCGCGGTGGTGCTCGGGCTCGGGGCGCTGGTCACCAGACGGAGGCAGCATGCCATCGGCTAGCGCTGTGACTGCCACCGGAGGCACGGAGCAGCGGCTGACGCCAGCCCCGCCGCGTGCGGGCGCCGTTCCGGCGCGCTCGACGGCGGCCCGGCGGGTCCGCCCGGCCGTCCGGGCGATCGTCCATCACGGGTTCCTGCTGGTCGCGGTGGCCGTCATGGTGCTGCCCGTGGTGTGGGCGCTGCTGGCGTCGTTCAAGACGCCGGGCGGGATCTTCGACCAGAACCCGCTCCCGCTGCCCCCGACCGTCGACAACTACCGGGTGGCGACCCAGGCCTTCCCGGTCTGGCGCCTGCTGCTCAACACGACGGTGATGGCGGCCGGGGTCACGCTGCTGCAGCTGCTGGTCGCGGTGCCCGCCGGGTACGCGCTGGTCCGGTTCCCACCGCGGGCCCACCGGGTGCTGACCGCGCTCATCGCGGTGACCCTGCTGGTCCCGACCCAGTCGCTGGTCATCCCGCTGTTCCTGATGGTCTCGCACCTGGGCTGGCGCAACACCTTCCCCGGGCTGATCCTGCCGCAGCTGGCCGGGACCGGCCTCGCGGTGATCCTGCTGCGCGACCACATCCGGGCGATCTCGCCGATGGTGCTGGGCGCGGCCGTTCTCGACGGCGCCCGGCCGGGGGAGGTGCTGCGGCTGGTGGCGCTGCCGATGCTGCGCCCGGCGCTCGGGGCCGTCTCGATCCTGCTGTTCATCAGCGCCTGGAACGAGTACCTGTGGCCGAGCCTGGCCGCCCCGGATGTCGACCACGCCACTATCCAGCCCGGCCTGGCGATCTTCCTGACCCAGGAGGGCCCCGAGTATGGGCCGCTGCTGGCGGGCTCGATGCTGGCGACGCTGCCGATCGTCGCCGTCTACTTCCTCGCCTCCCGCCGCGTCGCCGACGCCTTCATGCATAGCGGACTGAGATGACGTACACCGCCGAGACCGCCGAGACCGCCGAGACCGCCGAGACCGCCGAGACCGCCGAGACCGCAGTGACCGCCGAGACCGCAGTGACCACAGAGTCTCTTGAGACCGGCAGGACTCCGGGCCCCGCCGGGACGGGCGTGGCCGACGGTCAGGTGCCGGCGCCGCGCGCCGCGACCTCCAGCCGCGCGCCGGAGGGGATCACCCTTTCCGGGGTCGTGAAGCGCTACGGCGGCCAGGCGGCCCTCGACGTGCCGCACCTCGGCGTCCCGGCCGGCTCGTTCACGGTCGTGGTCGGCCCGTCCGGCTGCGGGAAGTCGACCGGCCTGCGGATCATCGCCGGCCTGGAGACGGCCGAGGCAGGCCGGGTGCTCATCGACGGCGCCGACGTGACCGGGCTGCCGGCCGGCGAGCGCGGGGTGGCGATGGTCTTCCAGGACTTCGCGCTCTACCCGCAGATGACGGTCGAGCGCAACATCTCGTTCGGCCTGCGGCTCGCCGCCCGGCATGACCGGCGCCACGGCCCGAGCCGCGACGAGATCGAGAGCCGGGTCGCCGAGGCCTGCGCGCGCCTGGGCCTCGCGGACCTGCGCCGCCGGCTGCCCCGCCAGCTCTCCGGCGGGGAGCGCCAGCGGGTCGGGCTCGCCCGGGCGATCGTGCGCCGCCCGGCGGTCCTGCTCCTCGACGAGCCGCTGTCAAGCCTGGACGCCCAGCTGCGCCAGCGGGCCCGGGCCGAGCTGGTCCGGCTGCACCGCGAGCTCGCCAACACGGTCGTGCTGGTCACCCACGACCAGCTCGAGGCCCTATCGATGGGTACGAACCTGGTCGTCATGAACCGCGGCCGGGTGGTCCAGACCGGGCCGCCCGAGGAGGTCTACCGCTATCCGGCGGACACCTTCGTGGCGACGTTCCTGGGCAGCCCCCCGATGAACCTGCACACGGTGACACCGAGCGACGACGGGCGGACACTGGCCGGTCTGGGGATGGCCGCCCGGCTGCCCGCGCGTTCGGCGGGGCCGGTGCTGCTGGGGTGGCGGCCGGCCGATGGCCTCGTCGAGCCGGTGGACGCCCCCGGGGCCGGCCCGGCCGGCGGCCTCGACGGGAACACGGCGCTGACGCCCGACGGCCCAGGGGTCGTGCTGTGCGGCGTCGCGGACGTCGTCGAGTTCACCGGCGACGGCACCGTCGTGACCTGCGTCAGCCCTGGTGAGGACACCCCGTGGGCCGTGAGCATCCCGGGCCGTGACCGGGTGCCGGCGGTCGGGGACGCGATGCGGGTCCGGGTCGCGGCCGAGCGGGTGCACCTGTTCGACCCGGACAGCGGGCGCCGCGTCGACGAGGGGACCGCCGGGGACGTCACGGCCCAGTGAGGACGGCACCGGGCGCCCCCGCCGGGGCGTCCGGGCCGCGAACAGAAACGCGCCAGTATTCGACCAGCTGGTTGCGTGTGCGGAAATGTCTGGTCGCCCGGGCCGGTCGCCGTCGACAGTCAGTGTGCGCTTGAGCCCGCGCGCCTCTTTTTACCTCATCGTTACTTTTACCCGGCGGTGTCCGGACGGTACTTGCGCGGCGATAGATCGATTGTATCGATCCATCGGCCTTGACTGCGAACCTGGTGGCGACAGAAACTCGACTCAGGCCCGCGGATATCGGCCAGTACCCGAATATCGGCGAACATCGAACAGCACTCCGCTCCTCGGACGGCGCCGCGCCACCTGGGAAACCGCCTCGTGGCCAGTCGAACTCCGGCGGAATTCCGCCGCCGCCGACCCCGTTCCCCCCTGCCGACCAGCGTGAGCCGGCCCTTTGTCAAATCGGCCGGAAAGCCGTCCGCGCCAAGGTGTGAACCGTCCCAGAACAATGCGCTCGCGAAATGGATGACGAGCGGCCCGCGCATGAACGCCTGTGATCAGCCGGAGCCGCGCCACCGGCTGATCCCCACGAGAGGAAGCGCACGTGGAGCCCACGACCACGCAGACGATGGCGACGCCCGCCGCCACCGGCTCGCTCTCCGGCTCGCTCTCCGTCGAGGAGGCGATCCTGGCCTCGTTCCTCCCCGAGGCCCGGCACGACCCGTACCCAGCCTACGACGTGCTCCGCGAGACGGGGCCCTTCGTGCCCGGCCCGTTCAGCCTCCAGATCGTGACCCGTTACGCCGAGGCCGACGCGGTGCTGCAGGACCACGCGTGGAGCCACGCCGCGGAGCCCGAGTTCCTGCACCCGGACAGCGACGGCTCGGACCTGCCCGCGTCGTTCCTCTGGATGGAGCCGCCGGACCACACCCGGCTGCGCCGCCTGGTCAGCAAGGCCTTCACGGCCCGCGGCCTCGAGACGCTGCGCCACCGGGTCGAACAGGTCGCCGCCGAGGTCGTGGACAACGCGATCAGCAAGGGCGAGATCGACGTCGTCGAGGATCTCGCCTACCCGCTGCCGCTGGCGATGATCGCCGAGCTGATCGGGGTGCCCCCGGAGGACCTCCCGTTCGTGCGGGCCAACTCGGCCGGCGTCGCCCGCGGCCTGGACCCCGACACCCTGCTGACCGCGGACGAGCTGAAGGCCCGGGCCGACGGAGCGCAGAACTTCCGCGACTACTTCGAGAAGATGGTCGCCGAGCGCCGCGCCCGCCCGAAGGACGACCTCATCACGGCGCTGGCCCAGGTCGAGGCCGGCGGCGACCGGCTGACCACCGGCGAGATGATCGCCACCCTCACCGTGCTCCTGATCGCCGGCCACGAGACCACGGTGAACCTGCTGGCCAACGGCGTGCTCTCGCTGACCCGCAACCCCGACCAGTTCGAGGTGCTGCGCGACAACCCCGGCCTGGCGCTGCCCGCGGTCGACGAGCTGATGCGTTACGACGGGCCCTCGCACGCGACCACCCGCAAGGCGGTCAAGGACGTGGAGATCTCCGGGCACAGCTTCAAGGAGGGCACCGGCGTGCTCATCCTGCTCGCCGCCGCCAACCGTGACCCGCGCGCGTTCCCCAACCCGGACAAGCTCGACCTCACCCGTTACGCGCAGTCGACGGCCGTGCCCCGTCATCTCGGTTTCGGTGTCGGCCATCACTACTGCATCGGCGCGCCGCTGGTCCGGCTCGAAATGGAGTGCATGTTGCGGGAGCTCGCCCGCCGGGCCCCGGTCATGACGCTGCTGGCCGACCCGCCGCCGTATCGGCCGAACATCGTCGTCCGGGGTATCGCGGAACTGCCGGTCCGTTTCGAGGCCTGATCACCGACCGCGACAACGAGATCGGAGTGAAGGCCTGATGGTGAACCCTGCCGTGGTCGCGAACGAGGTCGAGTTCGACGCCTTCGACCTCGGACACCGGGCCGACCCCTATCCCCGGTACCGGGTGCTGCGGGAGACGGCGCCGTTCTGCCCGGTCCGCCTCGGCGCGGCCCGGGTGACGGTGGCGACCACCTACGCGGGCTGCGCCGCCGTCCTGCAGGGCGCCGAATGGGGCCGGGGCTACGCCGACGGGCTCAACCCGTTCCGCCCCGGCGTCGCTCCCGGCGAGGTGCCCGGCGGCTCGTTCCTCGGGATGGACCCGCCCGGCCACACCCGGCTGCGCGCCCTGGTCAGCCGGGCGTTCACGCCCCGGGCGAGCCTGGCCGAGACGCCGTTCGTCCGGCTGGTGGCCGACCGTCTCGTCGACACGGCGGTGGCAGACGGGGGCCTCGACGTCGTCGCCGACCTGGCCAGGCCGCTGTCGGTGGCCGTCATGTGCCGCCTGCTCGGCGTCCCGGCCGCCGACGCACCGTCGTTCCTCGGCTGGGTTCAGGCGATCGCCCGGGGCACGGACCCCGACTACCTGCTCTCGCCGACGGACATCGTGGTCCGCACGGCCGCCGCCCGGGAACTCGGCCGGTACCTGTTCGAGCTGGTCACCGTCCGGCGGGTAGCGCCACGCGACGACCTGGTCAGCCGGCTGGCCGCGATCCAGCCCGACCTGGAGGTCCTGACCGAGCTGGAGATCGTCGAGCTTGTCGCGCTGCTGCTCGCGGCTGGCCTGGACACCACCGCCAACCTGGTCACGAACGGGGTGCTGGCGCTGCTGCGCCACCCCGACCAGCTGGCCCTGCTGCAGGAGCGGCCCGAGCTCATGCCCGCCGCGGTCGACGAGATGCTCCGCTACGACCCGCCGTCCCAGTTCGTCACCAGGGTGGCGCTGGCCGACACCACCGTCGGCGAGCGGCGGTTCAGCCGGGGTGACGGCGTTGTGGTGCTCAGCGCCTCCGGGCACCGCGACCCCGCAGCGTTCGCGGACCCGGACCGGTTCGACATCACCCGGTACGCGGCGTCGCCGCCCGCGCGCCGCCACCTCGGCTTCGCGCTCGGGCTGCACTACTGCCTCGGCGCGCCGCTCGCCCGAATCCAGGCCGAGGCCGCGATCGGCACCCTGCTGCGGCGCGGCGGCGACCTGCGGCTCGCGACCGAGGACGTCGAGTACCGGCCCAACGCGGCCCTGCGGGGTCTGCGGTCCCTTCTGGTGAACATCACCGCAGACAGGAGCACATAGATGCTCGCCGGTAGCGTCGGCAACCTCACCGACGGCCTGGCGGCGGCCGCCGCCGCCGGCTCCGCCTGCCCGCTGTCGTTTCCCTCCGTCGGCCGGGACCTCACCGTCGGCGAGCTGGCCACGGTCTCCCGGGCCGCGGCCGGCGCGCTGGCCGGGCGTGGGGCCGAGGGCGGCGAGCGGGTCGGGGTGCTCAGCCGCAACAGCCCGGACTTCCTCGTCGCGCTGTTCGCCGCCGTGGGGGTGGGCGCCGCGGCCTGCCCGCTGCCGCTGCCGACCTCGGCTCGGGACCTGTCCGGCTATGCCGGCCGGCTGTCCGGGATCGTCGCGGCCGCCGGCATCCGCCGGATCCTCGTCGGCGAAAAGCTCGGCGGGGTGGCCAGCCGGCTGGCGGGCGTGCTGGCCGGGGTGGAGCTGATCCCGCTGGGCAGCCTCACCGCCGAGGGCAGCGGCGCCGGCGGCCCGTCGCGGCTGCCCGAGGCCGGGCCGGACGAGCTCGCGGTCGTCCAGTTCACCTCGGGCAGCACGGCCGCGCCCAAGGGGGTGCGGCTGACCCACCGCAACGTCCTCGCCGGGGCCGCCGCGATCGCCGAGGGCATCGACATCCGGCCGGGCGAGGACCACGGGGCGCTGTGGCTGCCGATGTTCCACGACATGGGCCTGTTCGGCACCCTGGCCGGCATGTTCGCCGGGATCCCGATGACTGTCTGGAACCCCGGGGCGTTCGTGAAGGACCCGGCCCGCTGGCTGCGCGAGTTCGCCGCCTGCGGCGGGACGATCTCACCGGCGCCGAGCTTCGGGTACGAGTCGCTGGTCGAGGCCGTGCCCCGCGACGAGGTGCCCCGGCTGGACCTGCGCCGCTGGCGGGTCGCCCTCAACGGCGCCGAGCCGATCCCGATGGCCGGCCTCGAGCGCTTCCTGGAGCACTTCGCGCCGGCCGGTTTCGCGCCGTCGGCGATGCTGCCGGTCTACGGGATGGCCGAGGCGACGCTCGCGGTCACCTTCCCGCCGCTGGGGCGGTCCCCGACGGCGCTGTGGGTCGACCGCGACCGGCTGGCCGCGGACGGCCGGGCGGTTTTCGTGGCCCCGGACGACCAGCGGGCCCGTGGGCTGCCCGCGCTCGGCGGGCCGGTCCGCGGGGTCCGGGTCAGGGTGGTCGGCGCGCACGGCGGGCCGGTCGCGGACCGCGAGATCGGCGAGGTCGAGATCGCCGGCGACCCCGTCACCGCCGGCTACCTCACCGCGCCCGGAGCGCCGTCCGCGCCCGAGCCCGACGCGGACGGCTGGCTCGGCACCGGCGACCTCGGCTTCCAGCACGCGGGCGAGCTGTACGTGACCGGCCGGCGCAAGGAAATGATCATCGTGCGCGGGGTGAACTTCTATCCGGAGGACGCCGAGAGCGTGATCCGGGACGTCCCCGGCCTGCACCGCCGGCGCTGCGTCGCGTTCGCCGACACCGCCACCGACGGCACCGAGCAGATCACGGTCGTGGGGGAGAGCGCGCTGGCGGACCCGGCCGGCCGGGCCCGGCTTGCCGCCGAGCTGCGGGCCGCCGTGTCGGGCGCGCTGGGCCTCCAGGACGTCGCCGTGCACCTTGTCGGCCCCGATGACCTGCCCCGCACCTCCAGCGGGAAGTTCCAGCGGCTCGCCGCCCGGGAGCTGACCCGGGAGGCGGCCCGCCTGAACGCCTGACCCCAGCCCGGACGCCTGGGCGACGCTGGCCGCCTGACCGCCCTCGAAGCACCCGCCCGTATCCCCAGCCAGCCGCCGGCCCGCTCGACAGGAGATCCCCAGATGCACAGCTTCGACGTCTTCCACCACTACGAACGCAAGCACTGGCGCCTGGCTGACGTCCCGTGGCACGAGGTGCGCAAGGACCTCGTCCGGCCCGAGTACGTCACGATGGCCAAGAGCGCCGTCATGGGCGAGGCGAACTCGATCGCCGCGCAGCACGGGTTCCTCAACGAGTTCGACGACTACGACTTCTCGGCCTTCGTCGCGATCTGGGGCTACGAGGAGCTCCAGCACCACTTCGCGTTCCGGGCCTGGCTGAACGCGGTGGGCGCCGAGGTCAAGCCGGCGGCCGTCGAGGCGATGCGCGCGCCGTACGACCCCGGCACCACCCCGTGCGCCACGCTGGCGACGAACATCATCTCCGAGCTGACCGTGAACCACATCTACCGCGCGGTCGCGGCCTGGGTCCAGGAGCCGGTGCTGCGCGCCGTCATGAGCAGCGCCAGCCTCGACGAGGCCGGGCACGCCCGGGAGTTCCTGCACTTCGCGCGCAGGCGGCTCCAGGCGCACCCGGAGGAGCTCCCGTCGGTGCTGGAGACGCTGCACGTCTACACCGGCGAGCAGCGGATCAAGCACCCGGTCGGGGTGTTCAAGAGCGAGCTCGTCGCCCTGCGCGACCACGAGACGATCGACACCGCGTTCGAGATGTTCCTGGGGCAGGTCGCCACCACCGGCGAGCTGGAGAAGCTGCAGGACAACGTCCGCCGCGTGTTCGCGTCGCTGACAGGGATGGACGTCAGCTCCAACGCCCGGGTCCGCCGTCGGCTCGCGGAAGCCCTCGCCGCATGACGGTCGAGGACCAGGTCACCCACGAGCACACCGGCCACGAGCATGCCGCGCCGGGCCATATCGAGCTGCCCTGGTACGTCCTGCCGGACTACCGGTGCTTCGGCTGCTCGCCGCACAACCCGAGCGGGGTCCAGCTGCGGTTCACCCACCACGGCGACGGCCTGCGGACCGTGTTCCGGCTGGGGCGGGCGCACGAGTCCTACCCCGGTGTGGTCCACGGCGGGCTGCTCGGCGTGATCGCCGACGAGATCATGGGCAACCTGATCGTCCTGCGGACCGGCCAGATCCCCTTCACCACGGGCATGCGGGTGCGCTACGTCCTGCCGGTGACCGTCGGCGGCGGCTACGAGTGCGTCGCGACGGTCCGGGACGGCAAGGGGGTCCGGGACGGCAGAGGGGTCCGGGACGGCAGAGGGGTCCGGGACGGCAGGGGCCCGCTCCTGCACACCGAGGCGGAGATCCGTGAGGAGGGCGGCGACCTCGTCGCCACCGCCACGGCCAGCTACCAGACCGTCTCGCTCGACGAGGCCCGCGGCCGCATCTCGCTGGACGCGCCGGAGGCCGACCGCCTGCGCCAGGCGCTGTCGGCCGCCGTCGCGGCCACCGCCACCACCAGTCAGCCGACCAGCACCCAGCCAGCCAGCACCAGCGCTCTCGCGGAGGAACCCCATGTCAGTGTCGACTGACGAGCTCATCACCGAGATCACCGGGATCGTGGCGGAGGAGCTCGGCATCGCCGCCGAAGCCGTCTCGCCGGACGCCGACCTGCGTGCGGTCGAGGGCGCCGACTCGGTCAAGGTGCTGCGGGTCATCGCCCGCATCGAGCGCGCTCACGACGTCGAGCTGGAGGACGAGGAGGTCTTCGGCGCCTCGACGGTCCGCGAGGTCGCCGAGGTCCTGCGCAGCGCGCTCGCGGAATCGGCCGCCGTATGACCGCCGTGACCGGCCTGGCTGCCGGGACAGACCATGCTGCCGGGACAGACCATGCTGCCGGGACAGACGCTGTCGCCGAGACCGCGCAGACCAACCAGCACTACGACCTCGACCCGCGGATCTTCGGGCTGTTCCTCGACCCGATGCGCAAGTACTCCTCCGGCTACTACCGCAAGCCGGGCCTGACGCTGGCCGGGGCCCAGGTGGAGAAGCTGCACTTCGTGGCCGACCGCCTCGGCCTGCGCCAGGGCGGCCGCCTGCTCGACGTGGGCTGCGGCTGGGGCTCGCTGATCCTGTTCATGGCCGAGCACTACAAGGCGCGGGTTGTCGGGATCAGCCCGGCGGGCAACCAGCACGCCCATATCGCGGGGCGGGCCAAGGAGCTGGATGTCGCGGACCGGGTCCAGACCGTCCAGGGCCACTTCGAGCAGGCCGACCTGCCCGGCGGCCCGTTCGACGCGGTGACGATGCTCGGCTCGATTGTGCACATGCCCGACCTCGTGCACGTGATGCGCCGGGCCCGCTCGATGCTGCGCAAGGGCGGCCACTACTACGTCTCGGAGAGCTGCTTCCGCAACGCGGCCACCCGCGAGACGTTCGACCGTACGGTCGGGCTCGAGTTCGTCCGCAACTCGATCTTCGGCTGGGGCGACATGCGCCCGCTCTCGGACCTGGTCCGCGCGGCCGAGGACGCCGGGTTCTCCATCGTCAGCGTGGACGATCTGACCGACGACTACCGCCTCACGATCGACGAGTGGATCCGCAACGTCGACGCCAACGCCGACGCCATCGAGGAGATCTCACCGGGGATGTCGGCGACGCTGCGCCGCTACCTGGAGGTCGCCAACGCCGGCTGGGGCTACACGACCAAGCACTACGCGCTCGTCTGCCAGCGGTCCCGGTAGGCCCAGGCCGCTCACCGGGGCCTGCGGCCGAGGCGCCACCGCACCCGCGGGCCGTCGACAGGCCAGGCCCACCGCCGCTCCGGGAGGACGGACATGAGTTTGGACAGCAACCTCAGGGTTGCAGCGGAGCCGGTGGGCCAGGCCGCCGGGCCGCTGCTGCCCCCCGCCGACGTCGCCGACGCCGTCGGGACCTTCATGCGCTCGTCGCCGATCGAGCGGCGCTGGGACGTCGAGTCGGCCTTCCCCTGGGCGGAGGCCGACGCTGGCAAGCTCACCGAGGGCCAGCGCTCGGCGGTCCAGTTCATCACCTACATCGAGGACCACCTGCCGGGCTACTTCGGCCTCTACGCCCGACGGTTCCCGCTCGACGAGTCGGTCGACGTCGAGGAGTTCACGCACAACCGCGAGCTGTACCACTTCACGGTCCGCTGGGCCGAGGAGGAGGACACCCACGCCCGGGCGCTGTTCGCCTACCAGGTGGCGTCCGGCCTGTCCGAGCCGGCGAAGCTGCGCGCCGAGCTCGCCGTCGAGGGGCGCAAGCCCTTCACCTCGCCGCTTGAGCACGGCGTCTCGCTGTTCGCCTACGGGCTCGTTCAGGAGAAGGCGACCCAGATCTACTACCAGCAACTGCGCGCCGTCGTCGGCGACCCCGTGCTGGTGGAGGTACTCAACCGGCTGAGCCGCGACGAGGCCCGGCACTTCACCTTCTTCGCGGACATGGTGGAGCGCACTTTGCGCCGATACGGCGACCAGGTGGTCGACCCGATCCGGGAGGTGATCGCCGGCTTCCGGATGCCGCTGGCCGACACGCTGCGCGGCTACTGGCGGTGGGCTCTGAAGATTGCCGACGCGGCGCACTACGACCACACGGATGCCTACGAGCACCTCATCCGGGTGGTGAACCGCGTGGTCGACGCCCGCACCGACCGGGTCGACGAGTTGACCCGCTTCGTCGCGGCGTGCCGCACGCCCATGGCCAGCCAGGCCTAGCCGGATGGGGGAGCAGATGGGTGTGCTGGACGGGCAGCCGGATGTGCTCAAAGACAAGGTCGCCGTGATCACCGGTGCCACCAGTGGCATCGGGGCTGCGACGGCGGCGACGTTCGTCGCCGAGGGCGCCAGCGTCGTCATCGGGGGGCGGCGCAAGGACGCGGGCGAGGCACTCGCCGCCGAGCTCGGCCCGCGGGCCCGGTTCACGGCCGCCGACGTCCGCGTCGAGGCCGACGTCGAGGCGCTGGTCGCCACGGCGGTCGACGAGTTCGGTGGCCTCGACGTCCTGGTCAACAACGCGGGCGTGGGGGTGGCGAAGCCGCTGCCGCTGCCCGAGGCCGATCTGGCCGCGTTCCTCGACACCCTGGCCGTCCACGCGGGCGGGATGTTCCTCGGGATCAAGTACGCGGCCCGGGTCATGATCCCGCGCGGGGGCGGCAGCATCATCAACATGTCCAGCATCGGCGGGCACCGGGCCGGCTGGTCGGACGTCAGCTACTCGACGGCCAAGGCCGGGGTGCACCAGCTGACCCGCTCCGCCGCGGTCGAGCTGGGCCTGCGCGGGATCCGGGTCAACAGCATCTCGCCCGGCCCGATCCCGACCGGCATCTTCGCCAAGAACGCCGGCTTCGACGCCGACCGGGCCGACCGGACGGCCGCCGCGCTGGAGCCCCTGTTCGCCGAGGCGCTGGCGAGCCACCAGTCGCTGCGGCGGGCCGGCCGGGTCGAGGACGTGGCCGCGGCGGCGCTGTGGCTCGCGTCCGACGCCTCCTCGTTCGTCACCGGCCAGGACATCGGCGTCGACGGCGGCATCGCGGCCGGCCGGCCGATCTCGGTCGCCGTGACCGAGCGACACCTGCTGGCCCAGGCCTTCTCGACCCTGCCAGCCTGATCCCGCCCCCGGTCCGGGCCGGTTCGCCATCCGCGGCCGGCCCGGACCGGGGCGCGGGCCTAAGCCCTGCGTCGTGGTTGCCGGATCGGCAGGTTCGCGGCCACACGGTAGGACTCGCCGGGCGATGCTCCCGGCCAGGTGGTCACCCGGCGGTGAGCAGGCAGGTACAGCTGCCGTGGGCGACGAGCTTTCCGTCGGCGGCGGTGACGGCGGCCTCAGCGGTCGCCGTGCGGCGCCCGACGTGGACGGGCCGGGCCTCGCACGTCAGGATGTCCGCGGTCAGGCCGACCGGGCGGACGAAGTTCACCTTCAGTTCCAACGTTGTGTAGAAGGTGTCGGCCGGGAGCCTGGTGTAGACGGCGCTGCCCATCGCGGTGTCCATCAGGGTGGCGATGACCCCGCCGTGCACGATGAACATGGCGTTCGCGGCCGCGGGCGAGGGCTGCAGGGTCCAGACGGAAAGCCCGACCTCCAGGTCCTTCAGATGGATGCCGAGCGAGTGGCCGACGCCCATCTGGTCGGCCAGGCCCTGGTCCAGCAGCGCCCGCAGGTCGGTGATCCGCTGGGCCACCTCCGGCGTCGGCTGGGTTTCGCCCCGGCCGCTGTCGTTGGAACCGCCGCGCTGACGGACGACAGCCGGGACGCCGTTCTTCGCCGCGATGCCGTCCTGGTCCACGCGCACACCCCTCTGCCGACAGTGGTCGCCTCTGCCCGCGCGCCGGAAACCCGGCCTGCCCGGAGACGATGCGCCAGTTCCCCGCAAGAATATCGGCCTTTCGGTCGGAGATTCAAGAAAGATGGCGGCGGCGAAGACGGCGGAGAACAGCCGCCGAACGGGTACTTGCTGCGAGGTGCCGGCGAGACAAGATGTCTGGCCTTTCCGGCGATGCGCAAATACCCGAATAGGCGTTGCACCGCAATGGCTGGGCGTGTTTCCCGGCGCCGTTCTGGCAATCGGTCGATAGGAGATTCGTCGTTGTGCGGATCAGGGGCGGTTGGCTGGTCGCCAGGTCCAGGAGCGGCTCTCTGCCGGATGTGACGCGGGTCATTGCCTGGTCGGTTCACGGACCCGGGGGACCCGTCTCGTCCTCGGGGTGCGCGGCGCCCACGAGGGGTGCCACCCCATCGAGGAGAACTTCATGGCACTTCAGAAGAACCCGGCCGCCGGCGGAGGCGGGACCCGCATCCTGGTGCTCGGCGGCGGCTACACCGGCCTGATGACGGCGGTCCGTGCCCCGGCGGACCCGGCGCCACGGCAGGTGACCCTGCTGAACCCGTCGGACCGGTTCGTCGGACGGCTGCGGCTGCACCAGCTGGTCACCGGCCAGCGGCTCGCCGACCTGCGCATCCCGGACCTGGTACGAGCCGGGGCCTCATGTTGGGCCCGCGCCCGGGCGTACCTGCACCGAGCGCTGGACCGGCTCGGGGTCGACGTCCACGCCGGCGTGGACGTGACGAAGGTGCTGCCCGGCGCGGTCGAGGTCGACGGCGACCTGGAGCCGGTGGCCGCGGGCGCCGTCGTGTGGACCAGGGCTTCCGCGCCCCCGCGCCCCCGCGCCCCCGCGCTGGCCGCCGAGGCCGGCCTCGAGGTGGACGGCCTGGGCCGGGTCGTCGTTGACCACGCGCTGCGGTCGACCTCGGTCCCAGCGATCTACGCGATCGGTGACGCCGCGGCCGTGCGCCAGCCGTGGGGGACGCTGCACGGGAGCTGCCAGAGCAGGCTGCCCAGCGCAGCCAGGCGTCCTGTACGACGTCCTCGGCGTCGCCGGTCCGCCCGAGCACCCGGCAGGCGACGGCCAGCGGCCGGGCGCGGTGGCGCTCGAACTCCCGGACCGCGTCTGCCCAGGCCCTGCCGGTGAGGTCCGCGGCCTCGACACCGTCGGTCATCGCGCCTCCTCGCCCGGTCGAGCTGACCCGCCAGGTCTCGGCCAGCCAGCCCCGAGAAGGCCATGGGCGCGGTGGGGCATGCTTGCGCGGCCTGTCGTCGGCCGGCGCGCGGCGTGGCCTCGCGGCGGGCCGGCGTGCCTCAGCGGAGCAGGGAGCCCAGATGTTCATGGTGTCCACGGCGATTCTGCTCGCCGTGTATCTCGGCAGCCAGGTGTTACACGAAGCCGGCCACGGCCTCGCGGCGCTGCTGGTCGGCTACCGCATTCAGGGCTTCATCTTCTTCGGGTCGTCGGCGGAATACTCCGGGCCCGGTCGTTTCACCGAGTGGCGGCGCTTTTCCGCCAGCATGAACGCCGTCCTGGGGGTGGCCGGATGACCATCGACGAGTACCTGGACGAGCTGCTCGCCCGGTCGAAGGGCCCCGCGGCCGAGGTGCGCCGCCTGCTGGCCGAGACCGAGGCGCACCTGCGCGACGCCGCGGCCGCGCAGGTCGTGGCTGGACTGGACGGCGCGGCCCGCGGGCAGCACCCAGCCGCGGCCGCCGCGATATCGCGATATCCACCGCACGACGGGCGGCCGGCGCACCTCAGGGTGTGCCGGCCGCCCGTCGCTATGTCCGCCACCAGTGCCGGCCGGCGCCGTGCGCCCCGGCTCCGGCGCGAGACAGTCCCGTCAGCGGTCCGGGTGGCTGCCCGTGCCGCCGGTCACCGGGACGGGCCGGCAACCCAGGTGAACCGCGCAGGCTATTTCATTCCGGCTACCTAGGCCACCGAGACTCGCTCCTCTATCTGGAACGTCTTTGGGTCGAGCACCTCGGCCAACCGGTCGCGGACCGTCTCCGGTGTCAGGGCGGTGTCCGCGAACCCGGCGGTATGTCCCGCTGCCAACCGTGAGACCTTCCCCCCGCCAGCCGAAAGCGTCATCCCGGTGATCTCGCAGTCCTCGTGAGCCAGGTAGGCCACCACCGGGGCCACCAGCTCCGAAGGCATCTGCTCGCCATAGTTGGCCAGAACCGACGGAATGTCCTGGTCGGGGGCCAAGGACATGCGCGTGCCTGCGGCCGGCCCGATGCAGTTCGCCTTCACACCGTACGGCTCACCGTCGACAGCCAAGCAGTTGGTGAAACCCCAGATCGCCCCTTTGGCCGCGCTGTAGGCCGTGCGATTGGCAATGCCAAGGATGGTACCCGAGATCGTGTTGACAATCCGGCCTTTCCCGGACTCGATCAGGTACGGCCAGGCCGCCTGGATCAACCCGAGGGTCCCGTAGAAATGGATCGCCATATGCTGCTGAAAGTATTCAAAAGAGTTCTTCTCGAAAGGGAGGCGCCCATTGATTCCCGCGTTGTTGACGACAATGTCCAAGTGGCCGAACGCGTCAATGGCAGTAGCTACGATCGCTACCGATCCCAGGGAGACATCCTCGACGCTGGCGACCGCCCGTCCTCCCGAAGAAGTGATCTCCGCTACGACGTCGTTCGCCGGCCCTGAATCGCTCTCATGGCCCTCGAGGTCAGATCCGATATCATTCACGACGACGGCGGCACCGCGCTCCGCCAGCAGCAACGCATGTGCCCGACCGATCCCGCGGCCCCCACCGGTGACTATGGCGACTTTCCCATCGAATCGAAGCATTCATCTTCCCCGTGCCGTCGAAGCCTACCTGCTTGGTTATCACAATCCCATTCTGGGAGACCGCGTGTCAAGAACGGCACCAGGCCCCGAGTTCCGCCGCCACCTCGCCGGGACGCGGATGCGCGACGACAACCCGCTCGTCAACCAGGTCCTGTCCCGCCAGGGCCGCTACCAACACGCCCGCGACACCCTGCGCCAAGGCGATCCGTCTTGACGACGCCGGCGGCACCCGGATCATCCTCTGCCACAACCCCGAGGCGGCCGCCCGCCGCCGCTGTTCCACCGTCTCGAACACCGCACCGCGCCCATGTCCTGCTCTGCTGGCTCGCCCGGCTACTCACCCTGGTCTCCGAACGCCGATCCGGGCGAACTCCGCGCACCAGCGGAACTCGGGAGACGTGTCACGGCCAGCTGGGTCAGGTGAGCGAAGCGATCCACTCGTCAACGCTCACGACTTCAGCCCGTGCCGGAAAGACCTTTTCGCACAGTACGCGATGAACCTCGTTCTCCCTGTCGGAACACCCGTCCGAAAGAACAGTTATCGTATAGTCCATGTCCGCGGCGTCCGTGAGCGTGAACAGCACGACCCCACTGGTCAGGATACCGGCGAGAACGACGTGCGTGACCCCCATGGACCGCAGGACGACGTCCAGGTCACTCCCAGTGAACGCGCTCACCCGCTTTTTCACCACCACCACGTCGCCCTCTACCGGCGCCACCGCGTCGCAGATCTGGGTCGCGGGGTCGTCGTCTCCGAACCCGCCGCGGCCGATCAGGGCCGAGAAGGCACGGTTCTGTGCACTGATGTCGGGGGTGCCGTTGCGGAAGGCGAGCCGCACGTAGATGACAGAGATCTGGTGGTCTCTGGCGGCGGCCGCAGCCTTAGCCACACGGCCGAGTAGAACGGCACCGTGATCGTCGGTAAACCCGTTCACCACGCCATTTTGGAGATCCATGACCAGCAGGGCGGTAGACAAGGCAGGCTTTCCTTTCTAGGAGAATTCCAGCAGTCGGTACACCGCTGGCTTGAAGCCTACCAGATTGTGCGCCTCGGTGTGGGCTTCCGCGGGGCTTTCCTGGCAAGAATGCTGCGTGACCGGCAATGTCACCGGCCCCCGCAGCGGCCAGTTTTCGCACGCCAAGACCGGCCAGAACCAGTTCTGATATCAGCTGGGCCGGCCCAGCTCCTTCAGGGACTGCCCGCGCCAGGTAATGGCAATTGAATAAGTCTTGCCGTGGTCAATGTGTTTACCAGCTCTAAGGCCTGTCGCCCAGCCCGAAGGAAAAGCGCCGCGCACTGGCGGGCGGACTGGCGCGTCCAGCTCGACGACGGCGGCCCCCGTGAGGCCGAGCTTCTGGGCCTCCGCCGCGGCGAACGCCGCCAGCGCCTCGCGTCTCATGAGGTCGACGCGTCGGTCCGGGCGAGGATCTGCGCCACCTTCGCGTCTATCTCGGCCGGGTCGAGGCCGAGCTGGCGGCCGATGTGCTCCGTCCACACCGCCGACTGGACGTTCGTCTGGTAGTCGAGGTCGGCCCGCACGTTCTGCCGGCTCGCGTCCCGGTTCTGGGAGATCAGGACGAAGGTGGACAGGAAGATCGCCTCCAGGCTCACCACCATCGTAAGCAACCCGTAGGGGAACCGGTCGAACACCAGGCGGCGGCCGAAGCACCCCTCGTTCATCAGAATCCAGCCGACGAACCAGGCGACGTGGACATACACGAACGTCATCGAGCCGGCGAACTCGGTGATGACGTCGGACAGCCGTTCCTGGCCACTGCGGCCCAACGCGATCAGCGCCCGCTCGTTGTGGAACTTGGGCGGGTGGTGCCTGACGGTGCTCGGTGCGGAATCGCGGTCCGTGCCCGGGTGCTCTGGAGAGGTCGTCACAGCTTCATGCTCCCAAAGCGGCCGAACGGCGCATGAATCCGGCAGCGGACCGTCCCGCCGACCACCTCCAGGATGAGCCCGGAGCCTGTCCGGACCACCGGGCTGAGCGCCGCCGCCGGCGGCCATCGCCCGGGTGCCGCCGACACTGTGCTCGTTTCATGCACCAACGTGCCCGGGTTGCTGTCGGGAGAGCGATGACTCGCCCACCCTGGGGCGGTCTGCCCCGGTGGCCCCCATAACACCGGAGACGTGGCGTCGGCCGGACGACGACGGCGGGCTCCGGGACGCGACGTTGCCTCGGGACCTGCGCGGGCGGCCGGCCTGGCCGGGGAGGTGGAAGGATCCGCCGAGATGACCACGAGCTTTGTTCTGATCCCAGGCGCTGACGGACAGGCCTGGACCTGGCACCTCCTGGCGCCGCGGCTGCGGGCGCTCGGCCACGACGCCGTGCCCGTCAGCTATCCAGCCGGCCCGGAGGCTCGGCTGGAGGACTACGCCGACGCCGCCGTCGCCGCGTTGCGCGCCTCGGCTCCGCCGCCCGGCCCGGGCCGGGTGGCGGTCGTCGGGCTGTCGCTCGGTGGCTTCCTCGCGCCGCTGGTCTGCGAGCGGGTCCCGGTGGACCTGCTCGTCCTGCTCAACGCGATGGTGCCGAGCCCCGGTGAGCCGGTGGACGCGTGGTGGGGCGCCGTCGGCCACGGCGAGGCACGGGCCGCGGCCCGCCGCCCAGGCGGGCCGGGTGGCGACCGGGGGCGACGAGATCGACCTGCGGGACGAGTTCTTCCACGACGTCCCGGACGAGGTCACCAACGAGGCGATGGCCGGTCCGCCGCCGGCCGGGCCGTCCGCAGCGATGTGCGCGCAGCCGTGGCCGCTGGCGAGCTGGCCCGACGTGCCGACCCGGTTTCCTGCAGGGCAGCGACGACCGGTTCTTCCCGCCGTTGTTCCAGCGCCGGGTGGTGCGCGACCGGCTCGGGCCCGGCGTCGAGGTCGACGAGCTGCCGGGCGGCCACCTGCTGCCGCTCAGCCAGCCCGGCCTGCTCGCCCGGCGGCTCGACGCCTACCTGCGGGCGTTGACGCCCGCCGGCTGAGTTGGTCGCGGTGTCAGGAGCCGCCCGCCACCGAGCGCTGCACGACCTCGAACTCCAGCAGCGACGAGCCGGACGACACCGGGCGGGCCCGCTCCCCGGCGTGCGCCTCCATCGCCGGCCCGGTGAGCCAGGCCTGGAACGACTCCTCGCTGTCCCAGTGCGTCACCACGAAGTACCGGTTGTCACCCTTGATCGGCCGGAGCAGCTCGAAGGAGACGAAGCCGGGCTGCCCATCCACCGCGTGCAGCCGGTTGGCGAACCGCTTCTCCAGCTCGGGGCCGGCGCCCTCGGGAACCTCGATGGCATTGATCTTCACGACGGTCACGCTGTCCAGCGTATTGCTTACCCGGGTGTCGGCGGGCGGCCCACCGGGCGGCGCGCGACCGTCGGGGGTGGGACCGGGCGGTGGCGCGTCGAGGACGCCGGCGCGCCACCGCTGGCCGTCTCAGCCGCCGATGCGCTGGGCCAGGGCGGGCAGCAGCCGCCGGGCGTTCTCGCGGTTGATCTGGCGGCGGATGCCCGGGCTGAGCGCCGGGTCGGTGTCGATCGCCCGGGCGTTGAGCCGCGCTCCGTCCGCCGTCGAGGCCGGGAAGTCCGAGCCGAACAGCAGCTTCTCGGCGCCGACGGTGGCGAGCAGCGACGGGGTGGCGCCCGGCGAGATCGGCGCCGCCGAGTCGTACCAGCACCGCCTGATACTGCGGGCGGCCACGGCCTGGCTGACCCCGGCCCCCAGGTAGGAGCCGAGCTGCAGCCGGCTGGCCAGCAGCGGGAAGAATCCGCCGCCGTGCGGAAGGATGAAGGAGATGTTGGGATAGCGGTCGAAAACCCCGGCCAGCAGCATCTTCACGGCCGCGCGCGTGGTGTCCGCCAGGAAGTCGGCGAGGAAATCGGCGACGGGCGCGCCGGAGCAGCCGGGCAGGTTGTACGGATGGGTGAACGCCACCGCGTGCCGTCGGTCCAGCTCGGCGAGAATG
This sequence comes from Pseudofrankia sp. DC12, assembly GCF_000966285.1. Lineage (NCBI taxonomy): Bacteria > Bacillati > Actinomycetota > Actinomycetes > Frankiales > Frankiaceae > Pseudofrankia > Pseudofrankia sp. DC12. The sequence goes on from NZ_KQ031391.1 coordinate 6,192,037, forward strand.
GGGTCGAACGCCGGGTCCCCGAGATACTGGCCCGCCGCGTGCATGCTCAGGACGACGCCGTCGGCGTGCAACGTGTCGAGCGCGTACCCGATCTCGTTGAGGGCCACGTCGACGTTCGCCAGCGGCGCCGCGGCGAAGAACCCGAAGCGGGCCGGATGGTCGCGGATCACCTCGCCGAGAGCGTCGTTGCCGACCCGGGTGCTCTCCGCGATCTGCGCCGGAGTCAGGCTGGTCAGGAACTCCGAGGGGGCCGGCCCGGACAGGACCGCGGCGGCCACACCGGTCTCGTCCATGATCTGAAGGGAGCTTTCGACGGTCCAGTTCGCCCACGGCGGCCCGCCCGCCGGGGGAAGCAGCCCGTGGTCGACCATCCACTGGTGCGCGGCCGGCGGAATGGCGTGGTGGTGCACGTCGATGCGGCCGTTCGCGTTCGCGTTGGCGGCGGGCGCCGGGCTGGGCGCGGCGGCGCTGGGGCTCTCGGCGGAACCAGGGGCTGCGGCAGCGCTGGGCGCGGCGGCGCTGGCCGTCTGCGCCACCGAAGGCGCCAGGGTCGCCGCGCCCAGCGCGGCGGCACCCCAGAGCAGGGAGCGCCGGTGGGGAGCCGGAGAATCCAGCACCTCGAACGGCTGGCTTTCGTCTATGGCGTTCTCGTCGCGCACAAATACTCCTCTGCGAGGGCCGATCACGGGCGTTCACGTGCAGAGCGCTGCGTCGTTGCCCCGTGTTCGGACGAGCCGGGCTGTGGCGGGCAGGGCGCCAGGGGGCAGGCGGATGTTTGGCCATCAGCGACACGGCGGCGACCGGGTCGGGCGGACCGTATCGACCCTTCGCAGGTCCTGCCGCCTGTTCGCCGCACGATGGCGCGGTCACGCCACTCGTGGCGGACCCGCGCCGCGGCGGTCCGGGGACGCGGGTTTCCAGAGGCGCGGCCTCTCCCCGGCCGTGGCGGTGCGCGAGGCGACGCGGAGGCGCCTGGCGCGTCACGATGTGGGCGGCGCGGGCGACCACCGCGGCCGGCTGGTCGACAATGCTGGCCGGGCGCGCCGGGAGAACCTTCGGCGGGCGTGGGGCGTTGGAACTCACAGCGTCAGGTGACTGGAGATCCGCGGCCAGGGCCGTGGAGCGACCTCGATACAGGAAGAGAAGCACCATGCCGATCTGGGACCGTCTGCGCACGTCGACGCAGACCATGCAAGGCCAGCTCACGGCGAAGAAGAACGAGCTGAAGAGCGGCGCCTTCCGCGACGCCAGCATGGCGATCTGTGCGCTCGTCGCCGCGGCCGACGGCACCGTCGACCCAGCCGAACGGCAGCGCGTCGCGGGGCTGATCGCCGCCAACGACGTCCTGGCGAACTTCCCGGCCGACGACCTGCAGCGCCGGTTCAACGACTACCTGGCCAAGCTGCAGCAGGACTTCGCGTTCGGGAAGGTCTCCGTCCTCCAGGAGATCGGCAAGACCAAGAAGAAGCCGGCGGAGGCGCGCGCCGTCATCCAGATCGGCATCATCATCGGCGGCGCCGACGGCAGCTTTGACAAGACGGAGCAGGCCGTCGTCCGGGAGGCCTGCTTCGCCGTCGGCATCAGCCCGGACGAGTTCGACCTGTAGCCGAGCAGGATTCCGGCGAGTTACGGCCACCCGGGATGCGGGGCGTGGACATGGCTCGGGCCGGGACCGTCGACGGCCGGTCCCGGCCAGCCGGGCCGTGGCCGCGGCGCGCCCGGCCGGCGGCGTACCTGGGTGAGGGGTCCCGGTGAGCACCGGCATACGCCTCGCCGTGAGCCTCGGGCTGCTGCTGGTTCTCGCCATCGGCGCCCAGGGCTACGGCCGGCTGCGGCTGCGGGCGGCAGTGCTGACGGCCGCCCTGCGCGCGGTCGTGCAGCTCGCCGCCGTCGGCCTGGTCATCCGGTCGGTGTTCGCCGCACCGGCGGCCAGCTTCGCGGTCCTCGCCGTGATGGCGGCCGTGGCGACCCGCACCGCGGCGAAACGGCTGACCGGGCTGCCCGGCGCGGGCCGCGCCGTGGTCATCGCGAGCCTGTCCGCGGCGGCCCTCACCCTCGGTGTCCTGTTCGCCGTCCCGGCGCTGCCGCGCTCGCCCCGCTACCTCGTCGCGCTCGGCGGGATCGTGCTCGGCGGGACGATGACCGCGTGCACGCTCGCCGGCCGTCGGCTCCTGGACGGCCTGCACCGGCGCCGCGACGAGGTCGAGGCCTGGCTCGCACTGGGCGCGACCCCGCGCCAGGCGGTCGCGGACATCGCCCGTACCGCGGCCAGCGAGGCGCTCCTGCCGGCGCTGGACCAGACCCGGACCGTCGGCCTGGTCACGCTGCCGGGGGCGTTTGTCGGCGCGCTGCTCGGGGGAGCCAGCCCGCTGGACGCCGCCCGTTTCCAGCTCGTGGTCCTCATCGCGCTGCTGGCCGCGGAGACCTATGCGGCGGTCGTGCTGGTCTGGCTGCTCGGCGCGCCCGCCCAGCTCCCCGTCCTCGAGTAGCCGGGCCCCGGCGGGGCTGCCGGCTAGCGCGCCAGCGCCTCCGCCAGGCGGGCCCGCCACTCGGCCTCCTCGCCCGGCCCGGCGCCGGGGGGCAGGCGCAGGCCAAGCACCACGTGGTCGGCGCCGGCCGTCTGGAACTCGGCGATCCGCGCCACGATCGACTCCAGGTCCCCCCAGACGGTGACGGCGTCGACGAAGGCGTCACTCGGCCCGGAGAGGTCCGCCTCGGTGAAGCCCATCCGCAGGAAGTTGCGGCGGTAGCCGGGAATGGTCGTGAAGAAGCTGGTCGAGGCGCGCGCGGCCTCCCGGGCCGTACCCGGGTCCGCCGCGGGAATGACCTGCACCAGCAGCGCGAGCGTCGGCCCGGCGCCGAGCACCGCCCGGGCGTCGGCCACGTATTGCGGGGTCACCAGGTACGGGTAGGCGCCGCCCGCGCGGTCGCGGGCCAGCTCGAGCATCCGCGGGCCGAGCGCGGCGAGGATCCGCTCGGACGCGGGCACCACCGGTGCCACGCCGTCCAGCGTGTCCAGGTAGGCGTTGAGCGTCGGCAATGGCTTCGGCCCATGCGCGCCGCCCAGGCCGACGACGAACCGGCCGGGATGGTCCGCCGCGAGTGCCGCGTAGGCCGCGGCGACCTCGGCCGCCGGCACCCGCTCGACGGGGATGATGCCGGTGGCCACCCGCAGCTCGGCGGTGCCACGGACGACCCTGGCCACCTGGCCCAGGTTGTTGCCCTGGCCGCCGGGCAGCCAGAGCGTCTGGTACCCGAGCTCCGCGAGCCTGGCGGCCGCGTCGATCTCCGCGGCCGGCTCGGCCGCCGCGTCAAGGCCCAGGCCCGCGATACCGATCGCTCCCGCAATGGTCATGACCATCGCCAACAGGCCCCGCCGCCGCGCTGTTCCCGGCGGCCTCGGAGGGTGTTCATGACACCCTGGCTTCCTTCTCCGGGCTGGTGTTCGTCCGGTGGCCAGGGTCTGGCCAGCCGGACGGACTAGCCTGGAGCGATGATTGCGGACGGGGCGGCGGCGGTTCTGGCGGCGTGCTGGCGGGACGGGTACTGCGTGCCGAACCCGGAGGTCTACCCCCACCTGTGGCTCTGGGACTCCTGCTTCCATGCCATCTCCTGGGCGGCGCTCGGCGACCGGCGGGCCTCTGCCGAGCTGGCGTCGTGCCTGGACGCGCAGCTGCCGAACGGCTTCGTGCCGCACATGCGCTACGCGTCGCCGTCCGAGGGCCGGGGGCCGCTGGCGGACCGGTCCTCGTTCACCCAGCCGCCGATCTACGCCCATGCGGCGCGCGTGCTGGTCGACCGCGGGCTGCCGGTCGCCGCCGGCACGCTGGAGCGCATCGAACGGGCTCTGGACCATCTGTGGACCCAGCGGATGGCCGCCGACGGGCTGCTCTACATCGTCCACCCGTGGGAGTCCGGGTCCGATGACTCGCCCAGGTTCGACGACTGGGTCGGGCGGTCGACCTGGTCGCGTCTCGCGTTCACCATCGTCGACCACCAGCTGGTCGACTCCGCCGAGTTCGACGCGCAGGGCGCGGCGCGCTGGTCGCGGGACTTCGTCGTCGCCCCGGCAGCCTTCAATGCGTTCGCCGCGCACGCCGCGGCAGAGCTCGCCGCCCTGACCGGGGACCCGGCCTGGCGGCGGCGCTCCGGCGAGCTGGCCACCGCGATCGACGACGTGCTGTGGGACGCGGACCAGCGTCACTGGGTGGACAAGCCGATCGTCGGTGGCGGCCCGAGCGCGGTGCTCCCGACGCTCGACGGGCTGACGCCGCTGCTGGTCACCGCGGACCCGGGGAAGGCCGGGGCGGCGCTGGCGCTGGCCGCGGACCCGGCCGGCTACGCGGCCCCGTTCGGCCTGCGCTTCGTGCCGGCGGGCCACCCCCGCTACTCCCCGGAGCAGTACTGGCGCGGGCCAGCCTGGCCTCAGCTGAACTACATGCTGTACCAGGCGGCCCGCCGCTGGGAGGCCGCGCCGCTCGCCGAGGCGATCGCCGACGTGAGCCGCCGCGCGGCCGTCGCCTCCGGCTTCGCCGAGTACTGGAACCCGGAGACTGGCGCGGGCCTCGGGGCCCGGCCGCAGGGCTGGGCGGCCCTCGCCGCCACCTACCCGCCGGTGCCGGCCCAGGCCGCCCCGGTGGCCGCCAGCTGACCGGGAACCCGTTGACCTCAAGCGCTCTCGAGGTTCGACGGCCGTGCCATGACTGTTCGCTGACGCCGAGCAGCGGCTTCCGGCCCGGCGTGCACAACGGGACGCCGCGGCCGACGACAGGGCCGCCGCGCGGGCCTGAACCGGCGCCTGCCGCCGAGATGTCGCGCGGGGCGCCCGAAGGTCCCGGCTTCGCGCGGTCTGGGGCTGCGGGACGGGCGCGGCCTGGCCGCGCCCGTCCCGTCCCTCGGGCTGGGGTCAGCGCAGCGGCATGACCCGCACGATCCGGACAGACGAGCCGGTGCTGCCGACAGCGGGGAAGGCGACGCTGCCGTCGGGGTAGTCCTTGGCTTCGACGTAGGTGTGGTCCGGTATGGCGATGGTGAACTGGCTGCCCACAGCCGCGCCGCCGGTGGAGTCGTACACCTGGGCCGCGGTGGAGGACCCGGACCGCCAGGTCAGCAGCATCCTGGCCGGGCCGTAGGCGACCAGGTGCGAGTGCTCGGTCTTGTCGGCGGTGACGACCGTATGGTCGGACGCGCCGGTGGAGAAGTGCTCCAGGCGGGTCTGGTTGCCGTTGCTCCACGCGGTCCAGTAGCCCTGGGTGCCGGCGAGCACGATGTTGCCGCCGAACAGGGTCCCGTCACAGACCCCGGGCGCCACGGTCTGGCCGGTGCTGGGGCGGGCGATGCGGCAGTTGTTGTCCGTGGTGCAGACCATGGCGAAGTGGCCGGTCCGCGGGTCCCAGGTGATGTGGGAGTCCCAGGCGTGGCTGCACCCCCAGCCGAAGCTGTCGTGCCCGGAGACCAGGGCGCCGGTGCTGGCGTTGACGACCTGCATCCGGTCACCCTCGTGGATGTCGACGCAGCTGCCGTTGGCGACCGTGATCGCAGCCTCGAAATAGGCGGCGTAGCTGGTTCCGTCGTAGGCCAGGGTGCCGTGGTGGTTGTACCACCAGACGAACAGTGCCCCGGGGTCGTATCCGCCGAGGCTGCTGCTCAGGTTGGTGACCTGCTGCTCCCACACCTGCCGGCCGGAGTTGTCGAAGCGGACCATCCACATGCTCTTGGCCGGGCTGGAGGTCCCACCGCACAGCCTGCCGCTGCCCTGCGGGCCCGGACGGGTCAGCAGGACCACCACACCCTGCGGGTCGGCCTTGATGTCCTGCAGGTCGACCCCGGCCACGGCCGTGGGAGTACCGACCAGCTGGTCACCGCAGTCGAGCCTGCCGAGATGGACCTGGGAGTCCGGGCCCAGCCAGGCCAGCCACGACCCCCCGCCCGGCGCCGCGGCGATCGCGGCCGGCAACGGGTCGGTGTCGCCCTGCGGCCCGAAGCTGACCACCTGGGACCCCAGACTGACGTCGGTGATCCTCGTCGTCGGTGCTGTGCCCGCCGTCCGCCCGCAGTCACCGGACGCCGGTGCGGACGAGGTCGCTGGGTGCGACGGCGTCGAGGTCACCGCCGCGGTGGCAGCCGGCGACGAGGTGGTCGGCTGGGTCGACGGCGAGGCGGACGCCTGGACCGGCGGCGAGCTGGTCGGAGAGCTCACCGGGCCCGCGCCGCCTCCGCCGGGGAGGCTGCCGGGTGTGCAGCCGGCGAGGGCGGCCACGGCGACCGCCAGCAGCGCCAGGTTGCAGGCAGTCCGTTTCAAGGTCACGTCTCAGCTCCATCCTGTCTGGTCCCACCCCATGGGAAGTCGTTCGGCGGCCCGGATTGGTTGCCGAATCACCGGGATTGCCCGGATTTAGCGGGCATCCGGGGGTGTGGGGTCCAGCCGGAGCCTGGCGTCCGCGATGTAGAACGACGCTCTCGTCCGTGAATGTTGCGAGCATGCGTCCACTCCCGGCGGCGCGCGCCGCCGGTGGCCCCACGAGGCGGCCCGGCCGGGCGCCCCGAACACCGCGGCGAGCCCCTGTCCGGCGACCGGCTCGTGCAGACGGAGAGGCTCCGTCGAGCTTGTCGGCGAGCCGTCGGCGGCACGGCGCCGGCTTGCCAGGAGGTCAGCCCCGGCGCGTAGACGCCCCGGCGGGACGCGGCCAGGACGCGGCCAGGACGCGGACGGGGCCGCCCCGCGGGGCGGCCCCGTCCGGCGGCCTTAGCCTGCCCAGCTCCGCGACCGCGCAGGTCCGGTGCGATGTCGCGGGCCAGCGGACCTACCGGCCGACGAACTTCCTGCTGTACCGCCCGCTGGGCGGCCAGGTTCTCACCGTGACCCTCGTCGCCTGACGGCCGGTGGGTGGTGGGGTGGTGGGCCCATATTCGGGCTCACCACCCCACCGGTACCGGGTGCCGCGGCTGTTTCAGCCGGGCAGTCATGGCACGGGGAACTCCGGGCCTTTCGCGGGATGTCTTCCGTGGTGTCCGCCTGTTACGTCAGGCCGTTCTCGACGCCGTCTCAGCGGAATGCGTGCGCTGGGCGACAAGAGTGCGCTCGATCTGGCGGAAGTCGACGGCCAGGCCGAAGTCGCGGCGGTCGAGGGCGTCGTCCTTGGCCGCGCGCACCTGTTCGATCCGGCTCTCGAGGTTCCCCGCGATCGCGTCCAGCAGGGTCGGGCCCGGGTAGGGCAGCACGTCGAGCGCGACCAGCACCCGTCGGTGGGCCTCGTCGCGGTTGACGCGCAGCCGTTCGAGCACCCGGAAGGCATGGCCGCCGTCCTCGCGCAGCAGCGCGAGCAGGATGTGCTCCGAGCCGACGCTGGTGTGGTCGATCGCTGCGGCCTCCCGCCGGGCGCGCTCCAGGATCCACTGGGCCCGCAAGCTGAAGGCGCGGGTGCGGTTCCGGGCGACCCGGCCCCGCAGGCGTGGCGTCCCGTGGCGGTGACCGTGGCCGACGATCCGGATGATCTCGGCGTGGACCTTGTCGCGCGTGACGCCCAGTGAGGCGAGGGCAGCGGCGCCGGACCCGACGCGCCGGTCCAGCGCGCCCAGCAGCAGATGCTCGGTGGCGATCTCGTCGTGGCCGAGGTCGAGTGCCTCCTGCTGGGCGAGCACGAGCAGACGTCGGGCAGGGTCATTGAGGTGGTCATGCATCGGTGCGCTCCCGGTGCGGTGTCCGACGCCCGATGGCGGCCGGTTCAGTTGTCTCTCCATTGTCCAAAACTGTGGACGTTCGCGCTCGCAATCTGGCCGAAACCTGGGCCGATTGCGGCAGTCGAGTACTACACCGTGGTCCTTGTCCGGCGCGCGGTGGCCGCCTGCCTGCCCTCGCGGCGCCTATCGGCTGCCCGGCGGCCGGCCGGTCTGACAGGCAGGTGGTCGCGGACATCCACACGGTGATCGCCGGCCCGCGGCGCGGGTGGGGCCTGCGGAACGGAGCGGGTGTGGGCGTGCTGCCCTGGTCGAGGGTCTCGCCAGCCGCCGTCCCGAGGCGCTGCGCGTCATGAAGCAGAGCCTGCTCGAAGGCGAGCAGCTGACCCTGGGCGGCTACCTGACCGTCGAGTCCGCCCGCTACCTGGCCCTGCTCACCGGCGCGGGCACCGGGGAGGTCGCCGGCCGGCTCGCCGAGCGACGCACGCAGCTGCGCCCGACGGGGGAGTAGCAGACACGGACGGATCAGTGTCTGGGGCCGTCACGCCCGCGCAGGGACCCGCGAGGGCCTGCTACGCCCCGGGATAGCGCTCCGCCCATGCCGGGGTGACACCACCCCAGCGGTCGGCGACGTCGGCGCTGCCGGTGATCTCGCGGACCAGGTCGTCGGCGATGTCCCGGACCACCCCGGCGCCCTCCAGCTCGGCGAGCCAGTCCTCCGGGAGCGCGTCGATGCCGGCCGCGGCGCCGACGAGGTTGCCGCAGATGGAGCCGGTGGAGTCACTGTCGCCGGAATGGTTGACGGCGGCCAGCAGCGCGCCCGCCGGGTCGTCGGCGCCGACGACCGCACAGAACACGGCGATCGCGAGGGCCTCCTCGGCGACCCAGCCCGCGCCGAGCGCCTCGACCTGCCCGGCGACGGTCACGGCGTCGAGGCCCCTTCCCGTGGCTCCGGCGGTGATCTCGGCGGCGGCGCCGAGGGCGCGCCGCAGTGCCGCCGCGACCTCGCCGCCCGCCGGCTCGTCCTCGGCGTGGGTCAGGGCCGAGCGCGCGGCGTCCAGCACCGAGCTGCCGTCGAGCACCACCGCGATGATCCACGCGAGGGCGCCGGCCGCGAGGTAGCCGGACGGTTGCCCGTGGGTCAGCACCGCGCACTCGACGGCCAGCGCCCACGAGTCCTCCGGGTCGCGGCGCAGCAGGCCGAACGGCGCGGAGCGCATCACCGTTCCGCAGCCCTTGCTGTCCGGGTTCGCCGGATGCTCCAGCGTCCCCATCTTCGGCTGGGCCAGGCCGGAGAGGCAGGCGTTGCCGGGGGCGCGCCGGGCGTAGAGCACCGGCTGCGCGGCGAGCCAGCCGCTGACCTCCGCCGGCGGCCCGGTCAGCCGCTGCGTGACCAGCCAGCGCTGGTAGGCCTGCCACAGCACGGTCGGTGGATGGCAGATCCCGCGGGAGCGGCCGCGGACCGACGCGCGGATCAGGCCCTCGGTGGTGAACAGCGTCATCTGGGTGTCGTCGGTGATCGGCGCGGTCGTCCCGTACCCGCCGGTCATCCCGGTGACCCCGGCCGCCCCGAACCGGGCGCGGATCTCCTCCAGCGGGAGGAACTCGATCCCGGCGCCCAGCGCGTCCCCCAGCGCGCCACCCAGCAGGCAGCCCCGCACCCTGTCCCGGTAAGACAACACCGCGTATCCCTCCACGCCCGGCCCGGCCGTTCCCGACGCCCACCCGGTGCTCAGGCGGCCCGTCGTGGGCAGACCTCGGTGCCATGAGCGGTGGCGCCGCGCGGGTGGGCCGTCCCGCCGCGTGATCCAAGCCTAGGCAGCACGCCCACCAATCCCGTCATACGTCGCCAGCGAGACCACACCGCGCGTCGCGAGAGAACCCGCCGGTCCGCCAGGGCCGCCAGGGGGAGTCATCCCCATTGGTCACGGTTCTGGCCCCGCGCGGCCACCCGGGATGAGTCGGAGGACAGCTGCCGGCGGGCCGCGGGCGCGGGCGCCCGGCCCGGATGCCGGTTGGTGCAGGTCGCCGGGGGGACCTCAACCTGGTGGCCTCACTTCCGGGCTCGGGCGGGCATCGGAGCCGGTGAGGCGCCCAGCAGGCGGCCACGGAGGATGGCCCGACGCAGAGGCGGTGGCCAGATGGGATGGCGTGAGATCCTGGGCCTTCCGACGGACCGGCGTACGACCGGCCGGGCTGGGGACTCCAGCGGCGGCTGGCGGGCGGGGCCTCGGGGGGCGGGCGGCACCGGCTGGGGGAACGGCCGGGAACACGCGAGCGGTCCGGTGTTCCGGCCGGGCGACGTGGACGAGTCGCCGGACCGGGGCCCGGCGAGCCACGGCACGCTCGACGAGCCCGCGGGCCGCCCGGCGCGCCCGGGCCGGCGCGCGGAACCGGTCCGCACCGCCGGGCCGGCCGAGGGATTCCGCGACCCGGCGGCGCCGGTTCGCTCCGCCGGGCCGACCGAGTGGGCCGGCAGGTCTGCGGGCGACCGGGAGCTCGCCGACGGCCGGGAGCCGGCGCGCGGCCGGGAGCCCGGCGGGCCGGGTGACCTGTCAGCGGCAGAACGGCCGGTCGCCCGGTCCGGCGGCGTCCCGGCGAGCGGGCGCGAGCTGGCCTGGCGGTTCCCGCCGCAGCAGGTGGTGGCCTCCTACGAGACCCACGGCCAGGCCGCCCGGGCCGTCGACCACCTGGCTGACCAGCGCTTCCCGGTCGAGCGGACCGCGATCGTCGGCCGCGGTCTGACGAGCGTCGAGTCGATCGGACGGATGTCGTGGCGGGACTCGACGCTGCGCACCGTAGGTGGCTGGGCGTTGGCCGGGGCGCTGCTCGGCTGGCTGCTGGGCCTGCTCGACTGGGCCAGCCCACTGCGGGCGGCGTTCTCGCTGGCACTGTGGGGTCTGCTGTTCGGCGGTGTTCTGGGCCTGGCCGGCGGCCTGCTGGCGCGCGCCTTCTACGGCGGCGGGCATCCGAGCCGGGTGACGCACAGCCAGACCTACCGGGCCGACAGCTACGACCTGCTCGTCGACACGGAGGTCGCCGAACGGGCCAGAAGCACGCTCGCCCTGGGCGGCTTCCCGGTGACGGGCGCGGTCCGCCAGGACGCGGCCGTCTCCGGTGGGCTGCGGGTCGGCGACCCGAACGAGCCCGGGCGGGCGGGGGCGAGCCGCCGGTCCTGACGGGGGTGCGTCCACGGGCGTTGGTCGCCTGTTTTCTTCGCCGCTGCGGCGTTGCCCGGGCGACGTTCATGCTGCTGCCGTAGGTAGTTGTTCCGTGGGCATACCTACACATGTTCGCGCGCCGGGCCGCCGGAGGGCTCGCACGCGCGGGACGGAGCAGGCGAGGACGGCGGGGTCGGCGTCGGACCCCTGGGAGCGCCATCGCCAGGAGCTGCCCTGGGGGCGGCCCGACCTCGAGCACCAGTGGCGCCTACTGGACATGCCCGACGAGATGCTGCCGTGGTGCCACGAGGTCCGGGCGCTGCGCCGGGCCGACGCGCTGCTGCGGGCGGCGCACTTCCGCGGCGCGGACGGCGCCGACGGCGATCCGGTGGTGTTCGTGCCCGGCTGGTCGTCGACACCGTACAGCTGGCGGCACGTGATCCCGGCGCTGGCCGCGACCAACCCGGTCTGGTACTTCGAGACGAGGGAGAAGGCGTCGTCGCGGCTGCGGCACGGCGACCGGCTCACGGTCGCGGACATGGCGGCGGACCTGCGTGACTTCGTCCGTCAGTCGGTGCCCGCCGGCCGTTACGGCATCGTCGCCGCGTCGGCCAGCGCGGTCCTGGTCCTGCATGCCTTCGCCGAGCTCGACCCGCCGCCGGCCTGGGTCGTGCTGGTGCAGCCGCACATCCACCTGCCAGTCCCGGCCGCCGTCCAGCTGCTGCGGCTGTGGCCGGCCCGGCGGCTGGAGGTCTTCCGCCTGCTGATGCTGCCGGCGGCGCGGCGCGCGCACCAGCGCCGCGCCGGTGAGTCGCTCGGCGGCTTCTACAAGGTCCTGGGCAGCGCCGACATGGCGAAGCTGCGACGGTCGCTGTTCACCTGGCGGAACTACCCGGGCCTCGACCTGGACTCGCTGTCGGCGGTGACCTGCCCGAGCCTGGTGGTCGGCGTCTCCGGCGACCGGCTGCACTCGGACACGGCGGCGCGGCGGATCGCGCGCCGGCTGCCGGCCGGCGCCTACCTGGACGGGCCCACCTTCGCCTGGACCCACACCAGGACCATGGCCGAGACGATCGTGAACTGGGCTCGCACCGCGGTGGCCTGACCAGGCGGGGAGCGGCCGTCAGGGCGTGTCGGTGGCCTGGCCCCGGCCGACGCCCGGCGCATATATCTCCAGATAATTTCACGTTCGAGCGATGGCGTCCGCTGGCGCGGGGGAGGCGGGGCGTGGCCCGGCGCCCAGCACGTGGCGGCCGTTGAGCAGCGGTACCACCGCGGCCGACGGGCGTAGCGCGCTCGGCGCCGCGGCCTCGGCCGGCGCGCTCGACCTGCTGGTCACCGACGTGATCATGCCGCGGATGAACGGGCGGCAGCTTGCCGACTGGCTGCGCGCCACCCGCCCCGACCTGCCGGTCCTGTACGTCTGCGCCTACCCGCGGGGCCTGGTCAGCCCGAACCGGCCCGCCGGGCCCGACGGCGCCTATCTGGAGAAGCCGTACACGCCGTCGCTGCTCACCGCGAAGGTCAGCCTGCTGCTCTCCGCCACCCGGCCTGGCGGGTCGCACCGTCCTGGGGACGCCTCCCCGACGGGTACCCCCGCGGGGTCAGTGGCCCGCCGGCCTGCTGCCCTCGCCGGCCAGGGCCGCCTCGTAGCGGCCGAGCGCCATGACCGGCCAGACCAGCCGGTACAGGTGGTAGTTGATGTAGAAGTAGCCGGCGAAGCCGGTTCCGGTGAAGTAGTCCTCGTCCCAGCTGCCCTCGGCGGTCTGGGTCTCGGCGAGCCAGGCGACGCCGCGCGCCGCGGCCTCCCCCTTCGCGCCGGCGCCGACCCGGTCGGCCGCGATGAGCGCGAGCAGCGCCCAGGCGGTCTGCGAGGCGGTGGAGACGCCCACCCCGGCGGTCGACATGTCGTCGTAGGAGTAGCAGGACTCGCCCCAGCCGCCGTCCGCGTTCTGCTTGGCGACCAGCCAGTCCGCCGCCCGCTGGATCGCCGGGTGCGACGCGGGCAGGCCGGCCGCCCGCAGCGCTGGGACCACCCCGCCCGTGCCGTACAGGTGGTTGACCCCCCACCGGCCGTACCACGAGCCGTCGGCCTCCTGCGCGTGCAGCAGCCACTCGACGCCCCGCTTCGTGCGCGGGTCGTCGCCCAGGCCCAGCTCGCCGAGCAGCTCGACGACGTGCGCGGTGACGTCCGCCGACGGCGGGTCGGTGAGCATCCCGAAGTCCGCGAACGGGATCTTGTAGACGAGCTCACCGGCGTTGTCCACGTCGAACGCGCCCCAGCCGCCGTCGGCGCACTGCATGCCGAAGACCCACTGCAGGCCGCGGTAGGTGGCCGCCAGCACCTTCTCCGGGCGCGGGTGGGCGACCCGCATGAGCGCCAGCATCACCTCGGCGGAGTCGTCGACGTCCGGATAGGTGTCGTTCTCGAACTCGAACGCCCAGCCGCCGGTCGGCACGTCCGGGATCGGCACCGACCAGTCGCCGCGCCGGTCGCGGACCTCCTGGCCGAGCATCCAGTCCGCCGCCCTGACCAGGCTCGGGTCGTCGCGGGAGACCCCGGCGTCGGCCAGCGCGATCGTCGCCAGACAGGTGTCCCAGACCGGCGACTGGCAGGCCTCCTGCATCCGGCCGCCGTCCGGCAGGGTGACGCTGTACTCGTCGAGGGAGCGCAGCGCGGCCGTCATGACCGGGTGGTCGACCGGGTAGCCGAGCACCCGCAGCGCCATGATCGAGTAGACGGTCGGCGGCTGGATCCCGCCGAAGCAGCCGTCCGCCTCCTGGCGCACGACGATCCAGCGCTCCGCCAGGCCCAGCGCGAGGGCACGCACCGGCTTGATCGGGTGCCGGTGGTAGACGTGCAGGAACCGGTCGATCCCGCCGAACAGCAGGGCCCAGCTGACGTGGTCCAGGGCGGCCTGCCGCAGCGCACGGCGGGTCCGGAACCCCGCCCGGGCGATCAGGCGCGCGGGCAGCGGCAGGCCCGGTCCGCCGCCGTCCTTGGCCCGGCCCATGACGTCGGGCACCGAGGGCTGGCCCTTCCCGCGCCGGCCCCCCTTCGCCCTGCCCTCGGCCGGCCTGGCGGGCCCGATGGCGAGCGCGGCCGGCTGCCGCAGGGTGTCGCTGCCGGGGGCCGGCTCGGTGAACAGGTCGTCGACGGAGGCGTCCCGCCACGCGGTCGGCGCGCCGGGGCGGCCAGGCTTGTCCTTCGCCTTCCTCTTCTTGGCGGCCGGCGGCGGGAACAGCTCGGCGATCGGGAACGGTGGCGTCCCGGCCGGGCGGTGTGCCATGAGCACCATGATCGCCACGATCGTCTGGCGGCCCCAGGAGGCGAACTTGTAGATCGACAGCGGCATCCGGGCCGGCACGAAGATCAGTTCGGGCGGCAGCACGGGAAGGTCCTCCCAGCGCCACCAGCCGAACAGCGCCAGCCAGATCCTGGTGAAGATCCGGGTCGCGGGCACGCCGCCGCGGGCTCGGGCCCAGGCGGCGGCCGCGCGCATGTGCGGGTCCTGCGGGCTGTCACCGACCATCCGCAGCGCCACGTACGACTCGACGGTGGCGTTCAGGTCGCCGGGGCCGGCGTGGTAGATCGGCCAGGACCCGTCGGCGTACTGCTTGGACCGGATGAAGCGGGCGGTGCGCTCGGCCTGCTCGGGGTTCCAGATGCCGAGCCAGTGGCGCAGCATCAGGTCCTCGGAGTCCATCGTCGTGTTGGTCTCGAGGTCGCCCTTCCACCAGCCGGCCTCGTCCTGCAACGACCTCAGGTGGGCGGCCGCCCGCGCGAGCGGGCTGTCAGCGGCCGGGGCCGTCGTCGGCGCCGGGCTCGTCGGCACCTCGACCGCGGCCGTGCGCGAGACGAGGTCGTCGGCAGCGCCGCGGGGCGCCGGGGCGAAGGCCGCTTTCGGGGACCCGGCGGCGAGTGCCGTCTCGTCAGTGGTGGTCACGGGAATGCCCTTTCTCCGCGTGCGCGGCGTTGCGAACGGCGATGAGGTGACATAGCACGAAATGACGGTCGGGCAACGGCCGGCGGCTACCGCGGGCCGGGTCGGGGCTGGGGACCAGCCGGGCTGTCCACGCCGCGACGGGGACGGCGCCGCGGCGTCTGGACGCCCCTCTGGAGCCGAGATCGCGAGCGTGGTCACGGTCGCGGGCCGGTCAGGCGGCGTGGGCCTTGTGACGGTTGCTTGGCCCGGCCGGGCGACTCAGTCGTCAGCGGGAGAAGGTGGACCGGTTGGCTGGCCGGAGTACGGCGCCACCGGCGGGGGTCCGGCCGTGCGGGCCGGTGTCGGGTTCGGAGGCGGCGCGGCTACGCCTGGCGGGCTGTCGGCGGGGACAAGCTGGTCGACGCAGTACTCGACAATCGCGAGCATCTCGTCGAGATCGTGGTCGCCGCGGGCGAACCAGGCCCGGATGCCGACCTGCACGGCGGCGAGGAAGGCCGCGGCGGTCAGCTGCGGGCGCAGGTCGACGCCACCGGGCGTCGGGCCGCCCGGAGCCGGGAACCGGGGCCGGATGGCGGTGGCGAGCCGGTCGCCGAGGCGCATCATCCGCGCCAGCATCGCGGCGCTGACCGCGGGGGCCGCCTCGGCACTGAGCAGGTGCTCGACATAGCCGCGGAACGCCGCCGGCCTCGGGGCCATCGCGACCCAGGCATCCAGCGTGGCGGCGCGCAGCGCCGCGAGCGGCGGCTCGCCGCCCGGCCGGCGGCCGAGCGCGGCCAGGGCCAGCTCGCCGACCTCGTCGAGCGGGGCGAGCGCGACCTCCTCCTTGGTGGCGAAGTACCGGAAGAAGGTCCGCACCGACACGTCGGCGCCCGCGGCGATCGCCTCGATCGTGGTCGCGTCGTAGCCGTGCTCGGTGAACAGCGCGTGCGCCGTCTCGACGATCGTCTGGCGGGTGCGCAGCTTCTTGCGCTCCCGCAGGCCGCCCGCGGCGGCGTCGGCCTCGTCGATGGGGTCGCCGCCGTGGGCGGCGTCGCCGTGGGGGGCGTCGAGACCGGGGCCGGCCGCGAGCGTGGGGCGCTCCGGGCCGCCGTGGCGGCCGAGTGGCCGAAGCACCGGCGCACCGACGGCCGCGGTGGCGCTCAGGCCGGCCAGCAGGCGGCGCGCGGCCGTTCCCTTGGCTGTGCCGGTCGTCATGGTCCCTCCCCGGAGGCGGACGGTCGGGCCGTCCGCGCGATCCGAGGAGATCGTATGACAAGGAATGGCAGATGGCACTAGCTGCCACTTTTTTGACAGTCCTGGTGGGCCGGGCGAATCGGGTCGCGTTTAGTGGTAACGCCGCGAACGGGATGAGGCTACGACGGGTCGCCAGAAGTGATCGCGTGGCCGAGCGAAGGCCGCTTGTGTGGCTAAGCGTGCGCCTTCGGCTTCCATCGGTCCGCTGTGGCTGAATGACGGTGGCTCTCGCGGAGGCTGCCGGTTGGCCGTCGCGGCGCCGCCCGGGAGCCGACGGATGCCCGGCGGCCCCGGGGCACGGGTGTGCCGATCAGGCATGTGCTTGCCGCGCAGGGCTCGGCCCCCTTCCACGCCCGGCGCGGAAGGGGGCCGACAGTCGTCGCCGCCTACTGCGGTGTGAGTTCGGTGACGCCGTCCGAGACCTTCTTCGAGACCTCGCCGCCCACCAGGTAGGCGTTGTTGCCCGTCGCCGCCGCGGCTCCGTTCTCCACGCCCTCCGGCAGGCTGCCGGCGTCGCTGACGGTGTTGGTGGCCGGGTCGAACTTGTAGATCTTCGGCTGTGCCTGGCCGCCGGACTGCCCGCCGGCGAGATAGGTGGTGCCGCCGAGGGTGAACGCCGAGGCGTCCGTCAGGTCCGCCGGCAGCTTGCCGACCGTCCGGGTCTTGCCCGTGGCCGGGTCGAACTGCTGGATGGCGTCCGACGGGCCGTCCGAGGCCTCACCGCCGAACACGGTGACCTTCTCGTCGTTGCCGGTGCCGGTCGTGGCGACGGCCGGGTTGCGGACCGGCTTGTCGAGCTTGCCGACGGTCTGGAAGGTCTTGCCGTCGTCGGTGGACCAGATGTCGCCCTGCGCCGACTTGCCGTCGTCGCCGCCGGCCAGGTAGGTCTTGCCGTTGGCCGTGGTGGCGCCGAGGTTCTCCCGCGGCGCCGGGAGCTTGCCGACGTCCTGGCTGGTCCCGCCCGAGTAGGTCTGGATGGTGTCGGTCACGCCGCTGGCGTCGTCGGAGCCCTTGGTGTTGCCGCCGTAGACGGTCGCGGTGCCGTTGACGACCGAGCTCGCGGCGTTCGCGACCGGGGTGTGCAGGGTGCCGGCCGAGGTGGCCGTCTTGGCGATCGGGTCGATCGAGGTGACCTGGTCGGTGGCCTTGCCGCCCGAGTCCTGACCGCCCAGGGCGAGCACCTTGCCGTTGTCGGCGACCGCCGTGGCGCCGGTGACGCCGCTCGGCAGCTTGTACGGCGCGGCGACGGCGGTCAGGTTCTTGCCGACGGCACCCGGGCTCGCGCTCCCGGTCCCGGTCGCGCTGCCGGTCGCGCTGGGCGAGCCGCTGCCCTCGGTGCCGGACGCGGTCGATCCCGGTGACGCGGTGGCGCTCCCGGTCGGCAGCGTTGTCGTCGGGACGGTCGGGCCGGTCGTCAGGAGCGCCTGCGCCGACGCGGGCGACTGGTCGCTGGAGCAGCCGGTCACCAGCGCGGCCGTCAGCAGGCAGCTGGCGGCGGCGGACGTCGCAAGGGCCGCCGGCCCGCGTCGGGGCCGGCGGGGCGATGATCCATTGCGTCTGTTCACGTCGGCATACTCACTCAGCGTGACGGGTGTGACGAGTCGACCATGAGACCGCCCGGCGTGGCGGCGTGACGGCGGGTGCCCGGGGGCTCGCCTGGCGCCTGGCTCGTGGGGCCGCCCGGCTCCCTCGGTGTTGTCCACTATGTTGGCCGGCCGCTGGCGGCGCAGATGATCAGTCTGCCCGTCCGGCAGGCGACACCGCTGGCGCCGGCCGGGCGAACCTGGGCGATGATGGCGATATCCCATTCGTTCGTGGGCGGTGCGGGCGCGGCCTCGGTTCTCGCGCCTCGGTCTCCGCGCCGCCCGCAGTGCTGTGGAGGCGCGGCCATGCTGCCTTGGAGGCTGGCGGCGCGGGCCGCCGCGGGAGTGCTCACCGGGTCACTCGCGCTGGTCGTCGCCGGCTGCGGCCCGAACATCGAGAACGACCTGCCGCCGGCACCGACCGCGACCGCCGCGCCGACCGGCCCGGCGAGCGCGGCGCCGAGCGCGAGCCCGTCGTTACCGCCGGGCGACCGGGCCTTCCTGCGGCAGCTGGCCGCGACCCTGCCCGGGCTGCGTGCCGACGACGACTGGAAGATCCAGCAGGCGACCTGGGCCTGCCTGGAGCTCGACTCGGGAATGACGCTGCGCGGGGCCGCGACCACGTCCGCGCTGGTGGCGGACGAGAAGCTCACCGTCGTCGACGCGACGAAGCTCGTCCGCGCCGCCGTGCCCAACTACTGCCCCCGGCACACCGGCGAGCTGGCCTTCGACGGCAACGCCCCGCTTGACCAGACCCTGGACGCCAACGGCCAGGGCGCCTGCTTCTGGCTCGACTATGCCCAGGAGCTGTCCAACGGCGGGAAGCGGGTCGGCGACATCGACCTCGCCTACGCCGTGTTCGCCGCGGGCGCGAGCGCCAAGCGGGCGTCGCCCGACGACTTCCGCGCCGCCTGGCTGGCCATGACCAGCGACATCAGCACCCCGCAGGGCATCGCCGACCGTGAGACGCTGTGCGGGCAGCACGGCTGGCCCAGCGGGCTCGCCGGCACCATCGGCGGCGGCGGTTCTGGCTCCAGCGGCGGCGGCACCGGCCCGATCGGCGGCCCGGGGTCCGGCGGAAGCACCGGCCAGCCGGCCTGACCGGAGACCCGGCGCCGCGTGGGCGGGGGCGGGTCTCGGGACGAGCGGCCGTCAGTCCAGCGGTGACGTCGAGAGGTCCAGCGACGTCGCCTGGAAGATCGGCGTCCCCACCGGGCCGCGCCGGCCACTCGGCCCGGTGGCGACCGGCGCGTGACCGGGGTCGAACGTCGCGAACACCCGCGGCCAGCCGGCCGACGTGAGCTCTACCAGCAGCCGCCGGGTCGACGCGCGGTTCCACAGCGCCGCTATCCCGTCGCCCAGCTCGTCGAAGCCCTCGCGCTGCCAGGTCGCGTCCAGCAGCACGGCGAACGACGAGTAGAGCATCGCCTGCCGGGTCTCGGCCGCGGCGATCTTGGGCGGGACGCCGTCGTGGCCGCGGATGCCGCTGCTCGCGGCGGTGTCCGCGGCATTGGCCGGGTCGAGCAGCGCGAGCCGGCGGGCCTCGTCGACGTAGGTCGGGACCGCGCCCAGTGACGTGCTCACCCAGCGGTAGCGGCCGACCGTGGCCCAGGTCAGCCCGCTGGTCAGGTCGTAGTCGGGCGACCGGGCCAGCCAGCCGCGGATCAGGTCGGCCCGGCGCGAGAACGAGCGGTTGAGGTTGTCGTGCTGGCTGTACTCGCGCAGCTGGCGGGTCACCCCGAGCAGCTCGTGGAACAGGGCGGCGTCCGTCGGCGCGGTCTCGGTGAGGTAGCGCAGCCGCCCCATCAGCGTCAGCAGCGTCTCGGCGTCGGCGCTGTCGGTCGAGCCGCGCCGGGCCTCCCGCCAGGCCTCCGTCACCCGGCGGTGCATCGCCTGGACGAGGCCGACGCTGGCGACCGGCGGCAGGGCGGCACGCAGCTCGCGGTCGCGGCGACGCCAGGTGTCGAGGTCGATGCGGCCGTCGTAGGCCGCGCGCTGCAGATCACCGATCTCGTCGAGAAGTGGGACGGGCCATCCGAACAAATAGGCCGGCGGGGCCTTGACGAGTTCGCGAATGTCGTCGTCCACGCGTCACAGGATGAACCTGACCTCCCGGGCGCGCGACGGGTGGTACCCGGCCGTAACAGCCTGCCAACACGAAGGTGCACCGCCGTCAGCGCGGTGCGGCGCTGATCCGGCTCGCGGCCGGTCCCGACGACCATTGGTGACGGGCCGCACGGCCGGTCGGCGCCGGTGCGCACGGGCGCCCTCGGACGGGGACGGGCCGCCGGCCGGGGCACATACATTCGTGGAGGTAGCTGTTCCAGGTAGAGGTGGCCGGTCCGCCGGGCCAGGCGTCCCGGACGCGCGGCGGCCTCGACCTGTCCCGCGCGAAGGAGCCCACGTGCCCGCCCCCGCTCGCCGCCCGAACCGTCCCGCGAGCCCCGTGCCCACTCCCATGCCTGGCCTCGGGGCCGGCGCGCCGGGACGGGCGGCATGACCGCGGGCCGCGGCGGGCGGGCGGCGTCTCGTCTACGGCGGGCACACCATCGGCCTCGCGTTCGCCCCAGGTGACCCGGGCCCCGCCGTCGCTGGTCACCG
This sequence comes from Pseudofrankia sp. DC12, assembly GCF_000966285.1. Classification (NCBI taxonomy): domain Bacteria; kingdom Bacillati; phylum Actinomycetota; class Actinomycetes; order Frankiales; family Frankiaceae; genus Pseudofrankia; species Pseudofrankia sp. DC12. The sequence continues at coordinate 6,212,239 of NZ_KQ031391.1, forward strand.
TCGCCGGGTGGGCGGGCTGCGATCACACCGGCCCCGTCCACGAGGGCGACACGCTGCGCGGCGAGATCGTGGTCGAGGAGCTGTCGCCGCTGGCGGCGGGCGGCGGCCGCACGCGGCTGCGCACGCTGGTGCGCGCCGACGCCGAGACGCCGGGTGGCCAGGCCCGCGACGTGCTCGACTGGCGGTTCATCGCCGTGTTCCCCTGACCGAGGGCCCGTGGTCAGGCGGTGGGCGCGGAACTCTCGGTGAGGCCGGTGACGAGGCGGTGCAAGGCTGGCAGGGCGGCGCGGATCCGGCCCTGGTCGACGTCGGTGAGCCGGCCGAGGACGTGGACGACGGCGTCGTGCAGGCCGCGCTCGACGCCCTCGACCTCCCTGCGGGCCTCGTTGGAGAGGAAGAGCCGGGCGATCCGGCGGTCGCGGGGGTCACCGCGCCGCTCGACGAGGCCGGCGCCGACCAGGTCCGTGAGCAGGGTCGAGAGGTTGTGTGGGCGCATCGAGAGGGCCTCGGCGGCGACCCGCACCGAGATCCCCGGCTGGCCGGCCAGCAGCCGCAGCACCTGGACGTGGCGCGGGCGCAGCTTCGCGAACGCCGCCGGGGTGGCCGCCGGCTGCTGGGCGCCGACGGCCTGCCACAGCAGCCGGGCGGCGTCGACGACCTCGTCGGCGAGCTGCTCGGTGCGTCCGCCGCGGGTGGAGACGACAGTGGCCAGGTCGTTTGCGAGCCGTTCCGGGAAGGCGGCCGCGCCGGTCACCTGACGGCGGGTGCCCGGCGCCGTCGGGGCCGGCGCCGTCGGGGCCGGCGCGGTCATCTCGCCGGCCCGCCCGGCCTGCTGCGGCCGATGGCTCTGATGGTGGCGACGGGCCGGGAGGTGGACCGCTCGCCCGGGAGAGGTTCCCTGTGGTGTCCGCACATCACACAGCCTGTTCTATCGGAGTTTCCTCCGCATTCGCCTGCGGTTTCCCGAACGTACCGGTGGCCGGGGGCTTCGCGCACCAGCCGCACCGCGTGAGAACGCTCTCGGGCAAGAGTTAGTCTGAAAGCGGACTGGCTTCCGTATCTGGGGGGACTGATCCCGGTTCGTCGTTGTTCTGCCGATTCGCCACCGCCGCCGGCTGATGGACGCTGATGGGCTGCTTGCCGGCACCGCGACGGCGTCGACTACTGTCAGGCGCCGTGACCAGGTACGGAACGCGCTCGGGCGACGCTACCCACGCGCCAGCAGGCCCGCGCAGCCTCGCCAGCGCCGCCGCCGATGCCCCGGTGGCCCCCTCCGTCAGCCGGGCTGGCGCCGCGTGAACTGGTTCCAGGGCGGTGCCCTCGGCCTGGTCCAGGGGCTGACCGAGTTTCTTCCCGTCTCCTCCAGCGCGCACCTGCGGATCGCGGCCGCGCTCGCCGGCTGGGACGACCCCGGCGCGGCGTTCACCGCCGTGAGCCAGATCGGCACGGAGACCGCGGTCCTGCTCTACTTCCGCAAGGACATCGCCCGGATCGTGTCGGCCTGGGCCCGGTCGCTGCGGGACCCGAAGATGCGCGAGACGCTGGACGCCCGGATGGGCTGGCTCATCATCATCGGCTCGATCCCCGTCTGCCTGCTCGGGGTCACCCTCAAGAACACCATCGAAGGGCCGTTCCGGGACCTTCGGCTCATCGCGATGACGCTGATCGTGCTCGGCCTGATCCTCGGCGCCGCCGACCTGTACTCCTCGCAGGCCGGCCGGCGCGGCCGGCATGCGTTCCCGCGCCGGCGCAAGACGGTCGAGGACCTGACCGTCCGCGACGGGCTGATCTACGGCCTGTGCCAGTCGCTGGCTCTGGTACCGGGAGTTTCCCGCTCCGGCGCGACCGTCAGTGGTGGGCTGTTCCTCGGCTACACCCGTGAGGCCGCGGCGCGGTACTCGTTCCTGCTCGCGATCCCGGCCGTGCTCGCCTCCGGCCTGTTCGAGCTCAAGGACGTCCCGGGAAGCAACGTCGCGTGGGGACCGACCGTGCTCGCGACCGCGATCGCGTTCGTCGTCGGCTACTCGGCGATCGCCTGGTTCCTGCGTTACATCTCCACCAGGAGCTTCGCGCCGTTCGTCATCTACCGGGTCGCGCTGGGCATCCTGCTGCTGGCCCTGATCGTCAGCGGCCACCTCGACGCCCGCGCCGCTGAGACGACGACCGCCACACCCCCGCCCGCGGCCGGCTAGCCGTCGCCTCCGAGCAGGACGTCCGCCGTTCCGGTCCCCATGATCGCGGATTCGACCCTCCGATGGTCGTAGGCGGGTCCGTTCCATAACCCTCAGGACCCTGCTGGCTAATTCGGGAAAGCCTCGGGTGATCTAGAAGAGGTGCCCAGACATACGCCATATAAGGGACGCCGGAACGACCGCTCGCCCCCTGATCGGCGGCCAGTCCCGGCCGAGTCGTAGCTGCGTGTAATTGGCCAGCAGGATCCCTCAGCGGGCGAAAACGACGATCAAGGCGTTGCGGCGGCCCTGACCGGTCTGGCGCTGCAGGACGCCCAGTCGAGGTGCCGCGCTGGGGCCGGGTCCGGCCTGGTGTCAGGAGCGGTGGCGGCGCAGGTCGGGGAGCTTGCGGACCCAGGGGCGGGCCCGGTCCGCCAGGTCGGCCAGGCGGGCCACGGCGGACCGTGGGTCGGCGGGCTTCGGGGCCGCGGATCCACGAGCCGGCGCCACGGGAGCCGGTTTCTGCGGAACCACCCACGATGCCTGCGGTGCCGGTGGGGTTGCAGGATGTTGGGCCAAGGGCGGCGGTGGCGACGGCCGTCGGTGCGCGCTGGGCGGTGCGAGCGGGCGGAGGGCCGCGGTGCCGGTAGGGAGCCGCTGCGTGGCCTCGCCGTCCACCTCGGCGGGCGCGGGCGCGTCGGCCTCGACGGTCACGTCCATCAGGCCCAGCAGCAGCTCGCGGGCGGCCGGGCGGCCGGCGGGGTCCTTCGCGAGGGCGCGGACGACGACGGGGCGCAGCGCGGCGGGCAGGCCGGCGAGGTCGGGCGGGTCGTGCAGGACCCGCCGCAGCAGCTCCAGCAGGGGCGGCTCGCCGAACGGGGGGCGGCCGGTCGCGGCGAAGACCACGATCGCGCCCCAGGCGTGCACGTCGGTGGCGGTCGAGGCCGGCAGGTCGCGGGCCTGCTCGGGGGCCATGAAGACCGGCGTGCCGAGCCGGCCGACGGTGATGTTGGTGGCGTCCTCGAGCGGGCGGCAGATCCCGAAGTCGATCACCCGCCAGCCGGACCGGGACAGCATGATGTTGCCGGGCTTCAGGTCGCGGTGGACGACACCGGCCGCGTGGATCGCCGTCAGCGCCGAGGCGACCGAGACCGCGAGCCGTTCCAGCTCGGCCGGCGCCAGTGGGCCGCTCTGCTCGACCGCGGCGCCGAGCGTCGGGCCGTCGATGAACTCGGTCACCAGGTACGGGCGGGGCGCCTCGACGTCGACGTCGAGAACCTCTGCGGTGCAGAAACGGGCCACCCGCCGGGCCGCCCGTGCCTCGCGCCGGAACCGCTCCCGGAAGGCCGGCACCTGGGCGAGGTCCTCGTCGATCACCTTGAGCGCGACCAGCGGTCCGGCCTGGGCGCGCCCGGGGCGGTTCGTGGCCTCCGGGTCGACGTTCTCGGCGATCCGCCGGGCGAGGTAGACCGAGCTCATTCCGCCTTTTCCGAGCAGCCCCAGCACCCGGTACGGGCCGATCCGGCGCGGGTCACCCGGACCGATCGGCATCACGTCCGGCAGCGCGACCACCCCGTCCCAGCGACGTGACGCCAGGCGTCGCCTCGCGCGCCGGCTCCTTGCACGGATCTTCCTTCCCGGAAGGCTATCTCCCTGGCCGTCGCCGACGTAGGCCCGCTTACCCCTGGCCCTGCCACGGTCCCACTCCTGCGCCGGTAGACCATCACCTATTGCGGCCGGATACTGGCCACATTTGACGGCATGTTGGAGCGCGTGCCGGACCAGGACCGCCCCGCCTCGAGGAGACAGCCGTGCCCGACGAGCCCGCGGTACCCAACGAGCCAGGCCGGCCCGGCGGGCCGGATTCGCCCGGCGGGCCGGACGCGTTCGACGAGCCGGACGGCCGGGCCGGGGTGCCGGGCGCGTCGCCGAGCACGCGGATGCTCCGGCTGCTGGCGCTGCTGCAGACGCATCGGTACTGGCCGGGGGCCGAGCTCGCCGAGCGGCTGGCGGTGAGCGCGCGAACGCTGCGCCGGGACGTCGAGCGGCTGCGTGAGCTGGGCTACCCGGTGCGGGCCAGCCGGGGCGTGGCCGGCGGCTACCAGCTGAAGGCCGGTGCCGCGGTGCCGCCACTGCTGCTGGACGACGACGAGGCAGTGGCGATCATGGTCGGGCTGCGTGCGGCCGTCACCGGCTCGGTGGCCGGGATCGAGGAGGCCGCCGTGCGGGCGCTGGCGAAGGTCATCCAGGTGATCCCGCTGCGGCTGCGGCACCGGGCCGACGCGCTGGGCGCCTACACGGTGCCGGTGGCGGCCGCCGGCCCGCGCGTGGACGCGGCGCTGCTGACGGCGCTGGCGCTCGCGGCCCGGGCGGACGAGCAGGTGAGGTTCGGCTACACCGACCGGGAGGGCACCGCCAGCCGCCGCCGGGTCGAGCCGCACCGGCTGGTGTCGCTGGGCGGGCGCTGGTATCTCGTCGGTTTCGACGTCGACCGGGACGACTGGCGGACGTTCCGGCTGGACCGGATCGCCGGGCCGCCGGCGACCGGGCCGCGGTTTCGGCCGCGGGAGCTGCCGGGCGGCGACGCCGCGGCCTTCGTGCGCGCGGCCGTGCGGTCCGGGCCGTCCCGGACCCACCATCAGGTCGAGGTGCTCGTCAACGCGCCGGTGGAGGCGGTCGCCCGGGTGATCGGCCGCTGGGGCACGGCCGAGCCGGCCGGCGACGCGGAGCCGGGCCGCTGCCGGCTGCGGATGACCGCCGATGACCTGGCCTGGCCGGTGCTGATACTGACCCAGGTGGGTGCGCCGTTCACGGTGGTGGGGCCAGCGGTGTTCGCCGAGCACGTCCGCGCGGTCGGCCGGCTGTTCGCCGCGGCCTCCCGGTCCGTGCCCACGGGCGCGGCGGCCGGCTGAGCCGGTGTGGTGCCAACCCGGGCCAGCCAGGCGCGGCCCGGTGATCAGCGGCTGTGCGGGCGGTAGCAGGCCATGACCTGGGTGACCTGGGCTGGTTCCAGCGCCGAGGTCGGCAGCGGGCTGGGGGCGTCGCGGCTGGTGCGCAGGCCGTCGAGCATGATCCCCAGGAAACGGCGCCAGGACTCGGGGGCCACCTCGCGGGTGAAGTCCGCGACGGCTGTCAGCATCAGCTGGACCAGCCCGATGTCGGTGCCGGCGATGTCGGGCCGCAGCTGGCCGGCCAGCTGGGCCCGCTCGACGAGCGCGTAGAACAGCGGCCCGATCCGGTCCCGGTCGGCGGCGATCCGGGCCCGGCCGTGCGCCGTCGAGAAGACCAGTTCCTTGAGGCCCCGGTCGGCGACCTGGCGGGCAGTGGCCTGGTCGAGGAAGGACACCAGCCCGGTCCACGGGTCCTCGTCGCGCAGGCACTCCTCGGCGAGCTCGACGAGGTTGCCGATCCGGTCCTCGAACAGGGCCTCGATGAGCAGCTCCTTGGTCGGGAACCGCCGGTAGAACGTGCCGATGCCCACCCCGGACCGCCGGGCGATCTCGTCGGTCGTGACGTCGAGGCCCAGCTCGGCGAACGCCTCGGCGGCGCCCTCGAGAATCCGCCGGCGGTTGCGTTCGGCGTCCCGCCGCAGCGGCCGGCGCGCCGTGGCCGTCTGCTCCGTCACATCGCTGATCGTAACGGCCGGCCCTGGGCTGACACCGTCCGTTGGGCCGCCCGCCTCACAGGACGCGTCCGGCGCGCCCCGCGGCCGCCGGCCAGGTGCCGCGGGGCCGGCCGAGGATCAGGCGCGCACGGTGGCGTGCATCTCCCAGACGAGGATCTCGCTCGCCTCGGTCGCGGTGACGGTGTGGCCGCCGGTGGCGGTGAAGCGGGCGGCGTCGCCGTGGGCCAGGGTGCCCTCGCCCTCCAGGGCCACCGCGCCCTTCGGTACGAACAGGTGCAGGAACGGCGCGTCGGGCAGGGTCACGGTCCGGCCTGGCTCCAGGCGGGCGGCGTGCAGGGCGGCGTGCTTGTTGGAGATGCGGATCGCGGCCTGGTCGGCGTCCCGCTCCAGGCCGGAGGCGACCGTCACCAGCCCGCCCGCGAGCAGCTCGCCGTCGATCTCCAGCTGCTCGTAGCCGGGCTCGACGCCGGCCGTGTCCGGGAGGACCCACATCTGGACGAAGTGCACCGGCTCGGTGTGCTCGTCCGCGCCGGTCAGCCGCCAGGCGTCGTTCTTCTCCGAGTGCAGGATTCCGGTGCCGGCGCTCATCCGCTGGGCCAGGCCGGGGTAGATCACCCCCGAGGTGCCGATCGAGTCCTGGTGGACGAGCGCGCCCGCCATCACCCAGGTGACGATCTCCATGTCGCGGTGCGGGTGTGTCTCGAAGCCGGTGCCCGGCGCGACGATGTCGTCGTTGTTGACCAGCAGCAGGCCGTGGTGGGTGTTCGCCGGCTCGTAGTGGTGCCCGAACGAGAACGAGTGCTTGGAGTCGAGCCAGCCGGTCCGGGTCGCGAACCGGTCGTCCGCGCGCCGGATCTCGACGCCCGCCGCGCGGCTCGTGGTCGCAGCAGCCATGGTGGGCTGTCCGTCCTCTCTGGTCCGGTCTTCGTGGTCCGGTGTTCATGTTTCCGTCGTGTAGTTGCTGACGCAACTATCTAACAACAGGAGCCCGAGGTCATTCCCCGGGGCCTGGCGCAGATCTTGTAGTCCCCCGTCGCATCGCCAAGGCCGCCGAGCGCGCCCTGGTGTGTTGATCTCCGGCGGCCTCCGGTCACACGATCGGTCGGCTGGGAACGGGGCCCGGCCGGGAACCGCGTCGGCCCGGAAAGCGGAGCTGGGAACGGGGTCGGCTGGGAACCGCGTCGGCTGGGAACACTGTGGCCATGGCGAGCCAGACCGGGCCGGACATCGTGAGCGGCTCCACCACGCGCCGCGCGGCGGCGGACGACGCGGCGGCTGTCGTGCGGGTCTCGGTGGACGTCGACGGGATCGTGCAGGGGGTCGGCTTCCGTCCCTTTCGTCTACGCGCTGGCTAGCCGCCAGAACCTCGTCGGCGAGGTCGCCAACGGCCCGACCGGCGTGCACATCGAGGCGGCGGGAGCCCCGGCGGCCCTCAATGCGTTCCTGACCGCGCTGCGCGACGAGGCGCCGCCGCTCGCCGTCGTCGAGGAGATCGTGGTCCACCGCCGGCCCACCGGCGACCAGGTGACCGGCCCGCTGCCGGCCGGCGGGTTCCGGATCGCCGCCAGCGAGGCGACGGGCGCGCGGACCACCCTGGTGTCGGCGGACTGCGCCCCCTGCCCGAACTGCCTCGCCGAGCTCGCCGACCCGGCCGACCGCCGCTACCGCTACCCGTTCATCAACTGCACGAACTGCGGCCCGCGGTTCACGATCATCCGCGACGTCCCGTACGACCGGCCGGCGACGACGATGGCCGGGTTTGTGATGTGCCCCGCCTGCGCCGCCGAGTACCACGACCCTGACGACCGCCGGTTCCACGCTCAGCCGGTCTGCTGCCCCGCCTGCGGGCCGCGGCTGCGCCTGCTCGACCGGGCCGGCCGGCCGGTCGGTGGCGATCCGGTCGAGCGGGCCGCGGACCTGCTGCGGACGGGCGCGGTGCTGGCGATGAAGGGCCTGGGCGGCTACCACCTGGCCGTGGACGCGCGGGCCGAGACCGCCGCGGCGACGCTGCGGGGCCGTAAGCGGCGCGCGGACAAGCCGTTCGCGGTGATGGTCGCGGACCTGGCCGCGGCCCGGGAGCTGTGCGCCACCGGTCCGCTGGCCGAGCGCCTGCTCACCGGGCGGCGCCGGCCGATCGTGCTGCTCGACGCGCGGCCCGGCGCGGGCGGGGTCGCCCCGTCGGTCGCGCCGGGGACGCGCCAGCTCGGGGTGATGACGCCGTACACGCCGGCGCACCACCTGCTGCTCGCCGCGTTCGGCGGTCCGCTGGTGCTGACCAGCGGGAACGTCTCCGACGAGCCGATCGTGTACCGCGACGACGAGGCCTTCGAGCGCCTCGGCGGGATCGCGGACTTCTTTCTCGTCCACGACCGGCGCATCCACATCCGCGCCGACGACTCGGTCGTCCACGCCGTCCCGGCCTGGCCGAGCGGGCGGCCATCGGGGGAGCGGCCATCTGGCGAGAAGGAGCAGGTGGTGCGCCGGGCCCGGGGGTATGCCCCGGAGCCACTCGGGATGGCGTGGGAGACGCCGCGGCCGGTCCTCGCCTGCGGGGCGGAGCTGAAGAGCACGTTCTGCCTGACGCGGGGCCGGTATGCGTTCGTCTCCCAGCACATCGGCGATTTGGAGAACTACGAGACCTTCCGCGCCTTCACCGCCGGCATCGCCCATTTCGAGCGGCTCCTCGACGTCCAGCCCGAGCTCATCGCCCATGACCTGCATCCCGAGTACCTGTCGACGAAGTACGCGCTGGACCGCGCCGCGGACAGTGGCTCAACCCTGGTCGGAGTACAGCATCATCACGCGCACATAGCGTCCTGCCTCGCGGACAACCGGCATCCCGGCCCCGTGCTCGGCCTGGCTTTCGACGGCCTCGGGTACGGTACCGACGGCACCCTGTGGGGCGGCGAGGTCCTGCTCGCCGACCTGACCGGCTTCGCCCGACTCGCCCACCTGGAGCCCGTCCCGATGCCCGGCGGCGCCGCGGCGATCCGCGCTCCCTGGCGGATGGCCGCCGCCTACCTAAGCGCGGCCGGCGCGCGCGCGGACCCGGCCGGGCTGGCGGTCCGCGAGCGGAACGCCGGGCAGTGGAGCTCGGTCGTCGCGCTGGCCGACCGGGGGGTCGCAGCGCCGTCGACGAGCAGCGCCGGCCGGCTGTTCGACGCCGTCGCCGCGATCCTCGACGTGCGCGACACGGTCAGCTACGAAGGCCAGGCCGCGATTGAGCTCGAACAGCTCGCCGACCCGGCCGAGCGGGGAACCCACCCGCTTCCGGCAATCATCGAGCCGGCTCCGCGGGTGTCCCGCGAATCGCGCTCCAGGGCGGGATGTCGGCCGGGCGAAGCCGGCTACGAGCGGACGGAGGCGGCGCCGTGGCGGATCCGTGGCGTCGAGCTCGTCGGCGCGGTCGTAGCCGACCTGCGCGCCGGTACCGACCGGGCCGTCGTCGCGGCCCGGTTCCACACGACCCTCGCCCGGACGGCCGTGACCCTCTGCGAACGCCTGGCCGAGCAGGCCGGCGTCCGCACGGTCGCCCTGTCCGGCGGTGTCTTCGCCAACCAGCGCCTGCTCACCGAGGTCGGCGCCGGCCTCACCGCCGCCGGCCTGACCGTCCTGACCCAGTCCCGCGTCCCCACCAACGACGGCGGCATCAGCCTCGGCCAGGCAGCCATCGCCGCGGCTCGCGGCCGGCACTGAGACCTCGTGACGCCGAGACAGGGGCCCGAGGTACGGCCACAGTGGGCCCACCCCGCGCACGGCCGGCGGGGTGACGGTGCGGGCGTTGGCCTGTCCGGTGGTGGGATCGGCGGCCCATACCTGATCACCAATCCGGATCTTGCCAATGGGTTTCGAGGTGCCATCGGCGAGGAGGACCGGTGTTTCGGGCGTGAAGCTCTCCCCGCATGCTCTCGCGGCTGTCCCTGCGGCTCTTTCTGCGCCCACACCTTCATCTGCGCCCCTTATCACCCTCCCGATCGCTCCGACCGCCTCGGCGCCTTCGATTTCCGGCGCTACCGGCGGGCGCCCAACGGCACGGCGACGCGCCCCGCTCCCGGGTCAGCGACACGACGGCACCGCCCCTCGCCCCGATCCCGAACGTTCCGGCGCGGCACTCGCGCGAGCCGGCTTTCGGGGTGCTCTTCTGCCCCTCTCCCTACGGTGAACCGGAGAAGTAGCCATGCGTGCCGACTGGGGCGCCCGACGCCCCGCCCACTCTTCCGCCCCTAACCTGTACACCGCGATCACACCCGTGCCCGCTCACCAGCCCGGCCAGCTGATATCAGACCCTGCGGTCTTCGGCCGCCGTCGACCGCGCGCACGTCCGCGCGGGAGCAGCGGCGGCGGGTTCACCGGCGTCAGCGCACCCGTCAGCGGGATCTGCCGAAACGACGACAGGGCGCGGAGGTGGTGGCCTTCTATCGGCTGATGGAGTAGTGGAGGTGCACGAAACCGCTGGCGAAACGGCGTTCGTCGAGCAGCCGGAGCGGTATCTGCACGCCGTCGGGTAGCGCTCGCCTGCCGCCACCGACCAGGATCGGAGCGAGGAACAGATGGCACTCGTCGACCAGGCCCGCGGCAAGCGCCTTGCCCGCGAGTTCGGCGCCGCCGACGGTGACGTCTCGTTCTGAATTCTCCTTGAGCCGCCGGATCGCCTCAGGGTCGAACTCGCGCTCGATCCGGGTGGCTGCGCTGGAGACCGCCTCAAGAGTACGTGAGTAGACGACTTTCTCGGCCGCCCGCCAGAGCTGCGCGAAGTCCCTGACCTCGGCGGGCTGATCGGCATCGTCGCCGCCGGTCTCCCAGTAGACCATCGTCTCGTACATCCGGCGGCCGTACAGATAGGTCCCGACCGGTCGTTCAAGATCGTTGACGAACGCGTGTACCTCGGGATCCGGAGCAGCCCAGTCGAACGTGCCCTTTTCATCCTCGACGTAGCCGTCCGGCGAGCACATCGTCGAGTAGATCAGCTTGGCCATACGTACCTCCAGCCAGCGTCGCGGGTCAGAGCCCAACCAGCGGTGGTCATGGGTCCGACACCGTCATTACCTCCAGGTGACCAGGCCGCCGGTACGAGCAGATCCTCCCACGGCGGAAGACATCAGGGATCTCGCTCGGCTGCGCCGGCCGGTGGGCCGGGGCCTGGCTGGGGCGCCCCAAACCGCGGGTTGAGAGTCCGCCGGGAACCGGCACGAGCGGTCAGCCCGTCGGCGCGGAGCCGGTCGCGTTCGGGTGGCCGGCCTCAGCGTCGGCGGCGAGCTCGACCGCCAGTACCCGCAGCTGCTGGCCGTCCTGGACGGTCAGGTCGGTGCCCCCGCAGCCGGGGCAGGTCGCCAGTGGATCGGGGAGGTCGACGGCCTGGCCGCAGGTCTGGCAGGTGCCGCGCCCAGGCGGCTCGGCGACGTCCAGGCGGGCGCCCTCCAGCGGCGTCCCGGTGGCGGTGAGCTCAAAGCAGGACCGCACCGACTCGGCCGTATATCCGGACAGCCTGCCGATCTCCAGGCGCACGGCCGCGACCTTCGCTCCCGGTGACGCCATGGTGGCTAGCCGGTCGCTGATCTGGTCGATGATCGCTGTCGTCACACCCAGCTCGTGCATGTGTGGTTCCTCCTCGTCGCGGGCGCCAGCCGTCGCGTTCCTGCGGCGTCGGCCCCCGTCCAGGCCCCACGTGGTGGAACGGGACGGACCTTGCCTGAGGCGGCACCGGCAGGGATCTTCACAGGTCAGCAGATGCGGGGGAGTGGGTCGCCGACGAGCATGCCGACGATGCGGGTGCCGCCGAAGGCCGTGTTGAGCAGGACCAGGCCGGGCGGGTCGTCGACGACGCGGCCGATCACGGCGGCGCCGGCGCCGAGCGGGTCGGCCCGCAGCGCTGCGAGCGCCGCGTCGGCTGCCTCGGGGGCGACGACCGCGACGAGGCGGCCCTCGCAGGCGACGTAGAGCGGGTCGATCCCGAGCAGCTCGGCGGCACCGCGGACGGCCTCGCGGACCGGGACGGCGTCCTCGTCGACGACGACGCCGACCCCGGCCGCCATCGCCAGCTCGTTGAGCACGGTCGCGACGCCGCCTCGGGTCGCGTCCCGCATCGCCCGCACGCCGCCGCCCTGCGCGCTGCCGGACGTCGCGGCGAGCAGCTGTTCGACCAGGCCGGCGAGCGGCGCGGTGTCCGAGCGCAGGTCCGCCTCCAGATCCAGCTCGCCGCGGGCGAGCATGATCGTTACCCCGTGGTCGCCGACCGGGCCGGAGACGAGCACGACGTCGCCGGGACGGGCGCGCACCATCCCGAGGCCGTCGACGCGGTTCGCCTCGTCCGGGTGGTCCCCGGGCGGGGTGTACCCGACGGGCCACGGGCCGACCGGGTCGTCCGCGACGACCACGCCGTCCATCGGCAGCTCGTCGCCGAACAGGCCGCCACCCGCTTCGAGCAGGCCGATCCCGGTCGTGTTGACGTAGCAGCCGTCGGCCCGCCCGCGTGGGACGACCTTCGTGTCGCCGGTGACCAGGGTGACGCCGGCCACGCGGGCGGCGGCGGCCATCGCCTCGACGATCCGGCGCAGGTCGGCCGTCGGCAGGCCTTCCTCCAGCACGAACCCGCAGGTCAGGTACAGCGGCTTCGCGCCGCAGACGGCGAGGTCGTTGACGGTGCCGTTGACGGCCAGGTCGCCGATGCAGCCGCCGGGGAAGAACAGCGGCGTCACGACGTAGGAGTCGGTGGTCACGACGAGCCGCGCACTGCCGGCGTCGACCCGGGCGCCGTCGTCGAGCGCCTCCAGTGCCGGGTTGCGGAACGCCTCCAGGAACACCGCGTCGACGAGCGCGGCCGTCGCCTTCCCGCCGGCGCCGTGCGCCATCGTGATGTGCTCGTCGCGCAGCTTCGGGCGCCGCCGACGGGCCGTCTCGACCCGGTCCAGCACGCGGCGCTCGCGGGTCGCCTCGTCGAGCTGCGTCATGCCCTGGTCACCTCCAGGCCGGCGGCCGTGCGGACGCGGTCGCGGGTGAAGCGGCCGAAGTTGTAGTAGGCGGCGCAGGCGCCCTCCGCGGAGACCATGCAGGTCCCGATCGGCGTCTCCGGGGTGCACGCCGTGCCGAAGACCTTGCACTCCCAGGGCTTGATCACGCCCTTGAGGACCTCGCCGCACTGGCAGGCCTCCGGGTCGGCGACCCGGATCCCCGGCACCTCGAAACGGCGCTCCGCGTCGAACGCGGCGTACTCGTCGCGCACCCGCATGGCCGAGGCCGGTATCGTGCCGAGACCGCGCCACTCGAACGTCGGGCGGACGGTCATCACCTCGTCGATCGCGGCGATGGCCCGCGGGTTGCCGTCCCAGGCGACGACCCTGGTGTACTGGTTCTCCACCTCGCACCGCCCGTCGGCCAGCTGGCGCAGCAGCAGGTGGATCGAGCGCAGGATGTCCAGCGGCTCGAAGCCCGACACGACGATCGGCCGGTGGTACTGCTCGGCGACGAACCGGTACGGCTCGCAACCGATCACGCAGGAGACGTGGCCGGGGCCGACGAACCCGTCGAGGCGCTGGTCCGGGTCGTCGAGGATCGCCCGGATCGCCGGGTTGACCAGGACGTGGTTGCAGAACACCGAGAAGTTCTCAATCCCCTCGGCGGCGGCCCGCTTGACCGTCAGAGCGGTCGACGGAGCGGTCGTCTCGAAGCCGATCGCCATGAAGACGACCTGGTGGTCCGGGTTCGCCTTCGCGATCCGCAGCGAGTCCAGCGGCGAGTAGACCATCCGGATGTCGGTGCCCTCGGCGTTGGCATCAAGGAACGAGCCGTGGCTGCCGGGGACCCGCATCAGGTCACCGAACGTCGTCATGATCACGTCCGGCTGCCGGGCGATGTGCATGGCGTCGTCGACGCGGCCCATCGGGATCACGCACACCGGGCAGCCCGGGCCGTGCACCAGCGTCACCGTCTCCGGCAGGTAGTCCTCCAGGCCGTGCTTGTAGATCGTGTGCGTGTGACCGCCGCACACCTCCATCAGCCGGTACTGCCGGCCGGGCGCGACGCAGCCGGCGATCTCGCCCGCCAGTGCCCGCGCCGCGCCGGCGTCCCGGTACTCGTCCACGAACCGCACGGCCCGGTCCCCCTTCCTGGTCGTCCTGGCAGTCCGCCGGCCCGCGGCGGGCAGCCGACGCCTGGTCGTCTAGGCGATCGACGAGGCGCGCAGGGCGTCGAGCTCGTCGTCGTAGGCGCGCCCGATGCCCTCGAGAAACTCCATCGCGGCCGCCGCCTCCCGTTCGTCGATCTTCGAGAGCGCGAACCCGACATGGATCAGGACCCAGTCGCCGGGGTGTGGCGCGTCGTCGGTGAGCAGGCCGATGTTGACCGCCCGCCGGACCCCGCTGACCGCGACGGTCGCGAGGTCCGGCCGGTCGGCCGAGAGGCTGACGACCTCCCCGGGAATCCCGAGACACATGAGCGAACCTCCCGTCAGAGCCGGCGCATCTCGAGGTAGCGGTGCAGGTCCGGGTACACGGCCTTGGCCGCGACGGTCGCGCCGGCGGCCATCAGGCCCGCGACCAGCAGCTTGCGCATCACATCTGGCTCCTTCCCTGCGGGGGCCGCCCTGGCGGCGGCTGCGCTCGGTGTCCGGCCTCGCCGGTCTCGCGGTCCTGTCCGGCCTCGCCGGCGAGGACCGCGCGCACGAGGCGGGCGGCCGGCGCGACGGCGGCGACGACCGGCGGGCTGAGGCCGAGCCCCTCCTCGACCCGGGCCGGCACGCAGCCCACCAGCAGCACCCGCTCGGGCCCGCCGCCGAGCAGCGCCAGCAGCCGCAGCACGGCGTCGGGCGTCATGGCGTGCCCGTCGCCGGGCGTTCCGGCCCGGCCCGGCCCGGCTGGGCTCGCCGCGGGGCCGCCGCCCGGGGCGGCGGTCCAGGCCGCCGCCGCTGGAGCGGGCAGCTCCAGCAGCCGTAGCTCCCCGGGCTGGGCTAGCCCGGTGCCGGCGGTGGCCGGCCCGGCGGCGGCCGACGGGTCGGCGCCGGTGGCGGGACCGACTGGCCAGGGCGGCACCGCGTCGATCAGCAGCAGCTCGTCGCAGCTGTCGGCCGCGTCGAACGCGAGATGTGTCCCGGCGATCCCGTAGTCCGCCACGGTCACCCCGGGGGGCAACGCCGGCCCGGCGGCGAGCCGGCGGGCCACCGCGACCCCGAAGCCATCGTCCCCGAGCAGCACGTTGCCCACACCGGCGACCAGCGTCCGCGTCATGGCCGGGCCCCGCCGGGGGGACCGAGCGGGACGATCTCACCCGGGGCGAAGTAGCGGTAGCGGCCGACGGCGGCAGCGAGGCCGGCCGCCGGGTCGTCGTCGAGGGTGACGGCGACGTGCGTCGCGCCGTCCAGGTCGCGCAGCACGGCGGCGACCGTGGCGCACCGGCCGGCCAGGAACATGTCCTGCGCGTCGGCCGACGTGGCGGCCGGGGCCAGGCGCACCTTGCTGCCCGCCGAGACCGCGGCCCCGTCGATCAGGACCGGTTCGTCGACGGCGGCTGCGAGGTCGTCGGTCCGCGGATCCCAGGGCGGCAACCCGGTGGCCGGGCCGGCGTCGGCGGCCGGCTCCCGCGGCGGCTGTGTCTCCCGTGCCGCAGGCCCTGAAGCGTGGACGTCGCGGACCGCGCCGTGCAGGCGTTCGAGCAGCTCGGGCGTCAGGTGGTCGGCGCGGTCGAGCAGCTCGGCGGCGCGCGGGTCGGTCGACCGGGCCAGGGCCTTCTCCTCGTCGGTCAGGGCCTGCGTCCGCAGCGTCAGCATCTCGTCGATCTCGGTGGCGTCGTAGAACGGCCCGACGCTCTCCTGAGCGACCCGCGGGTTGTCCGGCAGGATGACCGGCGCGGCCAGCACCGTGTCGGCGCAGCCCGTGCCGCCGCCGACGAGGACGGGCCAGGACCGCTCGTTGCGGCAGTCCGCCGCATAGGTGGCGGCCCACTCGGGCGGCTCGGTCAGCGACAGGAACCGCCAGCCCGGCGCGGACAGGATCAGGTGCGCGGCGATCAGCGACCGGCCCAGCGCGGCGTCCCGGGCCGCTACGCGGTCCTGCGGCCGCTGCCGAGCAGAGTCCGCCGGGGGCGACCAGGACGAGACGTTGCGCAGCTCGGCGGTCACCCGGGCGACCCGGTAGGGCCCGGGCAGCCACCGGGCGGACAGGCGTAGCTCGGCGTCGAGCCGGTGCCACGCGCGCACCACCCGTCCCGTCGGCTCCTGACCGGCCGCCGGCGACGTGAAGACCCGTGGGCCGGCGGGGTCGGTGCGGGCGTCGGCCGGTTCGACGCCGCGGCCGGCCGGTGCGGCCAGCGGGACGATCCAGTCCGCCGGCCGCGCGGGAGAGCCGGGCTCGGCGGGGGAGCGGCCGAGCAGGCCGGCGAGCGGAACGAGGGTGTCCTCCTCCCGCGGGGCCGCCTCCTGACCGGCGCGCAGGTCGCCGCGCGCGGTCGCGACCACGTCGGCGGGGGCGAACGTGGCGCCCTGGCGGGCCCACACCGTCCGCTCGACGGCGTGCAGGAAGCGGGTCCGCACCTGCACCGTGCCCAGCTCGGTCGCCCAGTGCGGCGAGCCCGCCTCGGCGTGGCGGGCGAGCCCGGTTCCCGCGCTCGGCAGGTGCTCGACCAGGCACTCGGTGCGGCAGGAGGCGTGCTCGCCGCCGGCGGCCGCGACGGCCGGGGGCACGAGGACGCCGAACTGCCAGCGGACCTGGTTCTTCAGGGCACCCGAGCGATACGGGTACAGCAGGTAGCCCTCGTACAGCACCGCGTCCGCGACCTCGCGGGCGGCGTCGAAACCGGTGGGCGCGGTCATGAGGTGACCTCCCGGCGGCTCTCGGACCGGACCGGGCCGGGCTCCGCCGCGGAGGCCGGGGCGGCGCCGGCGGCGGTGAGCAGCGCGTCGATCGCGTCGTCCCAGGTGGGGATCGCATGCGTGATCTTGTAGCGGGCGACCGCGTCGACGGTCTCGCGGCGCAGCCGGACCCAGGCCTCACCCGGGAAGTAGGCGTCCATCAGCCGCTGCCAGACAGCGACCGGCAGCCGGTAGGCCGCCTCCAGGTGCCAGGGCACCGGCTCGACCCGCATCCCGTCCAGCGTCGCGCCGAACACGGTGCCGCTGAACAGCAGCGACAGCGGGATCACCCCGGTCCGCAGCGCGTGGAAGTACTTGCCGGCCGCGACCTCCAGGTCGTAGCTGACCGGGATGCGCAGCCGGACCTCGGTGGAGCCGACGAAGGACCCGACGAGCGCCGACACGGTCGCGAACGGGAACGCCCGCATCGTGCGGCCCCAGCGGGCCGGGTCGCCGAACAGGTAGCACAGCAGCTCCCGCTCGTCGTCGCGGTAGCCGCGGGTCGCCGGCTCGATCCGGATCTGGCAGCGCAACGCGATCGCCTGGACCGAGAACCCGGTCGTCTCGGCGACCCGCAGCCGCGCCGCGAGCGTGGGGCTCGCCGCGTAGGGCTCCGGCTGGATGTCCAGGCAGTCGAACGCGAACTCGGGCACGTCAGCTCACCTCCTGCGGCACCCGGCCGGCCCGGGCCGCGCCGTCAGCCCCGCCGGTCCGGCTGGCCGCGCCGGCGCGGCTCGCGGGGCGGGCCTCGGCCAGGAAGCCGGCGATCTCGGCCGCGGCCGCCGGCCCGCCGGCGAACCCGCTCCAGGCGCGTCGGACCCGCCCGACCAGGCCGTAGCAGGCGTCCACCGGCAGGAGGAACGCCTCGCACGTGTCCGCGGGCCCGTCCGCGGGTCGGTACAGCAGCACGGCCTCGACGTCGGCCTCGGGGGTGGGCAGCCGGGGCGCGCCGGCGAGCGCGGCCCGCCAGATCGCCCGGATTCGGTCCGGCGCCAGGGTCGACTCGGTCGCGCCGGCCGGGCTCGGGTAGAACAGCGCGAGGCGCCCGGCGTGGGAGTCGTCGACGAGGAACGCGAGCTCGACCGGGATCTCCAGCGCGGCCCAGCGCGGACCGCCCAGCGGGAACCGCGGGTCGTGGGCCCGGCGGTCCCCGACCGCGCGCAGCCGCCCGCCGCCCGCGCCGGCGCGCGTGAACAGCAGCCGGCAGGCCTGGCAGGCGCACCGGATCGACCGGTCGACGACGTCGACGACGTGCCCGTGCCCGCCCGGCGCGGCGGTTCGGCCCGGCTCGGGCCCGAGCGGCTCGCCGCAGAACTCGCACCGGGCGCCGGGCTGTCCAGCGCCGTCGGCCGGTCCGAGCAGCGCGCGCCGCAGCGACGGCAGCCAGCGGTCGGGCTGCCCGCGGTGGCCGGTCTGGCCGGTCTGGCCGGTCTGGCCGGTCTGGCCGGTCTGGCCGGTCTGGCCGGTCACGGTCCGGCTCCCGAGGGCGCGACGGCGGCGACCCGAGGGCGGGCCGGCACCACCGTCAGCGGCAGCACCCGTCGCCCGTCCGGTTGCGGCGGCCCGGTCGAGGCGTGGCCCTGGGCCTCCGGTGTGATTCCGTCAGGGTGCAGGTCGTGCAGGGCGAGCAGGCCGCCGACGAGGTCGTCGTCGGCCAGGCGGCGCAGCGTCGCCGGGGGCACCAGTGCCGCCACCCGGTCGAGCCCGGCGCCGTAGAAGAGCATCAGCGTCCGGACCAGCTCGTGGGCGAGCGCGCGCAGCCGCGGGTCGGCACTGGCGTCCACGTCGGCCAGCAACGCGTCGAGCCTCGCGGCGGTCCGCGCGCCGGACTCGTCGCCTGGATCCTCGGCGCCGGCCCGCGCGGGACCGGCGGCCAGGTCGAACGCCATCGGCGACACCTCCTCGGGCCTGGCGCGGCTCACCCGGCCGGGGTGAACGCGTGCGGGGAGTGGGTGACCTCGACGGTGCGGCCGGCGCCGGTGTACATGTGGACGCCGCACGGCAGGCACGGGTCGAAGCTGCGGACCGCCCGCATGATGTCGATGCCCTTGAACCGCTCGGGCGGGTTCTCCTCGAAGATCGGCGTACCCATCACGGCGTCCTCGTAGGGCCCGGCGGTGCCGTAGACGTCGCGGACGCTGCCGTTCCACGGCGTCGGCGGGTACGGGTGGTAGTTCGCGATCTTCCCGTCGCGGATGACCATGTGGTGCGACAGCACGCCGCGGACGGCCTCGGTGAAGCCGCAGCTGGCCGCGTCGGTGGGAACCTCGAACGGCTCCCAGGTCTTCGTGTTGCCGGCGCGCACCTCGGCGAGCGCCCGCTTGGCGAACGTCAGGGCCGCGGCCGCGCGTAGGCCTGGAAGTAGGTCCTGGCCCGGTTGCGCTCCAGCGCGTTGCTCCAGCGCGGGATCGTCCACTCGAACGTCCGCTCCGGCCTCGTCGCCGTGCGCGGCAGGTTGATCAGCACACTGTGGCCGGTCGCCTTGAGGTGGTCGAGGTCGACGAGGCCCGAGAGCGCCGTGCTCCACAGCCGGGCGATCGGGCCGCCCCCGGTGTCGAGCGGCAGGTGGTCCGTGCCGTCGAACCAGCGCGGCGACATCACCCAGGAGTAGCGCCTGTCGAAGTCCCTCTTCTCCGGCCGCGGAATGGTGTGCTGGTTCCACGGGTGCCGGCGGTCCACCGGGTTTCCCAGCGCGTCCTCGGTGACGAACATCGGCTGGTCTTCCCAGTCCTCGTAGAACGAGCTGCCGAGCAGGATGCGGATGCCGAGATTGATTTCGACCAGGTTGTTGGTGAGCAGCTTCCCGTCGACGATGACGCCTGGGGTGACGAACATGCGCCGGCCCCAGTCGGCCATGTTCTCGTAGCTGAAGTCGCAGTGCGCCGGGTCGTTGAACGAGCCCCAGCAGCCGAGCAGCACCCGGCGGCGGCCGACCTCCTCGTAGCCCGGCATCGCCTGGTAGACGAAGTCGAAGAGGTCGTCGTGCATCGGCACGACCCGCTTGAGGAACTCGATGTAGCGCATCAGCCGGGACAGGTAGTCGGTGAACAGCTGCACCGACGCGACCGTCCCGACCCCGCCGGGATACAGGGTCGACGGGTGGACGTGCCGGCCCTCCATCAGGCAGAACATCTCCCGGGTGGACCGGCTCTGCGCCAGCGCCTCCCGGTAGAACTCCCCGGAGATCGGGTTGAGGCCGCGCATGATGTCGCCGATCGTGCGGAAACCGTGCTCGTCCGCGTGCGGGCACTCGGTGGCGTTCGCGAGCGCCAGGACACCGGGGTTCGTCTCGGCGACCATCTTCTCGCAGTAGTCCACTCCGACCAGGTTCTCCTGGTAGATGTTGTGGTCGAACATGTACTCGGCGGCCTCGCCGAGGTTCACGATCCACTCGCCGAGCGCGGGCGGCCGCACCCCGTACGCCATGTTCTGGCAGTAGCAGGAGCAGGTGGCGTGGTTGTCGCCGCAGATGCCGCAGATCCGGGACGTGATGAAATGCGCGTCGCGCGGGTCCTTGCCCTTCATGAAGATGCTGTAGCCGCGGAAGATCGACGACGTGCTGTGGCATTCCGCCACCCGCTTGGCCGCCCAGTCGATCTTCGTGTAGATGCCGAGGCTGCCGACGATCCGGGTGATCGGGTCGAAGCTCATCTCGATGAGGTTGCTCTGTTCGGCGCCGGTCTGCGGGCGCATCGCTGTCGTGGTCATCGCGCGCCCTCCCTGACGCGGCCGGCGGGCGTGCCGGCGGCTGTGCCGGCTGGGCCCGCGGCACCGGCCTCGTCGGCGGGGGAGCGGTAGCCGGTCAGCAGCTCGTCACCGGGCCGGCGCCACTTCGGCTCGCGGTCCGCGGTATGCATGGTGATCTTGCGAAGGTTCAGGATGACCTTCCCGTAGACCGTGCTCAGCCCACTGGAGACCTTCGCGCCCGGCGGGGTGTCCATGAACGGCATGAACCTGTCCGGGAACCCGGGCATCGTGCAGGCGATGCAGATCCCGCCGACGTTCGGGCAGCCGCCCACCCCGTTCATCCAGCCGCGCTTGGGGACGTTGCACTTCACCACCGGCCCCCAGCAGCCGAGCTTGACCAGGCACTCGGGCTCGCCGTACGCGGCGGCGAACCGGCCCTCCTCGTAGAACCCGGCCCGGTCGCAGCCGTCGTGGACGGTCGCGCCGAACAGCCAGCGCGGCCGCAGCTGGTCGTCCAGCGGGATCATGGGCGCCTGCCCGGAGGCCTGGTAGAGCAGGTAGACGATCGTCTCGGACAGGTTGTCCGGCTGGATCGGGCAGCCCGGCACGCACACGACCGGGATGCCCGCCGACGACTTCCAGTCCCAGCCGAGGTAGTCGGGCACACCCATGGCGCCGGTCGGGTTGCCGGCCATCGCGTGGATGCCCCCGTAGGTCGCACAGGTCCCGACGGCGAGCACTGCCAGCGCCTTGGGCGCGAGCCGGTCGAGCCAGGAGTTGACCGTGATCGGCTGGCCGGTGGCCTGATCGGCGCCGAACCCGGTCCAGTAGCCGTCGCCGTTGATCTCCTCGTTCGGGATCGAGCCCTCGACGACGAGCACGAACGGGTCCAGCTCGCCCCGGTCGGCCTTGCGGAACCACTCCAGGAACGCGTCCGCGCCCTGCTCGGGCCCGGAGTCGAAGTCGATCAGTGGCCAGTGCACGGCCACCTTCGGCAGGCCGGGCAGCGCGCCCAGCGCGATCTCCTCGATGCTCGGCTGGGTCGCCGCCGTCAGCGCCACCGAGTCGCCGTCGCAGCTGAGCCCCGCATTGATCCACAGCAGGTGGACCGGGTCCTGGTTCTCCCAGCTCGGGGCGCGCGCGGGCGCTACCTGCTCGGCTGGCCGCTCCCGCGCGGGCGCTCCCGCGCCGGTGCCCAGCTTGCCCAGTTGCTCGCCGTTGCCCGTCGGCGGCGCCGTCGCCGCTCCCGACGGCGGGCCGGTCGTCGGGTCCAAGGTCGGTGTCGACACGCCTGCTCACCCCCACCTGCCGCGTGCGGGTCGCCGGCTCCGCCTCGACGCGCCTCGGGCGGCGGCCGCGCCAGCCTGGTCGAGGTGTGATCTAGGGCCAGGAGCCGGCCGGTGGCCCGGGGAGGACGGCGAGAGCCTCACCCGCGTGTACTAGAACCCAGTCCCCAGGCTGGGCCGCCACAAGCGCGATCCCGACGGCCAGCTCGCCAGTGCCTGTGGCACAGCCGGATTCCAGCCGGATCACGGCCCGGTCGGCGGCCATCCGGAGCACCTCGCCCACCAGCCCCTCGTCGGAGCAGGTCACACAGTGATCCGTGACTGGTCGGTTTCGATACGTCATGTGTAGTAACGGTAGGTAGCTGCGGGCCATCTCGCCACCGCTGCCTTGAGCGTCTTCATCCACCCCGCCAGGGCGCGCCGGTGGCAGGTCCGTCAACCAGCGGCATCGCGGTGCCGGCGGGTGCCCGATCGGCTCATAGGATGATCGAGGAAGTGGGGAGCAGTCGATCGGCGACGGACCTGGAGGCGTGGTGGAGGGGCGGAGGAGCGCAAGGTCAAGTCCTGCGCCCCGGTGCCGGCCGGTGGCCGCTGCCGCTCGGAGGCGTACCTGACAGGTCGGAGCGCGCATGCTGGCCAGGATCGAAATAGACGGCTTCAAAACGTTCCAGGACTTCTCGCTCGATCTGACGCCGTTTCTCGTGACCGTTGGGCAGAACGCCTCGGGGAAGTCGAATCTTTTTGATGCTGTCCGACTTCTGGGAAAGCTCGCTGAGGGTGACCTGAGGACTGCATTCGCGAGTGTACGAGGCGATCCCATAGACCTTTTCAGGCGGAATGCCGACGGCAGTATCTCGCGCCGAATCGCACTCGCTGTCGAGGTGCTCGTCGATCCCGAGGTGATCGATCCCTGGGGTGCGAGCGCGAACCTAACGCACACGCGTTTCCGATATACCGTCGTCATCGAGCGCAGAAACGATGATGACGGCAGTGAACGTCTGTATGTCGCAGGCGAGCGGGCCGAGCCGATTGGAAAGAGCAGTGACGGCGCGGGCAGTCACATCGGGAGCTGGCTCACTCCGACCTTCCGCGACGGTCACCTTCGTTACGGCCGCCGCAACGCGTTGCTGGACAGCAAGGTCGGCGCCGCCGGAAGACAGGTGTTCCAGGTACACAACGACGGCGCAGGGCTGCGGCAAGATAACAGTCCGGATTGATCAAACTACGCTTCCAGTCTGGTCGGGCCTGGAGAAGTACTTTGAGTTGATCCGGAAACCCGGTAACCACAGGCGGTTCACGTCGCTGCCGGCCTATCCGTGCCGACCGAATCCGACTACCTTGGGTTGCCATACGCTACCGAGAGCGATCTCGCCGCAGCCCTGACGACGGCGTCCAGGGTCGCCCGAGACCGGCGGCGGCTGCGGAGCAGACGGTGCTGTCCACGATTGTCACCGCGGAGTTCAAGCACCTCTACGCCATTCGGCAGGAGATGCGGTCATGGCGATTTCTCCAGCTCGACCCGCTCGAGCTCCGCATTCCCAGCTCCGCGCTCGAGTCGGAGCAACTCGCTCCGAACGGAGCAAACCTAGCATACGTTCTGCACCGCATCGACCGGGAGACGTCTCTGTCGGATGGGTCTGGCAGCACTCTCGCCGATATCACCGCCGATCTCGCGCACCTCATCCCGGGAGTGCGAGGGTTCGACGTTCGCCAGAACCCCAGCAGACAGTGGGAGATCTGGTTTGACTCAAGGGCCGACTCGGCGTACCCGGCAGCGGTCGCCTCGGATGGCACGCTGCGGGTCATGGCGCTCCTTGCCGCCCTTTACGATCCGCGCTTTCGCGGAGTGATCTGCTTCGAGGAGCCTGAGAACGGGGTACACCCTGCGCGCCTACGAGACCTGATCAGACACCTGCGTGGCCTCATCACCGAGCAGCTCTCCGTAACGGCGTCTCGCGCGCCACTCATCCAGCTTGTAGTCGCCTCGCACTCCCCTGTGGTCATGTCCGCGGCCGAGGACGCCAGATAGTCCAGACATACTGAAGAGAATACAAGTAGCTGGACCGATGCGGCCCTCCGACCTCTCGTACGCACCAGCGGGCCGCGTCGTCGTCGCCGGGAGGCTTCCGACTTTCTCGACGCACTCGCCAACATCATCGATCTCGAGAGGCTGAGGGCCGTTCCCGCCTACGCCACCTGGGAAACACGCATGGTAGGCGCTGTCCAATCGCGCGGCTACCGATAGACCTCGCGTTCCTACCGGCTCGGTCCATAGCGCCAAGATCGGCGGCCGAGCGCCTGTCATCCGGTGCCGGCCCGGTCTCGGCTATGCCTCGTCGGGATGCGGGGTGCCGTTCGGCGGGCGGACCAGCCTCCAGCTGATCTCCATCAGCACCGCGGCCGCGGCCGAGACGCCGAGGGCGGTCAGCGGGCCGCTCGTCCCGACCAGCGAGAGCTCGAAGAACGTCTGCAGGAACGGGACGGCCAGGACGAGGGCGAACAGGCCCGCCATCGCGGCGACCAGCAGGACCCTCCACCACGTGTACGGCCGCGCGATCATTGCCAGCGCCCACAGTGAGACGCCGAACAGCGTGAGCGTCGCGAGCGACGTCTCGGCGCGCAGCTCGTGGTCGTAGAAGACGTTGCGGGCCAGGAAGTAGACGAGCACGGTTGCCGTCCCGGCGAGCGCGCCGGCCGGGACCGCGAAGCGCAGCACCCGGCCGACGAACCCGGGCCGGGCCCGGTCGTGGCTGGGCGCGAGCGCCAGGAAGAACGACGGGATGCCGATGGTCAGCGAGCTGATCAGAGTCAGGTGCCGCGGCAGGAACGGGTACGGCACCTGGGCGGCGACCACGACGATCGCCAGCAGCACCGAGTAGACCGTCTTCGTCAGGAAGATGTTCGCGACGCGCTCGATGTTGCCGATCACCCGCCGGCCCTCGGCGACGACCGACGGCAGCGCGGCGAAGCTGTTGTCCAGCAGGACGATCTGGGCGACGGCCCGGGTCGCGGGGCTGCCGGAGCCCATCGCGACGCCGATGTCGGCGTCCTTGAGGGCGAGCACGTCGTTGACGCCGTCGCCGGTCATCGCGACCGTCTTGCCGCGGGCCTGCAGCGCCCCGACGATCTCCCGCTTCTGGTGCGGGGTCACTCTTCCGAAGATCGTGTGCGCCCCCAGCTGGGCGCCGAGCCCGGCCTGGTCGGTCGGCAGGGACCGCGCGTCGACCGGGTCCTCGGCGCCGGGCAGGCCCAGCTCGCGGGCGACCGCGCCGACCGACACCGCGTTGTCGCCGGAGATGACCTTGGTGGCGATGCGCTGGTCGGCGAAGTAGCGCAGCGTGTCGGACGCGTCGGCCCGCAGCCGCTGCGCGATCACGACGAGCGCCACTGGCTCGACCGCGCCGGCCAGGCCGCCGGCCCGGGAACCGGCACCGGCTCCGCTCGCGGTGCCCGTGGCGCCGTTGCCGCCGCAGTCCGTTGCGGCGGCGCTCGCCGTGCCGGTGCCGCCGGCGCTGGCGGCGAGCGCGTCCGCGAGCGGGCGGTCCGAGCGGGCGAGCAGCAGGACGCGCAGGCCGCGCTCGCCGTAGGCGTCGGCTGTCGTGAGCGCCGGGTGGCCGGCGGCGAGCAGCACGTCCGCCGCGCCCAGCAGCCACGTCGACTCGGTGCCATCCGGTTCGACGAAGGCAGCCCCGGACCACTTGCGGGCCGAGGAGAACGGCGCGGCGTCGACCGGCCGCCAGCCGTCCGGCGCCGGGTACGCATCGATGATCGCCTGCAGGCTGGCATTCGGGCGCCGGTCGGCCGCGCCGAGCGCCCCGAGCACCGCGGCCACCCGGCCGTCCGGCGCGACCGGGCCGTCTCCGATCACCGTGCTCACATCGGCCGCCGTGCTCGTGTCGGCCGCTGTGCTCGTGTCGGCCGCTGTGCTCGTGTAGGTTGCCGTGGTTTCGGCGGCCGCCGTGCTCTCGTCGGTCGCGCCGCTCGTGTCGGCCTCCGTGTCGCCGCCGGCCGCGGGGCCGAGGGCGCGGACCTCCAGGACGTCCATCGCCGGCTCGGTCAGCGTGCCGGTCTTGTCCAGGCAGACGACGCTGACCCGGGCCAGGCCCTCGATCGCCGGCAGCTCCTGGACCAGGCAGTTGCGCGCGCCGAGGCGCACCACCCCGGCGGCGAAGGCCAGCGAGGTCAGCAGCACCAGCCCTTCGGGCACCATGCTGACCAGCCCGGCCACCATCCGCCGGATCGCCTCCGGCAGGTCGTTCTGGTCGACGACGAGCTGGCTGATCACCAGCGCGATCCCGGCCGGGATGATCAGATAGGTGACGATCCGCAGGATCCGGTTGACGCCGTTGCGCAGCTCCGAGTTCACCAGGGTGAACCGGCTCGCCTCGGCGGCGAGCCGGGCGGCGTAGGCGTCGGAGCCGACCTTCGTCGCGACGAAGGCGCCGGAGCCGGCGACGACGAAGCTGCCGGACATGACCTCGTCGCCGGGCCGTTTGAGCACCGGGTCGGCCTCGCCGGTCAGCAGCGACTCGTCGACCTCCAGCCCGTCGGCCTCGGTCACCGTCCCGTCGACGACGATCTTCTCGCCGGGGCCGGTCTCGATGACGTCGTGCAGCACGATCTCGCCCGGGTGCACCGCCACGGCGACCCCGTCCCGGCGGACGGTCGGCTCAGCCTCGCCGATGACGGCGAGCCGGTCCAGCGTCTGCTTGGCCCGCAGCTCCTGGATGATGCCGATCACCGAGTTCGCCAGGATCACCGCGCCGAACAGGCCGTCCTGGATCGGCCCGACCACGCAGATCAGCGCGAACAGCACCCCGATGATCAGGTTGATCCGGGTGAACACGTTCGCCGCGAGGATCTCCCGGACGGTCCGGCTCGTCCGCGTCGGAACGTCGTTGACCTGGCCGGCCGCCACCCGGCTCGCCACCTCGGCCGCCGTGAGGCCGCGCGCGGGGTCGGCGGGCCAGCCGGGGCCGCCGACCGCACCGAGGCTCCCGCCGTCGCCGGGCTGCGGGGCGGGGCGCTCGGGGCCGTCGGCGGCGGCCGGGCCGGTGGACGGGCCGGGGTCGACCCGCTGCTCCATGTGTCCCCCTCAGGGCTCAGGCTCTGGCTGGGCGCAGCGGGCGACGGTCCGTGACCCGTCCGCGCGCCCGCCGGCCGGTCTGGGGCATTTTCCCGGGGCGGTCCGGGAACCCGTCCTCGCGACGGCGTCGGTGCCGACGTCACCAACCGTATGCGAGCAGTTTGACCAGTTGGCAACGTGTGCCTGTCGGCTGGGCGCCGGATCACCCCGCGAGCCCGTCTCGCCGCCTCGACCGGGCCGGCTGGCGAGCACGATGGGTGCATGCACCCCGAGGCGCCGACGCTCGCCTACCGCGTCAAGCCGTTCGGGCGCTCGGCGCCCCTGTCACGGCCGCCGGCCGTGCCGGTCGTCAGCGACCCGGCCGCCGGGGTCGCGGCGCTGCGCGCGGCCGTCGCCGCCGGCCGGGTCGCCGTGCTGACCGGCGCCGGGATCTCGACCGAGTCGGGCATCCCGGACTACCGGGGCCCGAGCGGTGCGCCGCGGCGCAACCACACCCCGATGACCTACCAGCAGTTCACCGGCGACGCATCGTCCCGCCGCCGCTACTGGGCCCGCAGCCACGCCGGCTGGCGGCACATCGCCGTCGCCGCGCCCAACGCCGGGCACCGCGCCGTCGCCGCGCTCGAACGGGCCGGCCTGCTCACCGGGATCGTGACCCAGAACGTCGACGGCCTGCACCAGGCCGGCGGCGCCCGCGACGTCGTCGAGCTGCACGGCAGCCTCGCCCGTGTCCTGTGCCAGGACTGCGGCGACGTCAGCGCCCGCGCCGAGCTGGCCGACCGGCTGGCGGCGGCGAACCCGGGCTTCCGCGCGGACGTCGTCGACGCCGGTGTCTCCGGTGCCGAGGAGCCCGACCCGGCCTCGGCCGCCGAGCCCGGGCCCGCGACGGGCGGGCGGGTCAACCCGGACGGCGACGCCACGCTGGCCGAGGCCCAGATCGACCGGTTCGTCATGGTCGGCTGCCGGCACTGCGGCGGCCGCCTGGAGCCCGACGTCGTCTTCTTCGGCGCGACCGTGCCCCGCGGCCGGGTCGACGCGGCGATGGCCGTCGTCGAGGCCTCCCGCCTGCTGCTCGTCCTCGGATCGTCGCTGACGGTGATGTCGGGTTACCGGTTCGTCCTGCGGGCCGGGCAGCTCGGCATCCCGGTCGCCATCGTCAACCAGGGCCCGACCCGCGCCGACGCGCGCGCCGGCCTCCTGGTCGACGCGCCGCTCGGCGAGATCCTGCCGCCGCTGGCCGCCGGGCTCACGCCGCCGGGCTGACGGTCCGGACCGGCTGGATGGCACTCTGCCAGGATGGGGCCGTGGGCACCCAGGAGCGGGCGGACGTCACCTTCCGGGCCGCGACCCTCGACGACGTGCCCGAGGTGCTGGCACTGGTGACGTCGGCCTACCGCGGCGAGCCGAGCCGGGCCGGCTGGACGACCGAGGCGGACCTGCTGGACGGCCAGCGCACCGACCCCGAGGGCATCGCCGCGATCGTGACCGGCGTCGGCGGCCTGGTGCTCGTCGCCGCGGCGACCGGCATCGACGCAACGGCCGCCCACGCCGAGCCGGCGGGCCGGATTCTCGCCTGCTGCCAGCTGGAGCACCACGGGACGGCCGGCTACTTCGGCATGTTCGCCGTGGTCCCCACCCTGCAGGCCGCCGGCCTGGGCTCGGCCGTGCTCGCCGAGGCGGAGCGGTACGCCCGGGAGGTGTTCGGCGCCGACCGGATGGAGCTGCAGGTCATCGCCCAGCGCGCCGACCTGATCGCCTGGTACGTCCGCCGCGGCTACGCGCCGACCGGCGTGATGAAGCCCTTCCCGTACGGCGACGAGCGCTTCGGCCTGCCCAGGCGCCCCGGCCTCGCCTTCACCGTCCTGTCCAAGCCGCTGTAGCCCGCGGGGCGCACGCCGCCAGGGGCGCGGCGAGTCATACCCGGTGGTTGGGCGAGGGCCGGGACGCGCGGCCACGAAGGATGACTCACCTCGGCGCCGCCCGCGCGCGGACGTGCTGACTGGACCCGGCGCGGACGGGCTAAGATCTGATTCTACGGGATGTAGTAGGGCAGGGGCGGCATGGTCAGGATCCTTGCGATCGCGGTGGCGGTGGCGACGCTGCTGCTCGCCGTCTGGGTGTTCTTCCTCGCCTGGCGCAACCGGCCGATCGGGCGGCGGGTGCTCTACGGGGTCGCCGTCGCGGAGGCGCTGCTGCTCGCGCAGGTGGTCGGCGCGATCGTGCTGGTCGCGCGGGGTGAGCACGCGGCCGAGCCGCTGACCTTCACGATGTACCTGGTCGCGTCGACCATGGCGCTGCCGGTCGGCACCTGGTGGGCGCTCGGTGAACGGTCCCGGTCCGGGACGTCCGTGCTGGGGGTCGCGGCGCTGGTCGCCGCGGTGCTGGTGCAGCGCCTGCACCAGACCTGGTCGTGACGCCCGGCGACGCGGGCACGGCCGCGCCCGCTGGACCGGCTGGATGTGACGACGAGCGGGCCGCGAGCGAGCGGGCCGCCCGACCGGCGGGGAGGACGACCGCGATGACGACCGAGACGGCGCCGGCCGAGGCCGGGACGGCAGCCACGGGCGGGCCGCCTGACGCGGGCGCCGAGAGCCGACCAGCGGTGGCCGAGGCGGCACGCGGCGACGCGGCCGGCGCCGGTACCGCGAGGGTCCGGGGTCCGGGGCGCACGCTGATCGCGGTGTACGCGGTGTTCGCGGTCGCCGCCACGTCGCGGGCCGTCGTCCAGATCATCACGAAGTTCCACGAGGCGCCGGTCGCCTACCTGCTCTCGGCGCTCGCGGGCGTGATCTACATCCTGGCGACGGCCGGGCTCAGCCGGCCGTCGGCGCTCGGGCGCCGGGTCGCGACGGGCGCCTGCGCGGCGGAGCTCACCGGGGTGCTCACCGTCGGCACGCTCAGCGTCGTCGACCGCGGCCTGTTCCCGGACGCGGCCGTCTGGTCCGGCTACGGCGAGGGCTACTTCTTCCTGCCGCTGGTCCTGCCGGTGCTGGGCCTGTGGTGGCTGCGCCGGTCGGCCAGCCGCGTGACGCGGCCAGGCGGCTCGGCGGCGTAGGTCCCGTCACGCCAGCCCGCATAGGCTCCTGCATCGGCCAGGGCCGAGCGGGCGCGCACTGAGAGGTCGCTATGCGGATCGTGGGGTTCAGGGACGGCAACCGGACGATCGTCGGCCCGCTGGCTGACGGGACCGCCGCCGTAGTGCCGCTCGGCCCGGTCGAGGACTTCTACGCAGACCTGCCGACGTGGCGGGCCCGCGCCGAGCAGGCGCTCGGTGACCAGGCCGGTGCCCGGCCCGTGGACGCGCTCACGCTGGCCCCACCGATCCCGCCGGCCGCCCGGGTGCTGTGCGTCGGGCTGAACTACCGGGCGCACGCCGCCGAGACCGGCATCGAGCCACCTAGGTACCCGAACCTGTTCGGCCGCTGGACGGTGTCGCTGACCGTGGACGGCGCCCCGGCGCCGGTGCCGGCGGGTGAGCGCGGGCTCGACTGGGAAGGCGAGCTCGGGGTAGTCGTCGGCGCCGACCTCGCGGACGTCGACGAGGCTGCGGCGCTGGCCGGGGTCTTCGGGTACGCCGCGTTCAACGACCTGTCGGCCCGGCGCGCCCAGGGGCGGTCGCCGCTGTGGACCGTCGGCAAGAACGCGGACTACTCGGGCCCGCTCGGCCCGGTCGTCACCGCCGACGAGGTCGGCGACCCGGCGGACGGCCTGCGGGTCCGGACCACGATCCGGACCCGCGCCGACGACGGCTCGACCGTCGAGGAGCTCGTCCAGGACGGCGACACCAGCGACATGATCTTCACTGTCGGCCAGGTCCTGGCCTACCTGAGCAGGACGCTCACGCTGCACCCCGGCGACCTGCTGGTGACCGGCACGCCGGCCGGGGTCGGGTACAGCCGCAAGCCGCCGCGTTACCTGGTGCCCGGTGACTGGGTCCGAGTCGAGATCGACCGGGTCGGCAGCGTTGCCACGCCGATCGTGGACGCCGCCGGTCGCGGCTGACCGGCCCGGTCCCGGGTGCCTCGGCCGGTCACCGGCGGTGCCGCTCGGCGAGCAGGCGGCGCTGGTCGGCTGCCGCGATCAGGCCGAGCATCGCGAGGCCGCCGATGAAGGCGGCGACCCCGACGTCGGAACCGATCCAACCGGTCGCGCCAGTGCCCTCGGCCGGTCTGGTCGACGGGTCCAGGCCGGCGCCGGCCGGCCGGGTCTCGACCGCGTCCCGCGGGGCGTCCACGGCGGCCCCGGACCTCCCGGCGCCGAGCGCGGTTCCACCGGCGCCGGCATCGACCGCGCCCCGCGGTACCGGGGTCAGCCGGACGCAGGCGGCCGGGTCGGTCGCCTGCTCGGGCAGCGCCGGGTCGAGGTCGCTGCGGGCGGCGCCGTCGTACCGGCCGTCGTGGTTGTAGTCGACGCCGTGCAGCTCGAGCACGCCCTGGCCGGCACGCAGCTCGTCCGCGACGCGCCGGCTGACGGTGACCGTGCGCTGGTAGCGGGCATCACCGATGGGGAACCGGTCGAGCGCGAGCTCGCTGGCCGCGCTGGTGTCGCCGGAGGTCGTCAGGGACACGGCCGCCGGCCCGTGGTAGGGCAGCGCGTCGGTGGTGCGCAGGTGGCCGCCGGCTCCCCGGCCGGTGAGGCCGGCCGGCGGGCAGGAGAAGCGCCCGCCGATGTGCAGGTGGGCCGGGTGGGGGAGGCCGGGAGCCAGGCCGCGGGGGGTGACCGTGATGGCCAGCTGGGTGCCGCGCAGCACGGCACGGGCCGAGCCGGCGGCACCGGAGCCGTTCTGCGGCCCGAGCTCGCCGATGAGCGTCACCGCTGCGCCGGGCGCCGGGCTCGCCGCCGTGGCGTCGAGGCTGACCGGGACGCCGGCGGCCATGGCCGGCGCGAGCGCCGTCGCCAGTCCGAGGCCCAGTCCGAGGCCCAGCCCGAGGCCGGTCGCCAGGCCGACGCCGACGGCGCGGCTCCCGGTCGCCGGCCGCGAGCCGGCCCGTCTTCCACGGATGGGCGTCGGCGCGCGCATCGGTTCCCCTCTCCAGGCTCCTGACTCCGCGTGGCCGTAGCCGTGTAGTCGCGGAAGGTAAGCAGCCGCATCGAACGGCTGGCTGTGGGGGAGCGTCAACCGGGGGCTCGGTGCTCACCCCGCTCGGGTGGCTGGGGTCGACCGGTGCAGCCCGCCGCGGGCGCAGGAGTGCGCTGGTGCCGCGGGCCGCCGCGGCGCGTGCCGGGGACTGCCTGGTCGACGGAGAGGCCGCCCGTCGCTGTTGTCCACGCCGTTGACGATTCGGGCGCGAGGTAAATGATCATCTGCGATTCGGTTGCGCCCGGCGGGGGAGGACAGCGCGGCCGGATGTTTCCAGCGGCCCTTGGGCGACCGGCCCAAAAAGGCGGGCACTTGTTCCCAAGAACGCTTGTCAAGCATCCGGAACGCTGAAACCAGGAACCTGGCCACCGGCGGCCGGCCGAGGTGGCCGGAAATCTTGACTGTCATCGATGAAGGGACATGTCGGCCTGTTCCACCATCGGCATGTCCACCGTTTTACCGGAGTGTTCGGAAGGTGGCTACGGGCTCTTTCGCGCGCGAATGCCCGGACGCTCCCTGATCCATTTTTCTCTTCGCCACCGCGGAGGTTAGGCTGCGTCCCGCAGTCATTTCCGAAGTCGTATTCCGTACGGACGGCCGAAGGTCTTGGGGGAAGCCCACGGACCGGCGGGCGTCGAGCGGACGAGGGGGATCGAATGAAGAAGTCGATGGGCCGCCGGGTCGCCGCTGTCGCCGTCACCGGAGCTATCGCCGTTGCGGTTGGCATCGGCCCGGCGGCAGCCGCGCAGGCCTGCGACTGGGGCGACAAGGGCAAGGACAGCGGCTGGAACTGGGGTGACAAGGGCAGGGACGGCTGGGGCAAGGACGGCTGGGGCAAGGACCGCAAGGACGGCTGGGGCAAGGACGGCAAGGACGGCTGGAACAACTGGGGCGGTAAGGACCGCAAGGACGGTTGGAACTGGTAGTCACCACGTGACCTGAGGGGTTCGGCCCGTCGAGAGAACGGGCCGAACCCGGACGGTCTGGGCCACCCCAACGGCCGGGGCGGCGCACCATTTCAGGGTGCGCCGCCCTTCTACGTGCCAGGCGGCGTCCGCGGCCAACCCGCGAACGCGCGCGAACGCGCGCGAACGCGCATTCCTGCGCCCGGCAAGAAGAACCGCGCCGGCAGGTCGCGAAATCGCCCCCCTCGGCCGGGCAGTGAATTTCTGCGATAGCCGCCGGCGACCGCACCGCGCGCCGTGAGCACCGGTCGGGCCTGGGCTCCGCCCGCGATTCCGCCTTCAAGACTGGCCGCGGCGACGGTTTCGTCGATATTGGCCCCCCGGCGTTTCTGCCGGTTGGCATCCGCGCGCCCCCACAGTGGGCCATCGCCGGCTCGGCGGGGCCCTGCGTCACGCGACGCCGCCGACAGGGTCGCGCCGCGCGGCCGCGGCGGGGCACGGACGCTTCGGACTGGTCCGTGGCCCCGGCGATCGGGCCGCGTGGGTGACGTTGGAGTGCTGACCGCTGCCCCGCAGGCTCGGCTCGGCACGGCCGCGCGGAGTCGGACCGCGGGCGCGCGCCGACGGGGCAAGCCTCGCCGCGGTGCCAGGCGGCGGCCGTCAGGTTTGTGGTGGCGGGAAGCGTCGGGCCGACGGTGGCGACGCCCGAGCGGCCGGCTGGCGGCCTCAGCGTGGCCGTACACGCGTCGCGGGAGCGTCCCACTCTTCGTCTCCTCTGGGGAATAACGTACCGCATCCAGCCAGATTCACACCGTGGTGGTCTGGCCTTGCGGAGCCGGCCGGATATCGATTGTCGAAAGGAAGCGAAATAAGGTGGCTCGGAGGCCTATGGTGAGCCTGTCCGGCCCGGCCGAATCGGAGGGAGAATGCGCCGCGTGGGCGCTGGAGATCTGTCTGAGGACGAGTGCGGGGTACGGCTGCTGGGGCCTGACGGGGTGATGCGGGAACATCCCCGTTTCAGGTCGTTGCTCAGCGTCGAGGACCTCCGGAGCTGCTACGGCGCGATGCTGCGCGCCCGCCACCTCGACGACGAGGCGACCGCCCTGCAGCGACAGGGCGAGCTGGCGCTGTGGATCCCGTTGCGTGGCCAGGAGGCGGCCCAGGTCGGCTCGGTGCGTGCCGCCCTGACCAGCGATTTCATCTTCCCCAGCTACCGCGAGCACGCCGTGGCCTGGGAGCGCGGACTGCCCGCGGTGGAGGTGTTCCGGCTGCTGCGGGGCATCACGCATGGCGGCTGGAACCCGGCTGACCACAACCTGGCGAACTACGCCCTGGTGCTCGCCACCCAGACGCTGCATGCCGTTGGTTATGCCCTCGGTGTTCAGCTTGATGCGCAGCGTGCCCAACCGGGTGCCGCGCCAGCCGGCCCGGCGGCCGAAGGAAATTCGATTGTCGGACGTCCGAGAATCTTGGGGGACGGCTCCGTGAATGGTGGCCGAGAAGAACTTCTAGGACATCCGACAATCGACGGCGAAAGAGAGGTCGTAGGGAGTCCTGGTGAAATGGTCGGACGTCCTACGAAAACCCGTGAACAGCCGACCGTCGGACGTCCTACGAACACGGACGATGGCCCCGGCTCGGCGGTGCTCGTGTATCTAGGGGACGGCGCGATGAGCCAGGGCGACGCCAACGAGGCATTCGTCTGGGCGGCCAGCTTCGCCGCGCCCGTGGTCTTCTTCTGCACCAACAACCAGTGGGCGATCTCGACGCCGGCGTCCCGGCAGTCGCGGGTGCCGCTCGCCGACCGGGCGAGTGGCTTCGGCTTCCCCGGCGTGCGGGTGGACGGCAACGACGTGGTCGCCGTGCACAGCGTCACCTCGTGGGCGCTGGACCGGGCCCGCCGCGGCGAGGGCCCGGCCCTCATTGAGGCCTACACCTACCGGATGGGCCCGCACACCACGTCCGACGATCCGGCCCGCTACCGCCCGGCCGAGCAGGAGGCCGTGTGGCGGGCGCTCGACCCGATCGACCGGGTCGCCCGCCGGCTCGCGCCCGATCACGACGAGGCCTGGTTCGCCGCCCGGCGGGCCGAGGCCGAGCAGGCGGCGGCCCGGCTGCGGGAGGCGGTCCTCGCGCTGCCGGAGCCACGGCCGGACGCGTTCTTCGACGACGTCCTCGTCACCGAGACCGATGAGGCCCGCGCCGAGCGGGCCAGCTTCCGGGCCTACCAGGAGTCCTTTCAGGCATGAGCACGCGGACGTTGCCCTCTTCTGACCTCCCGGCCGCCGGTCCGACGGCGCCCGCGCCGCGCCGGCCCGTCGTGCCGTCCCCGGGCGGCCACACCGATTCCGTGACCCGGACCTGGGCCCCGGACAGACGCCAGGCGGCGCCGGCCGAGGCCGAGGCGCCGCGCACCCTGCCGCTGGCCAGGGCGCTCGGCGCGGCCCTGCGGGACGCGATGGCGGCCGACGACCGCGTCGTCCTGCTCGGCGAGGACGTCGGCCGGCTCGGTGGCGTGTTCCGGATCACCGACGGCCTCCAGGACGCCTTCGGCGAGCACCGGGTGGTCGACACCCCGCTCGGCGAGGCCGGCATCGTCGGCGCGGCGATCGGCCTGGCGATGCGCGGCTACCGGCCGGTCTGCGAGATCCAGTTCGACGGTTTCGTCTACCCGGCCTTCGACCAGATCGTCACCCAGCTCGCCCGCCTGCACCAGCGCTCCGGCGGCCACGTGCGGATGCCGGTGACCATCCGCATCCCCTACGGCGGCGGGATCGGCGCCGTCGAGCACCACAGCGAGTCCCCGGAGGCGTACTTCGCGCACACCCCCGGGCTTCGGCTACTGACGCCCTCGACGGCCGCCGACGGCTACCAGCTGCTGCGCGAAGCGGTCGCCTGCGACGACCCGGTCATCTTCTTCGAGCCGAAGCGGCGCTACTGGGAACGCGGCCCGGTGGCCCCGGCCGAGGACCCGCCGCTGGCGATGGACCGGGCCCGGGTCGCGCGCGCCGGCACCGACGTCACGGTGATCGCCTACGGGCCGACGGTACGCACCTGCCTGGACGCGGCGACCGCCGCCGCGACGGACGGCCGCGCCGTCGAGGTCCTCGACCTGCGCTCGCTGGCGCCCGTCGACTGGCCGGCGCTGACCGCCTCGGTGCGCCGGACCGGCCGCGCCGTCGTCGTCCAGGAGGCACCGCTGACCGGCGGGCTCGGCGCGGAGATCGCCGCCCGGCTCACCGAGGAGTGCTTCTACCACCTGGAGGCGCCGGTCGGCCGGGTCGGCGGCTACCACACCCCGTACCCGCCGGCCCGCCTGGAGAAGGACTACCTGCCCGACCTGGACCGGATCCTCGACGCCGTCGACCGGACCTTCTCCTACTGACCGCGCCACCCACGGCGCCACCCGAAAGGGGCCTGATGCACCACCAGCTCCAGCGCCCGCCGGCCCGCCGGCCCGGCGCGTCGTCCTCGGCGGCGGGTGCCCGCCGCCGTGCCGAGGGCGGGCCCGGACCGCTGGCCCCCGCCGGGACGATGCCGTGACGCGGCGGGACTTCCTGCTGCCCGACCTGGGCGAGGGCCTCGCCGAGGCCGAGATCGTCCAGTGGCTGGTCGGCCCCGGCGACCCGGTCGCGCTCAACCAGCCACTCGTGGAGGTCGAGACCGCGAAGGCGGCCGTCGAGATCCCGTCGCCCTTCGCCGGAGTGGTGCACGCCCTGCACTGCGCCGAGGGGGAGCTCGTCCCGGTCGGGGCGGCGCTGCTGACCGTCGCGGCCGAGGCCGCTGGTTCTGTCGCCGCCGGGACCTTCGTGCCCGCCGCCGGGACCGGCGAGGCGCCGCCGGCTCTCGTCGTCGGTCGGGCGCCGGTCGAGCCGGCGGCCGGCGAGGTGCCCCGGCGCCGGCCGCGCCGGCCCGCACCCGCGAAGCTCCTGGCCGCGGCGCCGGGACCTGGTGCGGCGGCCCCGGCGCCGGTCGCCTCCCAGCGGCCCACGGCGCCGCCGGCTCCGTCGCCGAACGGCCGGCCGGTGGCCAAGGTGCTCGCCGCCCCACCGGTGCGCAGGCTTGCCCGTGACCTCGGTGTCGACCTGGGGGCTGTCCGCCCGACAGGCCCGAACGGCACGATCGCCCGGGCCGACGTCACCGCGGCCGCCGCGCCCGCCCCGACGCCGGCCGCCGGCCTGGCGCGGGCGGCGGTGCCTGCGGTCCAGGCTGGGGAGCGCATCCCGGTGCGTGGCGTCGCGCGGCAGATGGCCTCCGCGATGGAGCGCAGCGCGTTCGAGGTGCCGCAGGCCACCGTCCATCGGACCGTCGACGTCACCGGCCTGCTGGAGCTGCTCGCCCGGTGGCGGGCCGACCTGGAGGCTGGTGGGGGCACGAGCGGCGAGCGGCCGGTCAGGATCACGTCGCTGGCGTTCATCTGCCGCGCCGTCGTCGCCGCGGTGGCTCGCCACCCGCTGGCGAACGCCCGCTGGCTGACGGCCGCCGACGGTTCCAGCGAGATCGAGGTGTTCCCCGCGGTCAACCTCGGCGTGGCGGTGGCCAGCGAGCGCGGCCTCGTCGTCCCGGTGATCCCGGACGCCGACCGGCTGGGCCTGCCCGCCCTGGCTCGCGAGCTGGCCGGCCTGGTCGAGGCCGCGCGCGCCGGGCGCACCCCGCCGGCGCGGATGCGCGGCTCGACGATCACCGTGTCGAACGTCGGCGTCTTCGGGGTCGACTCGGCCGCCGGGCTGGTCCGGGAGGGTGAGGCCGCGCTGGTCGTGCTCGGCGCGATCCGTGACGCGGCCGCCGTCTGGCAGGGAGAGGTCCAGGCCCGCAGGGTGATGACCGTCTCCGTCTCGTTCGACCACCGGATCCTGCACGGCGAGGCGGCGTCGCGGTTTCTCGGCGAGGTCGCCGCCGTGCTCGCCGACCCGGTCAGCCTGCTGCTGCACGGCTGAGTGCTGCCCAGCTCGCCGTGGGGGAGCCGCCGTCGACTCGGCCCGCCTGCCCGAAGTGGGGATGGATCGCACGTCAGGGCCACCGGCGGACAACGTCCCGGCGCGTCACGGCGTCGGACCTGGCGGCGGCGCGGGCGCAGACCGGGCGCTTGCTGGGCTGAGACGTCGGTCCGGTGCCGGGTGGGGAGTCCGGGAGGCGGCCGCGGTGCGCGCGGTGGTGGGGCCAGTCATGCCCAGGTGGGCTGGTAGTGGGCTGCCATGGTGAACCCGATGGATCTGCCCGGATTGGCCCCCCCTAGGATTTCCCCGGGCGGCTCCTCCCGGGTCGTCCCGGCGGCGAGCTATGCCCTTGCCGCGCCAACCGGGCCGGAACCCGGCCGGCTCACCTCGCCGGACCGGGCGGGGCCACCCGGCCAGGACCTTGGCCGGACCGGCTGGCCCGGAACGGGCTGGGTCGTCGGGCCCGGTGCGCGGCGGCGCCCACGGTGCGCCGTCTCGATCCGTGCCTCCCGGCGCCCCGGGTGGCCAGGCCTGGCGCGCCGCGCGCGGACACGACATCCGAACAGACGGAGGACCACCCAGTGAGCGTGTTGCCGGACATCCTGCTCACCGTAGCGATCTCGCTGTCGGCGGGTGCTCTCGGCGCGCTGGCCATCCGGCTGTGGGAGCGCCCCGCCGGCGGCCCCATGGCGCGACCGCGGCAGTCGACCCTGTTCGGCCTGGCCGCCGACGACGAGATCCTCATCGCCGTGGCCTCACTCGCCCCGTCCGGGACGATCGCCCGCGACGACGTGCTCGCGGTCGCCGAGCTCGCCTCGATCATCTACGGCTCGGACGCCCGGCCACGGGTGACGCCCGGTGGCGCGGTGCAGGACAGCATCGGGCGGCGCA
This sequence comes from Pseudofrankia sp. DC12, assembly GCF_000966285.1. Classification (NCBI taxonomy): domain Bacteria; kingdom Bacillati; phylum Actinomycetota; class Actinomycetes; order Frankiales; family Frankiaceae; genus Pseudofrankia; species Pseudofrankia sp. DC12. The sequence goes on from NZ_KQ031391.1 coordinate 6,250,744, forward strand.
CCGAGTTCTGCCTGGGCGACCCGCGGTGCAACCCCCGGATGGCCGCGCACCTGTCCAGGTACCTGCCCGGCGTGACCTTCTCCCCACCGTCGCCGCCCGCGCCGCCGTCGGCCGCCCTCAACACGAACGCGCTCGCCTCCGTGGGCGCCGCGGCCGTCGCGTCCTCCTCGTCCGCCGCCGCTGCCGACAGCGACGGGACGGGCGCCGCGGACGGCGCACAGTCGATCATCCCGCCCCGGCCGCCCCGGGAGAGCCGGGTGATCGCGGTCAGCCTGCCCGGCGGGCGGGAGGGCCGGCGGCTGCGCGGCGAGAAGGGCGACGGCGCCGACAAGGGGAACCGGGAGTTCGCCGGCCGCCCCGGCGAGCACGAGTTCGCGCTGCTGGCCCGGGTCGCCGCCGGACCCAACCGCCGGCCGCTGTTCATCCTCGCCGGCCAGACCGCGACCGCGAACCTCGCGGCGGCCTACTACCTGCGCAGCCGGGCCGAGGAGCTCGACCTGGAGTTCTCGAACAAGCCGTCGTTCTGCCTGATCCTGCGGGTCGAGGCCGCGACGGTCTACGGCCACGAGCTCGTCGAGCGTGAGGCCGACATCTCGGCCGCCGTCGTCCCGCCCTCCCACTAGGCGCCGGTTCCCCGCTGATCCGCGCTGAGGCGGGAGCACCGCGACCGACCTCACCCGGGCCCGCTACCCCAGGCGCGGACGCTACGCCCTGACCAGGGCCTGGTCCTGGTGCGGGCGGTACGGGCGACGGTCGTATGATCGGAGTGGACGAGTCGGCCGGGCGGTCGCGTCGGGGCCGGCGCGAGCCGGTACCCGCCGAGGAAAGTCCGGACTCCGCAGGGCAGGGTGGTGGGTAACACCCACCCGGGGTGACCCGCGGGAAAGTGCCACAGAGATCAGACCGCCGGTACCGGCGCCGCGAGGCGCCGCGCCGGTAAGGGTGAAACGGTGCGGTAAGAGCGCACCAGCGCCCGGGGTGACCCGGGCGGCTCGGTAAACCCCACCCGGAGCAAGGTCAAAAGGCGCCCGGCCATGAGGCCGGGCGCCGCGCGGGCGATCGAGGGCTGCCCGCCCGAGTCCGCGGGTAGACCGCACGAGGCCGTCGGCAACGGCGGCCCTAGAGAGATGACCGCCGCTGGTGGCCGCGAGGCCGCCGGGCACAGAATCCGGCTTACAGGCCGACTCGTCCCCCAAACGCCTGTGGCACAGGCACGTCTCCTCCGTGATCAAGCTCGTGGCCTGTTTTGGGCCTGTTCTGGGTTCGATCATGGTTCCGAGGATGCGGTCGACGGCGGTTCGGGTGCCTTCGTCGTTGTCCGGCCAGAGGTGACCGTACGTGTCCAGGGTCTCGACGGCGCTCTTGTGGCCGAGGCGGGCCTGGACGACCTTGACGCTCTCGCCGGCGTAACCGGTAGGCGGCAATCTTCCGAACGTGCGGAGTAGCTCGGCTGGGGCAACCGGGCGGGACGCTATTCGTCAGGGTTGGTGATTGCGGTCCTGGACGAGCGCGGCGGCGTAGCGGTTCCAGGTCCCGCCGGTGTCGCTCGTCCAGCGGGCTGCGGTGACTGGGTGCAGCGAGATGAGATCCGCGAGGACGGCGGCGGGCAGTTCGCTGGCGAGGTGAGTCAGGGCCGCGCGGCGGCCGGCTGTGGCGTGGACGCCGAGTTTGCGCAGGCGGGCGCCGAGATGGCTGGGGGTCATCGGCTGGCCGGCGAGCAGGCCGGGGAACAGCCAGCCGGTCGTGGCTGCTCCGAGGCCGGTGTAGGGGCGGCCTTCGGCGCGTAGCCGGAGCACGTGGTCGTCGAGGGGGTCGGGTAGTGCGACGCGGTCGGTGCCGAACTGGACGTGCACTGTGTCGCCGGACTGGGTGATCTGCGCCGTGGTCAGCGCGGTGATGCGGGAGAGTTGCTGGCCGTAGAGCAGCAGCAGGGCCCCGGCGACGCGGTCGGTGAGCTCGAGGGTGTCGTCGTGCAGGAGCCGGGCGAGAAGCGCGATGCGTTCGTTCTCGCTGGTCGCCGGGCCGGTCCGTCGCCGGCTGGTCGGGACGGTCAGTGCCGGGGTGTGATCACGGTCGGTAGCCCAGTTGAGGAAGTCACGGATGTTAGCGGCGGCGGGACCGGTGGTGGTCAGCCAGAGATCGAGGGTGGACTGGTCGAGATCGGCCAGCGCGGTGCCGCGGTCGTGTAGCCAGCCCAGGAAGCGAATCGCGACGTGCACCCGGGTCTCGGCGTAGCGGGTCCAGGTGCGTGGGCTGCGGCGATGCTCAGCGCGGCGGCGTAGCCGGCGCAGAACCCGCCAGGTGGCGTAGGCGGTCAGGATCCGGCGGTGTTCCGGTGGGTCGACGGCGGCGAGTCGGGCGGTGAGTCGCTGCTCGGCGCGCGCGAGCGCGTCGTCGCGGGCCGGGAGCAGCTGGTGGGCGACGAGCAGGGCGCGCAGGTAGTCGGCCGCGGCGCGCCGCGGGTGGGCGTCGAGCGCGTCGTGGGTCGTTGCCAGCCGGCCGGCGGCGAGGTCGGCGAGCAGTCCAGCGGCCGCGCCGGTGCGCAGCCAGTTCAGCGCGCTGTAGGGGTTCGCCGCCGCGCAGATCGCCTGGTGGACCCCGGTCAGCGCGGCAGGCACCTGATCGGCGCCGGCGGCGAGCAGCGCGGCGGACCGGTGGCGCAGGGCGCAGGGCGCGCAGCGCCCGGCGGTGAACAGCTTGTCCTCGATGCCGCAGTCGGCGCAGGTGTGGCTGGCGGGCAGGCCGGCGCAGTCGGCGCAGGTGGTGGCGTCGGGGCCGGGTGGGTGCACGAGCCGGCGGGTGGTCCCGCAGGACGCGCAGAGACCGCGGTGGCGCAGCGCCGCGGTGTAGCAGGGGTCGCAGACCGGCCCCTCGGGCCAGCGCGCCGCGGGCGGGCGGTCCTGGCCGCACCGCGCGCACGGAGCGGTGCGCCGCGGCGCGCAGGTCTTGCAGATCGGTGTGTCCGTGTCGGCGAACGCGCAGGGACGCCGCCGCCCGCAGACAGCGCAGACCGCTTCCGGGAGCCGGTAGCAGTTCACGCAGACGTCGGGCTGACCGTCGTGCGCGCGCCGTCCGATCCGCCGGAGGGCGCCGCAGACGCCGCAGCGGCGCTGTGACCTGTCCGAGCAGCGCGCGCAGACCGGCTGTCCGTGGGCGTCGCGGCCGCCGACCGGTTTGACGATCCCGCAGCGGGCGCACGCGGTGGCGAGCTGGCGATGCCGGCAGCGCGGGCAGAGCCCCGCCCCGTTCTCGTCGCGGATCAGCTCAGCCCCGACGCGGCCGCAGAGGGCGCAGGCGGGTGTGGGCAGCGTCGAGCCGGCCGCGATCAGCGCGGTGACCAGCCGTCCGACCGCCGTCGGCGCGCCGACCGCCAGCGCCGTCGGGTCCGCGGCGAGCGCCGCGGCCAGCACACGCAGCGCCGCGCCGTTGACGGCCTCGACGATGCCGGTCACGACGTCGACGGGCAGCGACGGGTCAGCCGCCGCGACCGCGTCGACGACGAGCCGACGGCGGGCAGCCGTCTCCTCGCCCGGCGACCGCGTCCCGGTCACGGGCGCGGGGCGATCCGGGCCCGTCGCGGCCGCGGTAGCGGTGCCGGGGCGGCCACTTCGGGTGGCGCCGGGTCCGGCGCGAGCGCGACCGGCCCGGCCGCGCGCCGGGCCGACAGCCGAGACGCCGGCCGAGCGGAGGAGGGCTTGCGGTAGGGCTCGACGAGGTCGCCGGGCGTGGCGCCGAGGATGTCGCACAACGCGGCGAGCGTGGCCAGCGAGAGCCGTTCCGGGATGCCGGTGACGAGCCGGTAGACCTGTTCGCGCGACAGTCGCACTCCCCGCTGCGCCAGCAGCGGCACCAGCTCGGTCGTCGCGAACAGCCCGCGCTCGGCCATCAGCCGGCGCAGGTGCCAGTGGTACCCGACCGGCACGCTCACCGCTCCTCCTCGTCCGCCGCCCGCAGGACCACCGCGAGTGCCGCGGTCAGCATCCGGTTCTTCGCGTCCGTGCCGATCGTCGTGTAGGTCGCGGTCGTCGATGCCCAGGAATGGCCGACCTGCTGCTGGACGAACAACGGATCCACCCCGTCCTCGATCAGATGCGACACGTAGGAGTGGCGCAGGCAGTGGACCGACAGCTCGGCTGGCAGCCCCGCCGCCGCACGATGCAGCGCGAACCGGTCGTCCACGGACCGCGCCGAGATCCGCTGGCCCCGCTCCGTCAACCACACCGCCGGCTGCCGCGGATCCGGAAAGCGAGGCCGGACCTCCCCGAGGTACTAGTCGAGCGCGTCGGCCGCCCACGGCATCACGGTCGCGACCGCGCGGCGGCGCGGCGGGCTGCCACGCATCGCCTTCCCGAACCGGACATGCACGACCCCCAGCCGGCCGAGCTCCGGCGCGGCCGGGTTCGGCGCGAGGTCGGCGACCTCGAGCTTCGCCGCCTCGCTGCGACGCAACCCCCACCCATAGATCACCTTGAACAGGGCCGCGTCGCGGAACGCCGTCAGCCAGCCCTTCCGCCGGCCCGCCGCCAGCCGCTCGACACGGTCATCAGCCGCGTCGAAGAACGCCTGCAGCTCACCCCGGGTCAGCGGCCGCCGGTCCGGACGGCCCTCATGGTCGGCGACGTGCGTCGCCGTGTTGTCCTCGTGGCAGATCTGGATCGGCCGGTCACCGACCCGCTGCTCGCACTCGGCGACCCAGCCATACCGCGGGTCGCAGGCATAGCCGAGGAAGAGCGCGACCGCGCCCTGATACGAGCGCACCGTCGAGTGCGCCCAGCCACCCGCGGCGATCCACGTCTCCAGCTGCGCCGGGCTCCACGACCACGGCCAGCCGCCGCTCGCGGCCTGGAACCGGCGCACCACCCGTTCCCGGTTGTCGATGATCGACGCGCCGAGCCGGCGGGAGACCTGCTGACGACGCCAGCCCTCCAGCATCGCGTCGAACAGCACCGGCTCGGCTCGCGGCGGCGTCGCGCCGTCGACGAGCACCAGCGCCGCGCTTCCCACGGACCTCACCATCAGACGCCCCCCGGCCGTTGCACCAGCCGCCTCAACGCGGCATCAGACGCAACCAAACCAGATGCAACAGTGCGTCGCCAAATGCATCCGACATGTCATATCGGCACGTCACAAGCCATGACGATCACCCATTTAGACACCAGCGAGAAGTCCCGCAGCCACCGGAACACCTGCCGCGCAGCGATCACAGAAACTGCCGAATGTTGCATCAGATGCAACTCTGCCTATTTTCAGCATGCTGGCGTAGAAGTGGCGCAGCTCGTGGAAGTCGACCTTGCCCGTGAGTCGGTCGGCCGCCGCTTCTGCGGCTTCGGCGTCGAGGACGTGCCCCGTCGCCCGCGCGTCGGCCGCCCGGGCGTGCAGTGCCTTCTCGGCGGCCTTGACGGTGGGCTTCCAGACGGAGTCGATGAACCGGTTGCGGCGCATGATCGTCCCGTCCTGCCCCGGGTACAGCAGCCGGACCTTTGCTCGCCTGGCCGGCGCGCCTGCGGACCGCTCGGTGTAGATGTCGACTTCGACGGGCGGGGGCGGGAACAGTTTGATGTGCCCACTGATGGACTGGGCGACGACATTCGGCAAGGGGATCGACCGCTCCGAGGCCTCTCGCTTGACCGGGCGGAGGTAGCACGAGCCCCTGTTCGGGGTCTGTGCTTGCCGGTCGACCCGGATGCGGCGACGGGGCAAGCGGACGTCCACGCGGTCCTGTGTCAGACCGAGAATCTCACCTTCGCGCATACCCATGCCGGCAGCGACGACGAAGGCGCACCGCCAACGCTCTGGCGCGGCGTCGATGAGCGCCTCGACGGCCAAGGCCGGGAGCGGTTCGATCCTGGTCCGCGTGATCGGCGGCAGATTGATGTTCACGCACGGTGTCTGCTTGATCAGGCCGTCAGCGACTGCTGCCTTGAGAATCGTGGCGAGGTATCCGTACACCCGGTGGAGAGTGCGCGGCGCGAGGACCTTCGACCGTGCGGCCACCCAGGCGACCACGTCGCGGCGCTGGATCTTTCCGATTGGCCTGCCGCCAAAGGCAGGAAGGATGTGGTTCTTCAGATCCGACGTGAGCGTTTCGACGGTGCTCGGAGCGTGTTGGACCTGCCCGGGCCGCCAGTCGTCCCTGACGTAGTCTCCAAACGGCTGCAGGCCCTTATCGGGGTCGATGTACTGCCCGCGGACAAGGTCGGTGTCCACGGCGGAGGCGAACTGCTCGGCGGCAGCCCTGGTGCGGAAAGTCGGATATTTGGTCTGGCCCTGGTCATCGACATACTCGACTTGCCATCGGTCGCCTGCGCCGTAGCGGGTGGACTTGGCTCGTAGCCCGTCGGGTCCCTTCTTCGAGTTGTACCAGCGGTCCTTTACACGGGCCATGGTGTGCGCTCCTGCTGGTGATTCCGTCTACCTCTCGAATGGTGCGCGAAGCGTAGTAGGGCGGCGCAAGACGCGGCGGAACCGTGGTGCTGGTCGAGCTCGGTTGCGCCGTCCGGGTCTCAGGCCCGATCTTTACCGGGTTCTGCAGAAATAGCAAATCGGGTATATCTCGCCATGCTCAGTACTCGAGTTTCGCACTTTTCATGATCGGTTTTGTGGGTCGTCAAGGAGGTTGATGATTTGACTGGTTCAGTGTGGGCATGTTCGCCGGCTGTTTCCGCGCGTGGCTTCACGCGGAGTGTTGATGAGGGGAAGGTCCAGCTCACGGGGCTGGTGGCGGGAGCATCGGCGTTTCCACACCAACACTCCGAAGAGTGGGTCGCCGATGCTCCCGCACGTCACGATACCGCCGTCGTTCGCCGTCCTGCTGGAGTACTTCCGGCCGTGTTTCACCGCGCCGAGCTTCGCCGCGTTCCGGATGCTGGCGACCGGGCTGGTCGCCGCGCCCGGGCGGCGCACCGTCGTCGGGATGCTCGTCGGCGCCGGCCGCCATCGGGACACCCCGCACCACCGGGCCCACTACTTCTTCGCGAAGGCCGCCTGGACGCTCGACGAGGTCGGCGACACGCTGGCCCGTCTCGTCGTCGGTCTGCTCACCGGCCCCGGGCCGATAACCGTCGTCGTCGATGACACCCTTTTCCACCGCGCCGGGCGGAAGGTCTTCGCCGCGGGCTGGTTCCACGACGGCGCCGCGAAGGGCGAGACGCCGGTCGGCTTCGGCAACAACTGGGTCATCGTCGGTGTCGTCCTGCGCGGCACGGTCTTCGCGCGGCCGATCTGCCTGCCGGTCTACGCGTGCCTGGTTGTCAAGGGCACCATGTCCGGCTCCCGGCTGTGGCTCGCCGCCCGCGCCGCGGCCCGGCTCGCCCGCCTGTTCCCGGACCGCCAGGTCCACGTCGTGGCGGACTCCGCCTACGCCGGCGGCGAGCTGAAGTCCCTGCCACGCAACGTGACCTGGACGACTCGACCGCGTGCCGACGCCGCCCTGTTCGCGCCGGCCCCGCCGCGCACCGGCCGCCGAGGCCGCCCCCGCGTCAAGGGCGACCGGCTCGCCACGATCACCCAGCTCGCCGCCACCGCCGACTTCCGCCCGACCACCGTCACCCGCTACGGCCGCGTCCACACCGTCGACGTCGCGGTGACCGTCTGCCTGTGGTACTCGGTGTTCGGCCCCCGCCTCGTCCAGCTCGTGCTCGTCCGCGAACCCGGCCGCCCGCTGCTCGCCCTGATCAGCACGGACCTGTTCAGCCGCCCCGCCACGATCGCCGAGCGGTACGCCGCCCGCTGGGCGGTCGAGGTCGCGATCGCCGACGCCAAGCAGCTCTTCGGCGTCGGACAGACCCACACCCGCACCGCGCAGGCCGTGCGGCACGCGGTCCCGTTCGCCCTGCTCGCCCAGACCCTCACCCTGACCTGGTACCTCACCGCCGGCCACCACGACTCCGACGTCGCCGACGCCACCGCCCGCGCACCCTGGTACACGACCAAGACGACCGTCTCGACCGCCGACGCCCTCGGCAAGCTACGCCGCGTCCTGATCACCGCGCGTTTTCGCCCAGCTGACCCCGTCACGCCCACCGCCGCGGAAATCCACACCCTCCACCTGGCCTGGGACACCACCGAGCACGGCCTCGCGGCCTGAACCCGCCCCACCAGCCACCCAGACCGGCCCCTGACCGGCCCACAGCCCCCGGAACAGCCCAAAACAGGCACCGACCCGAGGCGACAAACCACCCCAAACACCCGCACCACACAAACAGCTCACCACGATCGAACAGAAACCTCATCACGCGAAGACAAACCAACATTCCCGATCAAGAAGAACGCGAAAGTCGAGGTCTTTACCGAGCTGCTGGAAAGTCATGTGTCGCCATGACCGCTTGATTCCGCCCTCTGTGTATATGGATTCCTCGGGGTCATCGGGGTGCGTGCGATGTCGAGTACGAGCTGAGGGAAGCGAGAGCCCGCCGTGTAGAAGCGGGCCCGGGTCCTGCCGACCGGTACCAGGACTTGAGCGGTGGTGAGGTCACGGAGGTCGCGTTGCGCCTGCTGCAGGCTCAGACCCTCGGCGTGCTCGTAGCGGGAGCGGCGGACGCGTCCGGCCATGGCCACGTCATGGAGGGCGGTGACCACCCGCTCGTCCAGTCTGGCGTCGTCGGCGAACTCTGCGAGTGCCCGCCAAACCTGCCCGGAGCGGTCGAGTCGTCCTTGAACCGTCTGGGCCTGCTGGTGGTAGGCCGTGAGGTTGAATCGGATCCAGCTGGAGACGTCCTGGCCGGGGACGTACTGTGGGCCGCGGTCGGCTAGTTCGCGGTAGTACTCCCAGGTGTTGCCGGGGCGGCCTAGCCACGCCTCGATGGATGAGAACTCCGGGGCGAGGACACCTTCGCGGGCAATCATGAGTGTCTGCAGCGACCGAGACATACGGCCATTCCCGTCGACCCAGGGGTGAATGGACACAAGGTGTAGGTGGGCCATTGCTGCCCGTACAAGCAGGTGGGTGTCGTTCGCGGTGCAGAGCCAGTCGACGAGTTCCTCCATCAGGGTTGGGACGTCCTGGGCTTCCGGGGCGGTGTAGGCCGCGATGCTGGGGTCGCGGGCGTCCGTGACGTAGACGGGACCCCGGCGCCATTGTCCGGCCGGTTTGCGCGTGGTGTGACGATGGCCCTGCAACATCCAATGCAGAGCGTTGAATAGACCCTTGCTGTAGCTGAAGTCCTGGGCGTCGTGGAGCGTTTGGATGTAGGTCATCATCCGCTCGTAGGCGAGGGTCTCTTCACGGTTTTCGTCCGAGACCTCGACATCCCGCTCTCCATCCATCAAATCCTCGACATCGATCGTGGCCACCTTGAATCCCTCGATGGAGTTCGAGGCCGCGACCGCATCAGCGGTCAGGAACTTCCGGAGCCCAGCAGTCCATTTCGATGGCGCGGTCTGGATTTGGTGCCTCAGCGCCTGCCGCATGGCGTCGATCTCGTCGAGTACTCGCTCATCGGGGGGCGTGAGAGGCGGAGTCGGGTAGAGCATGCGTAGATGATATACTGACGCAGTCACCACGTCAATCGTCTCAGGAGCCGGTCCGGACGGCAGATCTCGGACGCGGGTCGGCCGCAGCCCGAGCCTGCGGCCGGCTCTGGCCTGTCGCGGGGCCCCTCGGGCGGCAGGCGAACGTCGGGCGGGCGGTGGGAGCGGCCCGTGGGTCGAGGTGTCGCGGACGACCTTGACGAGCCGCGGAGCCTGATCGCTTTCGGTGTCCATGGGCGGTGTGGCTGGTGGGTTCTCGGCAGCCGGCGGTGGGAGCTGCCCACAGATCCGGGTCTCGTAGACGATGTTCTGGCGGGTGGTGATGTCCGGGCCGGGTGGGGGAACTCGGACGGGCTTTTCGAGCGTCGCTCGCGGGAGCGGCCGCGCCGCGGGGTCTCGCGGCGCCGGCCGAGCGCGGCGTGCAGGGCACCGAGGCGACTGGCGGTGATCTCGTCGGGCAGGCCGGGGGCGGCGGCGGTGAGGTGGCGGGTCACCGCGCGCACGGTGGCCGTGTAGGACAGCTCCCGCACGAGGACCGGCTGGCCTGCGCGGGCGCCCTTGCGGGCGGGAGCGGCCTGGCCGGCCGTGGTGCGCTGGACCGCGCGCAGCAGGGCCGTGCCGAGGATGAGGGCGGGGATCTCCTGGTCGACCTCGAACGGGTCTGTCGCGCGCAGCATCGGCCCGGCACCCCCGGAGCCGCGCAGGGTGGCCTTGATCTCGCGGATCGGGGTCTCGGTCGCGCCCCAGCGGGCGCGGTAGCCGGCGGCGAGCGCGGGCGCGGGCAGCGCCCGCGGGTTGGTGAGGCTGGTGGTGGCCGCGAACGTCTCGCCGGTGTGGGCGCCGTCGGCGAGCACGTCCCACTCGGCCTGCCGCCAGCCGGGCAGGATGTCGTCGCTGCCGACGTCGCCGAGGAACGAGCCGTCCGGGAGCCACTCGTCGACCGTGACGGTGATCCCGGCCCGCAGCCGCACCGCCAGGTTCATCCCGGCGTCGGCCAGGCGGGCCAGCCGGGTGGCGCCGGGGTAGTTGCGGTCCGCGACGTGCAGCAGGTCGCGGTGGCGCAGCGCCGGGGCGCCGGCGACCAGTTCGTCGAGCAGGGCCTGCTCGGAGGCGTCCTTCGCGCCCGAGGCCGGCCCGTGGACGTAGCCGAGCGGGGTCTTCGTCCCGGCGTCGACGTCGAGCAGGAGACGCACGTGCGGGAACGGCGCCGGGTCGCTGCCCGCCCCGAAGAGGGCCCGGTTCGCCTCGGTGTCGGGCAGCCGGAACAGCGACCCGTCGACACCGGCGACCCGGAACACGCCCGCGCGCAGCGCCTGCGGGTCGGCCGGGTCGACGAGCTCCGCGCGCAGCACCGCGAGCACCGCCTCGCAGACCGCGGCGACCACCTCACCGGGCACCCGTCGCCGGGCCCGGCAGAACGCCGACCCGCCAGGCGTCCGCGAGCAACGGGTGAACGGCACATCCGCGACCGGCGTGAACAGGTCCTCGAGCACGTCGTCCCAGCCCATGCCCGCCGACCAGGACCCCAGCACCAGGGCCCGCACGACCACACCGCGGGCCAGGACCAGCGCCGCGTCCTGGACCGACCCGCCACAGGAGGGCTGGCGCAAGGACGACGTCGATCTCGCGGAGACGGACGACAGCCGGCCGACGCCGACCTTCGGCCGGACGACGAGCTCGACGTCGTCCACGCGGACCAGCCCGACCGTCGAGGACGCGGTCAGCCGGACCGCGCCGTCGAGATCCCGGCCCACGGTGACGGCCACGTCCACGCCGAACTCCCGCAACAGCGCGGCGTCGTCGCGGGCCAGCGGCCGGGACTCGGCCACGATCCGCGCGACCTACGTCCGCGCGGTCACCAGGTCAAGGCCGCACTACCGCGCGGCGGCGTGGTGGTGGGCGGGGCTGGTGTGGATGGTCGCGGCGGACAGGCGTCGGATGTGGCGTAGCAGGTGGGCTTCGGCGGCGTGGGCGACGTCGTGGGCGGCGCTCAGCGTCAGGTTCGCGTCGACGGTGACGTCGGCTTCGGCGCGCAGGGTGTGGCCGATCCAGCGCAGTCGCAGTTCGCGGACGGTTTCGATGCCGTCGGTGTGCAGCAGGGTCCTGGTGGCTTCGGCGACAACGTCGGGGTCGACGGCGTCCATGAGTCGGGCGCCGACTACGCGGGCGGCGGAGCGTAGGACCCCGAGAATGCCCATGGTGATGGCCAGGCCGACGACGGGGTCAGCCCAGCGCCAGCCCAGGGCGACGCCAGCGGCGCCGAGGAGGACCGCGAGGCTGGTAAAGCCGTCGGTGCGGGCGTGCAGACCGTCGGCGACGAGGGCGGCGGAGCCGATCTGGTGGCCGACACGGATGCGGTAGCGAGCGACGATCTCATTGCCGACGAAGCCGACGAGCCCGGCCGCGGCGACGAGGGCGAGATGATCGATGTGCCGGGGGTGGAGGAGGCGGTCGATCGCGCTCCAGGCGGCGAGCACACTCGAAAGGCTGATCATCGCAAGGACGGCGAGACCGGCGAGGTCCTCCGCGCGGCCATATCCGTAGGTGAACCGGCTGGTGGGCGGGCGGCGGGCGAGGGTGAAGGCGAGGAGTAGGGGGACCGCGGTGAGCGCGTCGGCGATGTTGTGCAGGGTGTCCCCGAACAGCGCCACGGAACCGGACAGCACGACCACGACGGCTTGCAGGGTCGCGGTCAGGCCGAGACCGGCCAGGCTGATCAGCAGGGTGCGCCGCCCGGCGGTGTCGGCTTCCAACGCGTCGTCGATCTGGTCGGCGCTGTCGTGGCTGTGCCCCCCGGCCAGCTCCGAGAGTCGGTGGCGGAGCCGCGCCCACCGTCCACTCGTGTGACGGCCGTGCCGGTCCTCGTGCGTGTGCCCGCCGTGAACATGGCTGTGGGCACGGGTGGGGGGCTCGTGCTCGTGGCCGCTGTCCATGTCTCGCGACGATAGCCTGAAACGATCAATGCGGTGTGGTGGCAGCTGCTACCACCTCGCACCTGCGGAGATGTCGTTCCGGCCACTGCCCCGCCACCCGGGCGACGGTCAGCCGGCGAAGCCGAGTTCGCGCAGGGCCTTGCGGTAGGCGACGCCGAGGGCGTCGAACGCCCGGTGCACCTCCGTCGCGGCGAAGACCAGGGTGGGGCGCTGTGACTCGACGATCTTCTGGTCGGGAGCCCAGATCAGGTCCTCGACGGCCTGCAGGCCGACGCCGTCGACTGGGCTGTCGCCGTGCACGGCGGGGTCGAACGCGCTCATCCAGTAAAGCCGCAGCGCCGTCGCCGAGATCGGTGCGCTGGCTGAGAACAGCGCGCAGCCAGGACCATTGGGGGCCGGCGGCCGTCCGGCCCCGGCCCGGCGACCGGGTTCACGCTCGGGTACCGGTAGTCCGCCTCGACCGTCCACTCGGTACGCCGCATCGCGTAGGGATCGACGCCGAGCGTGTCACCGTTGCCGAACGTGTCGATGTGCAGCACCGAGAAATGCCCGGTGTCGCAGAAGTTCTCGACCTGGCGGGCCGCCTGGCCGGCCCAGTCCTGGACCGTGCCGACGTAGCTGGGCCAGCCGAGGTCCTCGATCTGCGGGAACCGTGGCCGTGGCCTGGCCTGGAGGGTCTCGTCGACGAGGCAGGCCCAGGCCAGCCCGGCCGCCTCCTCGACCCGGACCGGCCGCGCGGCGATGACGTCGGGGATGCTCTGGCCCGGCTGCTGGGGGATGTCGACGCAGCGGCCCGTGCCGTCGAACGCCCACGCGTGGTAGGGGCACTGCAGCCGTCCGTCCGCGTCGACGGCCCCTCCTGACAGCGGCACGCCGCGGTGCGGGCAGCGGTCGACCAGCGCGGCCACCTCGCCGGACGGACGCCGCCACAGCACCAGGGGGACCTCGCACAGCTCGGCGTGCGCCGGCACCGCGGTGACATCGGCGGACCGCGCGACCGGATGCCAGTAACGGGCGGCCGCCGCGAGGAAGCCCGCGTCGAGCGCCGCCTCCGTGGCCGGGTCCGCCCGCTCCCGGACGTCCCCAAGCACGTTGACCACGGTGTTGACAAGCCCGCCGCGGCCTATGCGATCTTGGCCTGGGCTGGCGGGCGGCGCGGCGGGCTCAGCCTCCGCGAGGCCGTCGTTCGGCGTGGTCGGCAGGGCGGGATCGACGACGGTCACACCCTGGACCGTAGGTTTGCCGGATTGCGGCCGTATTGCGAGCCAGCGAACGCCGTCGAGCGGTCGCCCGGTCCGCGCTGGGGTGCGGCCCAGAACTGTCGGACCCGCGTTGCATCATCGCGGTATGAACCAGGGCTCGCCCGCGCTCTCCTCCGGCCACATCTCCTCCGGCCAGCCGTCAGCCGACCCGCCGCCATCCGGCGAGCTGTCGTCCGACCACCCGGCGCCGGAGCAGCTGACCCGGGCGGAGCTCGAGGAACGCCTGGCCGGGTACCGCGGCGAGCTCACCGGGTACTGCTACCGGATGCTCGGCTCGCCGTTCGAGGCCGAGGACGCCGTGCAGGACACGATGATCCGCGCGTGGCGCGCGCTGGACCGGTTCGAGGGCCGGTCGTCGCTGCGCACCTGGCTCTACCGGATCGCCACCAACGTCTGCACCGACGCGCTGGCCGGGCGGGCCCGCCGGGCCAGGCCCGTCGACCTCACTGGTCCGTCCGCTCCGTCGGACGCCCTCCCGGCCCCGCTGCCGGAGGCGGCCTGGGTGCTTCCGGCGCCGGACGCGGCCGGGCTTTCCGGTGGCGCCGTCGCCAGCGGGCCGGTCGATCCGGCGGACCAGGCAATCGTCCGCGAGTCGGTTCGGCTCGCGCTCGTCGTGGCGCTGCAGCGGCTCGCGCCGCGCCAGCGCGCGGTGCTGATCCTGCGCGAGGTGCTCGGCTGGCCGGCCGCGGAGACCGCGCAGCTGCTCGACACGACCGTCGCGTCAGTCAACAGCGCCCTGCAGCGGGCCCGAGCGACGCTCGCGGCCAGCGACGTCACCGCCAGTGACCCACTGCGTCCGGCCGACGATGAGCAGCGCGACCTGCTGGCCCGGTACGTGAGCGCGTTCGAGAGCTACGACATGGCCGCCCTGACCGCCCTGCTGCGCGACGACGCGACGCTGACCATGCCGCCGCTGGAGACGTGGATGCGCGGCCCGCAGGACATCGTCGGCTTCATGCTGGGGCACGGCGCGATCTGCCGCGACTCCCGGCTGGTCCCGACGCTGGCCAACGGCAGCCCGGCGTTCGGGCAGTACCACCGGGCGGCACCGGGCGAGGCAGCGGTGCGCGCCGCCGTCACCGGCACCGAGGTCCGCCCGCTGCCGGCCGAGGCGTTGGACGGCGGCCACGTCCCATGGTCACTGATCGTTCTCGACGTGGCGGACGGGAAGATCGCCGGCCTGCACCACTTCCTGGACACCGACCGGCTTTTCCCGCTGTTCGGCCTGCCCCCTTATCTGTCAGCCTGATCCGCTGTCCGGCCGTCCGTTCGGCAGTTCCGGGCGGTCGACGCGGCGCCCAGCGGGAACGCTCTGGACGAGCGAGAACCTGACTGATGGCGGTGAGCCCGATGACGATGACGAAGACATGGAACGTAGCCGTGACGCTGACCGAGGAGGACGGTCGGACCAGGGCTGAGGCACATCTGCACGGAACCGGGACCAGCCAGCTGGGCCTCGGCTCGGCGGGGACGCCGGGTAGCGAGCTGCGGGCCCAGGGCCTGGCCCGCTGCCACCCGAACGACGCCGACGTCCCGGCGATCGGCGACGAGGTGGCGGTGTCCCGGGCACTCTCGGACCTGGCCCACCAGCTGCTCGACACGGCCGCGCGCACGATCGAGTCCCGCACCGGCGAGCGGGCCTACGTCCTGCCGTAGCCACGCTGGCCGGTGCCGCATCGCGAAGGTCGGCGAGCTGGCTTGATTGCCGTTTACGCCCTCCGATGGATGCGAAGTGGCTGTGAGTACGACCCTGGGAGGGCCGAAACGGCGATCAAGCTTGGCGAAGCGAGCCGGTCGGATGAGGCCAACCTGGTCGGAGCCGGCACTGGTTGGCGCGACCCGACAGACCTGGACCGCACGGTCTGGCCAGTCCCACCCCGGGTTACTCAGACGCGCAGCGATGCCGGCTCGCCGGCGGTCGGCAGGCCGACCTTGTCGGGGACGACGCGGTCGATGCCGTCGAGCAGGCGTTCCGGCGGTTGCGGCCACCACCGGCCGGTCGGCAGGCTCTGCAGCGCCCGGCGCAGCTCACGGGCGTCGGCCCGGATCGGGACGACCCGCGCCGGCGCGGCCGCCGCGAGGACACCCAGGTACCAGTGCCGGCGGGTCGCGGGCCAGCCGTCCGGGTCGAGCAGCACCAGGCTGTCGGGCAGGTCGACCTCGCCTCGGCGGAACCGGGCCACGGCCGCCGTCACTGCGACCTCCAGGTCGCCGACGGCGCCCGCCTCGTCGTAACGGGCCGTCCATGCGGTCGCGACCTCGGCGAGCGGGTCGGCGTCATGGACGACATACGGCGTCGCGGCGCTACGGCACTCCCGCCACGCGGCGACCGCCCGCGCGCTGGCCGTCAACGTGTCGTCCGCCAGCACGAGCGTCACGTTGGCCGCGCCGGTGAGCGACGTCAGCACAGACCGCGCCACCTGGTCCGGCGAGCCGGCCGGGTCCGGCCCGACGACACACACCACGGTCGAGGAAACCCGATGCACACCGCGACGCTACGCCAAGAGCGGCCACCTTCGGAGCCGGCCGGCGGTGCCGAAACGTGGCTGATCGCCAGTGGGCGTACGACGTGTATGACACCTCGACCCAGTTCCTGAGCTCGAGCTACGCCGAGGTCGCCGCCAGGCGCGGCCGGTTCCGCACGGTTCCCTTTCGTCACGTCTGGCCGGCGGAGCTCGACCTGATGGCCCAGCTCGCCGGCCAGCGCCCGTATGCCCGCTGGGAGGACTGGACGAGACGTCCGTTCACCCACGAGAGCCCCGGTCATGTCTCCGTCTGGCGGCGGCCCCGGGCCGACCAGGCCCCGGGCGACACGGACCGGGTTGGGCCAGCTCAGACGGTGCCGGCGGCGGAGCTCGCGAGCTGGCGGCGGGCGCGGGCGGCGAGCCAGTCGCCGGCGTGGATGGCGGCGAAACGGGCCGGGTTCCCGGCGGTGGCCCAGGCGGATCTGGAGGCCGGGCACGCCGTCGGTCCACAGCAGGGTGAGCACGCCGAAGTCGGTGGCTCCCTCGGCAGCACCCGCCGCGAGCTTCTCCGCCTCGGGCAGTGCGAAGAACTCGTCGCAGTGGGCGACCAGTGCGGCCATGACCGGGTCCGGGACGCCGTGGCCCTCCAGCAGCAGGAAGCCGGTCTGGTGGCAGGACCGGTCGACGGCGTCGGCGATGGCCCGCCGGGCGTCCGCGTCGCCGGACCACCAGCCGCTCAGGTCGAGTGGGGCGTCGTGAACCGACGACCGGGCGACCGAGGACCGCTCGGCAGGCCGCCCGGTGTCAGGCATCGAGGGCCGCCGAGACCGTGTGGTAGCCCAGCTCCTTGCGGGAGATGTGCTCGCCGGCGATCACCGGGCTGTAGTCGGGCCGGCCCGCGACGACGGGGAGCGCGGGCGCGACCAGCGCGTCGGGGTTGGGCTGCTGGAAGTAGGCGACCGAGGAGCGGCCCGTCGCGGCGCCGTCGGCCGAGTTGACGACCCGGTGCGGCGTGGCCGGCAGCAGGCCGCCGGTCCAGCGTTCCAGCATGTCGCCGATGTTGATCACCAGTGAGCCGGGGACGAACGGCACCTGCCACCAGCGGCCCTCGGCGAAGACCTCCAGCCCGCCGGGCTCGCCTGGCCGGTACAGCAGCGTCAGCGCGCCGTGGTCGGTGTGCGGCCGGTTGCGCAGCATCGGGCTGCCGGCCAGCCCGCCGGCCCGTGGCGGGTAGTGGTTGGCCGCGAGGTTGTTGAAGTGCCGGTCGAACTTGTCGGCGAACCAGTCCGTCGGCAGGCCGACGCCGAGCGCGACCAGCTCCAGCAGCCGGTCACCGAGCGCGGTCATCGTCCGGTAGTAGTCCTCCCAGACGCCGCGCAGCGACGCGGGCCGGCTCGGCCACAGGTTCGGCCACCGCCACAGCCGCGCCTGGGCGCTGCCCTCGGGATAGTCGCCGACCGGCTCCAGCTGGTTGATCAGCAGTGATTCCATCATGTTCGGGGCCCGGACCGGCCCGGAGTCGTCGGGCACCGGCTCGTAGCCGCGGATCACCTCGGGCGCGGGGAAGCCGACCTCCATCTTCTCCGCGAGCGGCAGCGCGAAGAACGCGGCCGACTCGGCGCAGAACCGGTCGAACAGCCCGACGTCCACGCCGTGGCCGGTGATGACGGCGAAGCCGGTGTGCCGGAACGAGTCGACGAGCCGCTCGGCGACGGCGGCCTTGTCGGCGGCACCGGCGCCCGCGCCCATCGCGGCGGCGACATCGACGATGGTGACCGTCGCGACGCCGGCACTCGCGTCGCCGTCCGTCGACCGGTCCTCGATGAAGATCGCCGATGGAGCCGGGAGGCTGCTGTCGTCCATTGCTCGCTCCTTCGCAGTGGTCGTGCGCGGCGACGCGGTCGCGCGGTGTTCGGTGGTGGCTCAATGGCCGCCCGGCGACACGGCTGCCCGGCCGCCGGTTCGTCCGAGCTGCCCGGTCTCCTACCACCACCTTCATGCCAGTGATCGCCGTCTTGTTGCGCCACGAACTCGAAGGGAGACGCCGATCTGAGGTAGACGGTGATCTTTTGGAGGGGTGCTGCACGGGAGATGGAGGTTGGCCCTCCGTGATCGCCATGCGGGTGGTGGTCACAAACCGCCGTCAGCGGCGTCAGCCGAACAGCTGGGGTCGTGAGCGTGACGGAAAAGGCGCGGCGGTGATCGTGTCAGGTGTGGGCCGGGAAGGCGAGCGCGAGCGAACCACCGTTGAAGTGTCGAAAAGATGTGGATGGCGTCAGAACCGGGGCAGTGAAACGGCTTCGGGATGAGTCTGGGGGTTACCCGTCTACTGCCCAGACGGCGTCCGGCATGCAGGTGGCGCGAGCCCGGTCCGGGCTTCCGTGTGGAACGTGGGAACTTTCCGTATGCCACGTCTCGCGTCGAGTATGGCGTGGGTGAGGGAGAACTCCAAGCGGCGGAATCCGTGAGGACAGAGTACCGAAGGTGGAAACGGAAGGGGCGGACCGCCTCGTAGTAGCGCGGAGACTCCTGTAATGGGGGTGGAGCGAAGGGGGCGGGCTGTCCGGTGACAATGTGTCGGTCAACCGTTGGATGCGGGAGGAGCCGGTCGGCGTGTCACAGCCGAAACCGTTTGACATTGACAAGCGGCTGTTCGTGGAGGCTTTTGGGAGAGTCCGGGCCAACAAGGGTGCGGCGGGAGTCGACGGGACGTCGATCGCCACGTTCGAGAGCAGGCTTAAAGACAACCTGTACAAGACGTGGAATCGGATGTCGTCGGGTACCTACTTCCCGTCGCCGTTGCGTGAGGTGGTGATACCGAAGCCGGAGGGTGGCTCGCGCGTGTTGGCGGTGCCGACCGTGGCGGATCGGGTCGCGCAGACGGTGGCCGTGCTGGTCCTGGACCCGCGAGTGGAGCCGATGTTCCATCGGGACTCCTACGGGTACCGGCCAGGGCGCTCGCCGCTGGACGCGGTCGCGGCCGCACGTACGCGGTGCTGGAAGAACGACTGGGTCATCGACCTGGATATTCGGGCGTTCTTCGACAGCGTGCCGTGGGATAAGCTGATGGCGGCGGTGCACCGGCACCTCGACTGGGATACCCGATGGGTCGGGCTGTATGTGGAGCGCTGGCTGAGGGCTCCCCTGGTCCGAGCGGACGGGACCCGGGAAGAACGGACACGGGGATGCCCGCAGGGGTCGCCTGTGTCACCATTGCTGGCTAACATCTATCTTCACTATGCGTTCGACACCTGGATGATCCGGGAATTTCCGGGTGTCCTGTTCGAGCGGTTCAGTGACGATGTGGTCGTGCACTGCACCAGCGAGCAGCAGGCTCGCAGGGTGCTGGCGGATATACGCGGCCGGCTGGCGGAATGTGGCTTGGAACTGAACGAGTCCAAGACCCAGGTCGTTTACTGCGCGGACGACGGACGGAGGAAACCCTGGGACGGGCCGACGGGCTTCGACTTCCTTGGGTACACGTTCCATGCCCGGACGGTTCGCCGCCGGGACGGGGCACTGTTCGTCGGTTTCACTCCCGCGATCAGCGACAGGAATGCCAAACGGCTACGCCGCCAGATACGCCGGTGGAGGTTGCATCGGCGCACGGCCGGGACTCTCCAGGACCTGGCAGCGAGAATCAATCCGCTGATCAGGGGTTGGATCAACTACTACGGTGCGTTTACACCGTCTCGGTTGGCTCCGACCCTCCGCCTGATCGACGCCTACCTGGCGCGATGGCTGCAACGCAAATACAGGCGGTTCCGACGGCGGTGGCGCCGGTCGCTACGGTTCCTCGCGGAGGTACGTCGCCGCGACCCGGGACTGTTCGCGCACTGGCAGCAACCGCTGGCGGTCGGTAGGACAGCACGAGCCGGATGAGTCGAGAGGCTCACGTCCGGATCTGTGGGGGCCGGCGGGTGAGACTCCCGCCGGCTACCCGGCGCCCTCGGGTGGTTGTGGAAGCGCGTTTTCACAGCCACCCGGACCCTGCTGGCTGATTCGGGAGAGCCTCGGGTGATCTAGAAGAGGCGCCCAGACATACGCCACATAACGGACGCCGGAACGATTGCTCGCCCCCTGATCGGCGGCCAGTCCCGGCCGAGTCGTAGCTGCGTGTAATTGGCCAGCAGGATCCACCCGAGGGCCAAAACGGCGATCATGGGCGCGCAGGTGGTGCTGTTCGGCGCTGGCCGGCCGGCCGGAACCTGCGGTCGGGCTGCGCCCAGGGTCAGCGGGACGCGCCTTCGATGACGACGAGGGGGATCTCGCGCTCGACCTGGCTCTGCATGTCACGCATCCGCTGGTTGAAGGCGGCGAGGGCCGTCAGCAGCCGCTCCCGCTCGGCGCCTTCAGCGGTCGAGGCCACGGCGGTGTAGCGGTCGACGGCGCCGTTCGCGCCGGGCAGCTCCACGGTCACGACGGGGTTCGCGGCCAGGTTGAGGTACCAGTCGGGGTGCGTCGGCGCGGCGTTGTTGGCCGCCCAGAGCACGATCCGGCCCGGCCCGTCCTCGAAGAACGCCAGCGGCGTGGTCCGTTCGGCGCCGGTCCTGGCGCCGACGGTGGTCAGCAGGACCAGTCGCGAGCCCTTGAGCATTCCCTCGGTGAGCTGGCCGCCGGACGCCCTGAACTGTTCGACGACCTCGCGGTTGAACGCCCGCATGTCACTGGGCATCGTCATCGCGCGCTCCTGGCTCTCGTCGCTCGGACCGTTGCCAGGCTACCCGCGGTGGATCAAGGCGTGGCCCGACGCGGCGTGGCGCGCACGCGACACCGGCCTCGCCGCCCGCCCTCGTAGATCCCCCATGATCGCCGTCTCGGCCCTGAAATGGTCGTCCGACCGGCCGGATCGCAACCACCTCAGGGCGAAAACGGCGATCAAGTGCCAGCAGAGCCACGACAGCCGTGCGGGCAGCGCGCTTAGCTGATCCAGCCGCGGATCTGCTCGACCAGCGCGACGCGGGCGCGGTGGTTTGGGGCGAGCGGGGTGACGTTGAGCGTCGTCGCGCCCGCCTCGGCATACTCGGCGAGCTTCTCGCGGACCTGCCCCTCGGAGCCGACGAGCGCGGTGGCCCGCAGCAGGTCGGCGGGGACGGCGGCTTCGGCTTCCTTCTTCTTCCCATCGAGGTATAGGTCCTGGATGAGAGCTGCTTCCTTCTCATAGCCATAGCGCTGGGCGAGGCTGTTGTAGAAGTTCTTGCCCTTGGCGCCCATGCCGCCGACATAGAGCGCGAACATCGGGCGCATCAGGTCCAGCCAGCTCTCGGCGCCGTCGCCGATCGCCAGCGGCGCCTGCACGACGACGTCGAGCTCGCCGAGCTCCGGGTCGCGCTTCGCCCTCCCGGCCGCGAGCGACGCGCCCCAGACGTCGGCGGCCCGGCCCGGGTGGAAGAAGAACGGCTGCCAGCCCTCCGCCTTCTCGGCGGCCAGCTCGACGTTCTTCGGCCCGATCGCGGCGATGAAGATCGGGATGTGGGCCCGGACGGGGTGGTTGATGAGCTTCAGCGGCTTGCCCAGCCCGGTGCCCTGCTCGGGCGGCAGCGGCAGCGTGTAGTGCTTGCCCTGATACTCGAGCCGGTCCCGGCGCCAGACCGCCCGACAGATGTCGATGATCTCCCGGGTCCGGCCCAGCGGCGCGTCGTAGGGGACGCCGTGGAACCCTTCGATCACCTGCGGCCCGGACGCGCCGAGCCCGAGGGTGAACCGGCCGCCGGAGACGTAGTCCAGGCCGGCGGCCGTCATCGCGGTCAGCGTCGGGGTCCGGGTGTAGATCGGCAGGATGCCGGCGGCGAGCTCGATCCGCGCGGTCCGGGCGGCCAGGAAGCCGAGCTGGCTGACGGCGTCGAACGAGTACGCCTCGGCCACGAAGACGATGTCCAGCCCGGCCTTCTCATAGTCCGCGAGCTCCTCGACCGCCTCGGCGAACCCACCGCCGTACGACAGCTGCATCCCGATCCGCACCTGGCCGCGCCTCCCTGCCCAGCTCGGCGCCATGCTCTGCCGCGGACGGCGGCGGCACAGCGATACGAAGCGTCAGCCTAGGCTGATCACCCCCCACCACGCGAGATGATCGGCCCGCATGCGTCATCTGACTGACCTGCGCGGAACTGACTTGCGGTCTCAGAGCCAGACCGAGTCATGCGCCATGGTCGGGAAACCGCCCGACCTGGCGGCCACCAGGTATGAGCTCGACCTGCCGGAGAGGAATCCGGGGCGTCCCGGCGGCGGTATGTGGGGTCGGCCGGGAATAAGGTACTGTCGACTTCGACACTGCCCCACCCGAACCTGGAGATCGGTAGGGTGCGGGCCGTGCCGCTGCCCGAGTCGTTGACCGCCCGGATGCGTGAGGACCTGTTCTGGGCCGAGGTGCTGGACGAGAAGGTCGGCCAGGAGCTGAGCTTCGCCGTCGCCGTCGCCGTCGCCGTCGCCGTCGCCGTCGCCGTCGGCGTCGGCGGTGACTACTGGATCGGTACGGACATTCTGCTGGGCGCCCGGCTCCAGTCGCTGGCCATCTACGGGCCGGGGTTGGTCACGGGCGACACGATCGGGTATCTGGATGAGGCGCATCCCATGCCGGACACGCTCCGGTGGGAGGAGCTGGAGCTGGTCTGCCGGGCCGCCGCGCTCGCAACGGTGTGGTCCTTCGCGCGTTGGAGGCACCTACGGAGCTAGCGGAGACCGCCTGGGTGCTTGAGGTCCTCAGTGCCGCGACGCAGGGATCGATCATCGAGCGCTGGTTCGGCGCGAGCCCGATGCGCCATCTGCGCAGATGGGACCTGAAACTCCGACTGGTCGCCGCCGACTGGGGGTTGCTGCAGAAACCGGGCATCTGGATCAGAATCCACCTGAAGGACCTCGTGCCCGCCGAGGTACCGACCTCCGGCCTGGCCGGTTCTGGTGGGCCTTATCCCGATGGGCGGCACGAACTGACGCTGTACTTGTGGTACGCGACGATTTCCCGGCGGCCTTGGCCGCCATCCGCGAGGTCATCGCCCGAGATGTTCCCGACGGTATGGTCGCGACGCTGTGGAACGGCGACGAGGAAATCGGCCTCTCTCTGATGAGCCGTCTTTCGAGAATGACTGAGGTGCGCTGGGCTGCGGCAAGAGGACCCGCGGCGATGGGGCTCGTGCTGCTGGCGGGTATCGCGGGCCTGGCCGGGTGCGCGAAGGTCGGGGGGAGCGGGTGCGAGGCGGATCATCCCGTCGTGGCACCGAGGTCGGTCAAGGTCGGTAACGTGCTCACAGTCGCGAGCCTGAGCCATCCGTGCGCCCGGGCGACGGCCCCGGGCGGCACGCACCGGCTCGTCCTGCGCCAGGTCGGCAAGGCGGACGTCGATCTCGGAGCGGTCCCCAGCCGGCCGGGCGGCACCTACGTCACCCAGGTCCCGCATCCTGCGGCTGTGCGGCCTGGCCTCGCCTTCATCTCCGTGACCGGGACGCTGCCGGTGCCGTGCGACGACTGCGGTGCTGCTTCCTGCGCCGGCTACGTCACCAAGGTCAACCTTGCGGCGGCATAGTCCGCTCTCGCCGGGCCGTCACGAGAGAGTGTGGACGTCGCGGCGGTAGTAGCGCAGGCCGTCAGCCTCGCGGACGAAATCGAAGCCGTTCTTGGTCAGCACTCGTTGTGAGGCGAGGTTGTCCGTTTCCGTGTCGGCGAGCATGGCGCGAACGCCCTGATGGGACTGGCAGAGTTCCACGAGGCGGCCGACGGCCTCGGTCGCGTACCCACGCCCCCGCGCGGCGGGCACGAGCCCATATCCGAGCATGACCTGGCCGTCGTCGTCGGGCGGCCCGAAGAACCCGATGGTCCCGACCGCGACGGAATCCAGGTCGACTCGGTAGTTGCCAAACGGCGCCGGGTCGACGCCCGATGAGGCGGGGTGCAGAAAGCCGCGGACGCCGTCGCGGTCGTCATCCCGCGGAAAACCGTCGGCCCACCGGTCCCGGTCATTGGGAGTCTCGTCGACGATGCGCCTGCTCTCCTCGACCGTAAGCGGGTGCAGGCACAGCCGCGGCGTCAGAAGGTCGGTCGTGCGCTGAACCGTCGTCACCGGGCGAGCATATTGGCGATCGCCAGGCCACAGCCGATGGTCACCGAGTCCGCCCCGCAGTCCTGGCGGACGCCGCCGACGTGCGCCGGAGGGGCACCCGGCGGCGAACCGTGCGGCTGAGCCACTCGCCGTCGCCGGGCCAGTGAGCGGCATCGCCCAGGTGTCGTGGCCTCCTGCCGACCCTCTGAGCTCCCGACGTTCGAGGTCACGTCCCACTTGGCAGTGGCTGACCGTTTCGGCTGCGGGCGAGGACAGGACGGCATGACGGCTGGCGCGACACCGACCGACGAGACACCTCCGGCCGCGGGGACGGTGGAGCCCGGCGGCGGCCGGCCCGACCCGTCGCCGACCGCCGCGGTTTCCGCCGACCTGCCCGCCTCCCGCGATGCCATCGCGGCCGGCGAGGTGCCGGCGCCGTCCTTCGGTGACGCCCCGGCCGGCGCGCCACCGGGCGAGCACCCGTGGCCGGTGCCCGAAGGCCAAACTGCCGCGCTGCCGCCACCTGCCACCGTGGCCTGGGCCGTCCCGGAGAGCGTGCCCGCCGCCCTGCCCCCCGCCGCGCCGGCAACCCCGGGGCAACCGTGGTCGGTGCCCGCGCCTGGACTCGGCCAGACGGCGGTGCCGGGCCGGCCGGTGGGGACCGAGGCGCCTGATCGAGGCGGCGCGCCGGCTCGTTGTCCGTGGCTGGTCGGGCTGGCCGTCGGTGTGGTCCTCGTGCTCGTGGCCGCCGCGGTGGTCCTCGGCGTCAGCCTGCGCGCCGACGGGGGCAGCTCGGGTGACGTGTCCGCCGCGCTGCCATCCCCGGCGCGGACGACAACGCCGGCCCCGCCCTCGCCCAGTCCCACCCGGGCCTACGCTCCGGTGCCCACCGGGGGCCCCGGCCCCGCCTACTCAGGCGCGATGCTTTCGCTGGACGGGATCCAGCCCGAGCACGTGTCGGTGAGCCGGGACGGCGTTCTCTACGTCTCCGGGTACTCCTTCAACCGGTCCACCGTCTACCGGATCGACCCGGACGGCAGCGTCACACCGATCGTCGGCGACGAGAAGCGGCGCGGTCTACGTCGTGGACGGCGGGAACGAGCAGGTGCGCCGGATCGCCCCCGACAGCACCATCACCACCGTCGTCAGGTCCACCGGGTAAGCACGTGCCACCGCGCGAGACCGGTTGCCTCTGTCCACGCCGAGCAGAGCGACGAGCGCGTCAGCTACGAGCGGCTCAGGGCTCGACGGCGAGGCGGAGACCGAAGCCGATCAGCACGAGCCCGGTGACACGGTCGACCCAGCGGCGGACCGGCCCGTCGGACAGCCAGCGCGTCACCGGCCCGGACAGGGCCAGCAGCGCGACGTAGTAGCCGGCCGTCAGCACGACGAAGATCCCGCCGAGCAGCAGCGAGGTCGCCGCGACCGGGGCGTGGGCGGGGATGAACCCCGGCAGGAACGTCATGAAGAAGACGCCGACCTTCGGGTTCAGCAGGTCCGTCAGCAGCCCGGATGTGAACCCGGTCCCCACCAGGCCGCCACGCCGTCCGCGCGCGGGCTCGCTGTCGCCGGCCTGGCCTTTGTGGGGACGGGCGCGCAGGGTCACGAAACCCATCCAGCCCAGGTAGAGCGCGCCCGCGACCCGCAGCCCGAGGTAGGCGTCATGGCTCGCGGTGAGCAGGGCCGAGAGACCCAGCGCCGCCGCGACGACCCACACGACCAGCCCGGTCATCACACCGAGCGACGCCCGTACCGCGGCCCGGCGCCCGCCCGTCATCAGGTTGCGCACCACGATGAGCGTGTCCGGCCCCGGCAGCAGCACGATGAGCACCGAGGCGACGGTGAACGCGGCGACGTCGACGAGCACCGGAAAAGCGTACGAGGCCCTGACGCACGGAACTACCGGATTTCAGGGCCTCGCGGCGCGGTGCCCGGTCACGCTCACGCCTGGGGCGCGAACGACGGATCGCGGCCGATGAAGGCGACGAGGCGGGTCTGCGCGTCGGAACCGGCCGGGACCTCGACACGCGGGCCGTACTGACCGGAGTCCCGGAGCAGGCCCTCGATCGGTTCCATCCCGGCCAACAGCGCCGCGCACAGGTCGGGGTCGAGGCTGTCGTCCTGGCCGGTAGCGCGGGCGAGATCCCAGGTGTGCATGAAGATGTCGACCGTGTAGAACTGGTCGACCGCGGGGGCGAGCGGGTGCTCGCCGACCATCGGATGACGCAGCTTCCGGGCCGCGGTCGCCGGATCGTCCAGCAATGCCTGGACCGCGTCGGCGTGCACCTGCCAGGCGGCGACCGGGTCCTCGTCGACCGAGGGGCCGTGGGCCAGCTCGATGCCGGTCCCAGCTGCCAGGAAGCTGGGGAACCACTCGCACAGGTGGCGTACGACGTCCCGCGCCGTCCACTGCGGAACCGGCGTCGGAGCGTCCCAGTTCTTGGTGCCGAGAACACGCTCGGTGAAGCCCGCCGCGACCGCGCGGTGGCGTTCGGCCGGCCGGTCCGCCAGCGCCGCGAGCGAGCCGCTGGCGTCCTGTGGCTGACCGGTCCGGTTCGCGTCCTCGCGCTGGTCCGGTGCGGTGGATCGTCCTTCCGTCATGTCAGGCGTCCATGGCGCGCAGGAGGGCGTCCAGCTTGAGGTAGCCCTGTTCGACCCCGGTCTCCATGCCGCTGTTCAGGAACGCGTCACGGCTCTCGAAACTGTCGACCAGCGACTGGGCGTGCAGGCGGGTGCGGCCGTCGCCGAGGTCCTCGAACCACATCGTCTCGAGCGCCACCTGGTTCGGCGCACCCTCGTAGGTGAAGGTCTGGATCAGGCGCGCGGGGCCGACCTCGTGGAACGACCCGTGGAAGGCGTGCTCGACGCCGACCCGGGCGCCGACGTAACGCCAGCTTCCGCCGGTGCGCGCGTCCCAGTAGTCGATCGTGGTCTCGAAGCCGTCCGGGCCGACCCACTGGGTGAACAGAGCGGGGTCCGTATGAGCGCGCACGAGCTGCGCGGGTGTCGCGTGGAAGTCGCGGGTCATCCGGATGAGCGGCACGTTCGGGTCCGCTTCGACCGTGACCGTCTTGGTGGTGGCCATCAGGCTGTCTCCCTGTTCAGTGGTCCGTCATCGTGGCTGGGCTTGGTGATGGTGCTTGGTGCGGCGGTCTGGTCCCCGGTGGCCTCGGTCAGGGCGGCGAGGACGGCGTCCAGGCGCTGGTAGCGCCGCTCGGCCTCGCGCCGGTAGCGCTCCAGCCACGCGGTCGCCAGGTCGAAGACCTGGGCCTCCAGGTGCACCGGGCTGCGGTGCGTCGCCCCCGCCCGGCTGACGAGCCCGGCCTGCTCCAGCACCTTCAGATGCTTGGAGACCGCCTGTACCGACACCTCGTAGGGCGCCGCCAGCTCGCCGACCGTCGCGTCACCGTCGGTGAGCCGGGCGACCAGATCCCGCCGGGTCGGGTCGGCCAGCGCCGCGAACACCCGGGAAAGCTGGTCCACCGCCACCTCCTCAACCACTCGGTTGAGAAGACGTTCCGGCA
This sequence comes from Pseudofrankia sp. DC12, assembly GCF_000966285.1. Classification (NCBI taxonomy): domain Bacteria; kingdom Bacillati; phylum Actinomycetota; class Actinomycetes; order Frankiales; family Frankiaceae; genus Pseudofrankia; species Pseudofrankia sp. DC12. The sequence goes on from NZ_KQ031391.1 coordinate 6,278,428, forward strand.
ATCCGGCGCCGATGTCAACCGTCTGGTTGAGGTTGCTCGCGCAGCCAGCCCGACCTCACCCCCACACCCAGCACCTCCCGACTGGCCAAGGTTCCCCTGCGCAGCCAGTGATCAAGGCGGTCTCGGGCCCCACCGGGACGCCTTGATCGCTCGTTGCGCAGGCAAGACGGCGCTCAATACCCCCATTTGTCGGCTTTTTGCCTGCGCAATTCTCGATCAAGGTGTAGCCGCTTGCCCAGCCAGCCGAATGATCGGCGTCTGCGTAGGCAAGTCGGCGCCCGGTTCGGCCGGGACGGCGGGACGGGGAGGCTGCGGTGGAAGTGGGGCTGGCCTCGCGGGGGCCGGGCTGCCGGTTTGAGAGTGGGTCTCTCCGTTGACGAGAGGGGACGTGGCAGTCTTGGGGGCGGCCGTACCGGACACGCTGGACGTACTGGTTAGTCGCCATTAACCTGACGCGGTTGGTGGGACGAGGTGGGAGGCGGGTGAGCGGTGGACAAGGTGGTGGCGACCGCGGCCGACGCGGTGGCGGACATCGGCGACGGGGCGTCGCTCGCGGTCGGCGGCTTCGGCCTGTGCGGCATCCCGAGTGAGCTGATCGACGCGCTGCACGAGGCCGGGGTGACCGGGCTGAGGACGGTGTCGAACAACTGCGGCGTCGACGGCTGGGGCCTGGGCGTGCTGCTGCGAGCCGGCAAGATCGCGCGGACGACCGGCTCGTACGTCGGGGAGAACAAGGAGTTCGAGCGGCAGTTCCTCGCCGGTGAGCTGGAGGTCGAGCTCGTCCCGCAGGGGACGCTCGCCGAGCGGCTGCGGGCTGGTGGCGCCGGCATCCCCGCGTTCTACACGCCCGCTGGTGTCGGCACCCAGATCGCTGAGGGCGGCCTGCCGCTGCGTTACGACGGCAAGGGCGGTGTCGCGCTCGCCTCCGAGCCGAAGGAGACCCGGGCCTTCGACGGCGTCGACTACGTGCTGGAGCGGGCCATCGTCACGGACTTCGCCCTGGTGCATGCCTGGAAGGGCGACCGGCACGGCAATCTCGTCTACCGGGAGAGCGCGGCGAACTTCAACCCGCTGTGCGCCGCCGCGGGGAAGATCACCATTGCCGAGGTCGAGGAGCTCGTCGAGCCTGGCGAGCTCGATCCCGCGGAGATCCACACCCCGGGGATCTTCGTCCAGCGGGTCGTGCACGCGCCGGACGTCGTGAAGCGCATCGAGAAGAGGACGGTGTCGGCGTGACTCTCTCGCGCACGGAGCTGGCAGCCCGGGTCGCCCAGGAGCTCCAGGACGGCCAGTACATCAACCTCGGGATCGGCCTGCCGACCCTCGTGCCGAACTACCTGCCCGAGGGCGTGCACGTCGTCCTGCACTCGGAGAACGGTGTGCTCGGCGTCGGCCCCTACCCGACCGAGGACAAGGTCGACCCGGACCTGATCAACGCCGGCAAGGAGACCGTCACGGTCCTGCCCGGCGCGTCGTTCTTCGACTCGTCGGCGTCGTTCTCGATGATCCGCGGCGGGCACGTTGACGTCGCCGTCCTCGGCGCGATGCAGGTCTCCGCGACCGGTGACCTGGCCAACTGGATGATCCCCGGCAAGATGGTCAAGGGCATGGGCGGCGCGATGGACCTCGTCCACGGCGCCCGCAAGGTCATCGTGATGATGGAGCACACTGCCAAGGACGGCAGCCACAAGCTGGTCGACACCTGCACTTTGCCGCTGACCGGCAAGTCCTGCGTCCACCGCGTCATCACCGACCTGGCCGTGCTCGACGTCGTCCCCGGCGCCGGCTTCGTCCTACGCGAACTTTCCCCCGGCATCACCGTCGACGAGGTCCGCAAGGCCACCGGCCCCGAACTGACGGTCGCGCTGGACTGAAGATTCTCGGGGAGGCGTCGAAGCGGCCCGCGAGGTCCCGCCCGTGATCTGGCGCACCCCGCCCGAGCTCGTCGAACCTGCCACCTCGTCTACGCCGATTCCCCTACCCAGCCGGCGATCATCGGCGGCGTTCCCGAGTCGCTTCGTGCGGTGATCGCGAACTGGGTAGGGGAAACAATCGTCCTGCGCCCGAATCGCACCTTTTGTTCCTGCGCAGTTCGCGATCAGGGCCGGCCTGGCGGCTGGGAACGGCTGGAGATCGGCGTCTGGGCAGGGAATTGGTTGGTGGTGGGCTGGTTCAGGACCCTCCGGCGGGTTGGTCGGGTGTCGGCGCGGGCTCCGCGGTGGGCGGGTGTCGGGGCGAGAACTGAGGCCCGCCGGCGGCGGAGCTGGGCGCTCGACCGGCGCCGGGCGCATTGGTTCAGCCGGAGCAGCACCCTACGGAGCTGGCGATCGGCCGGAGCGACGCGCACGGCACTGCAGGCTGCCCGGCGCCGGGCTGCTGCTCAGCCAGCGGTAGGGGTGGGGGAGGAGCTGGCGGCCTCGATGGGGACGCGGGCCTTGGGGCCGGCGCCGATCGTGTTGCGGGCCTCGATGTAGACGGTCACTCCGGGCGGGCAGTCGGCTCCGTCGGCGGTGGTGCAGGTCAGGACGAAGGCCGGCGAGGTGCTGGTGGTGACCGACGTGCCCGCCCCGTTCCCCGTCACGGCGATCCGGTAGTCGACCTGGCTGTCGCCGCCGAGGTCGGTGGGCGGGTCCCAGGTCAGCCGGCGGCTTCCGGCCCCGGAGATGGTCTGGACCACGTTACGCACCGGACCCGGAGCGACGCAGCCGACGGCGTCGACGGGCGCCGATGGGGTCGATCCGTCGGGGCCTACGGCGGTCACCGTGAACGAACGGCTGGAACAGTCGGGAACCTTGACGGCGACGGTGGTCCGCCCGGCGGGGACGGTCCTGGTCGCCAGGCCGGTGGCGGCGATCTGGTAGCTGGTGACGGACCCGCCGTCGGGCTGCGTGATCGTCAGCGACACGGCCCCGGACTGAGCCGTCGCCCGCACGCCGGGCTGCGCCGGGGCGCCGGCGGACGGCGAGCCGGTGACGGTCGGCGACTGCGTGGGCGGCGACGTGGGGCTCGCCGAGGCGGACGGACGAGGCCCGCCGCCGGTCGACGCGTCGGCGGGCGCGCTCGCTGACACCTCGGGAGTGAGCCCGAGCGTCGGCGCGTAGTCGGCCCCGGTGTCGCTCGCGCCGTCGCCGTCGCCGTGGCCCGCCGCCGACCGCAGCGCGGCCGCGATACCCGTGCCGACGAGCACCAGGACCACGGCGACGGCGACCAGCAGCATGAGCCCGCGCCGCGACGGGCCCGACCGGCGGCGGCCCGGCCCGCCCGGCGGCAGCGCCCGGTTCGGCGGTGCCGCGGAACCTGCCCACGAGGTCGAAACAGCGTCCGCCCACGGTCCTGAGCCGGACACCCGGGACTGCCTCCAGTCCCGGGTGTCCGGCGCGAGGCGGTCGCGGGTGGCCGGCAGGTCGGTCCTGGTCTCGGCCACAGCGTCGTCGGCGAGGAACCGGTTGAGCACGGTGGGCTGCGCGCCGTCGTCGAGCCCGCCGGGCACCTGGGTGGTCAGGTTGCGGTCCCAGCCCGGCGACAGGCTCCACGTGGGCACGGACTCGTGGGTCCGGGTGCCCGACGCCGACGGGTCCGGGACGCCCAGCCGCGGCAGCGCGGGCAGGCCGGACAACGTCGGTTCCAGCGCCGCCAGCGTCGCGATGGCCTGGGTCGCGGTGGGACGGTCCCCGGGCAGCTTGGCGAGCATCGCGGCGAGCAGGTCCCAGAGCTGGTCGGGCAGGTCCGCGGGCCGCGCGGGGGTCTCATTGACGTGGCGGAGCAGCACGGCGATCGCAGGGCCGCCGACGAACGGCGGCTGGCCCGCGAGCAGCTCGTAGAACAGGCACCCGGCGGAGTAGATGTCGACGGCAGGGGTGGTCGGCTGGGCGCTGGCCAGCTCGGGGGCCAGGTACGACGGCGTTCCCAGAACTCCGGTGCCGGTTGTCAGCGACGGGCCTTCCAGCTGGCGGGCGATGCCGAAGTCGGTGAGAACCGCGTCGTCGCCGTCGAGCAGCACATTCTCCGGCTTGACGTCGCGGTGCACGACGCCGGCCTCGTGCGCCCGGCGCAGCGCGATCAGCACCTGGCTGGTGAGCCGGGCCGCGTCGGTCGGGGTGAGGGTGCCGCGGCGGCGCAGCAGGCGGCGCAGGTCACCGTCCGGAAGGTAGTCCATGACGATTCCGACGCGGTCGTCCTGGGCGATGAGGTGCCGGATCCGGATGACGTGACGGTCGGCGAGCCGGGCGACGACCGAGCATTCCCGCAGCAGCCGGGCGACCACCTGCGCGTCGTCGGCCAGCTCCTGGCGCAGCAGCTTCACGGCGACCAGCTCGCCGTTCGGGCCGACCGCGCGGCGGACCTCGCCGGTCGCGCCGCGGCCGAGCACCTCACCGATGCGCAGGTCGCCGAGCGTGAAACGGTCCTCGGCGGTCACGCCGCCGATGCCCGTGCCCGTCCAACCGCCGTCCATCGGTTCCGCTCCCCTTGTGTCAACCCCGCGATCCTCGCATGGCCCGATCGGGGCCAGGAGAACCGGTCGTCCGGGGCCGCCGCCGGGTGACGGGCCCGGCTCGGAGGCGGGAGGCTACTTCTCGACCCGGGCGGCGAACACCGCGGCCTGGGTCCGGCTGGTCAGCTCCAGCTTGACCAGGATCGAGGAGACGTAGTTCTTGACCGTCTTCTCGGACAGGTGGATCCGGCTGGCGATCTGCCGGTTCGTCAGGCCCTCGGCGACCAGGTGCAGGATCTCCCGCTCGCGGGTGCCGAGCGCGGCGAGCTTCGGGTCCTGCGCCGGGCCCTCCCGCAGCCGGGTGAGGACGCGCTGGGTGACGGCCGGGTCGAGCAGCGAGCGGCCCGCGGCGATCGTGCGGATCGCGCCGATCAGGTCGGTGCCCTTGATCTGCTTGAGCAGGTAGCCGGCCGCGCCGGCCATGATCGCGGAGAACAGCGCGTCGTCGTCGTCATACGACGTCAGGATCAGGCAGCCGATCTCCGGATGCGCGGAGCGGATGTCCCGGCAGACGTCGATGCCGCTGCCGTCCTCCAGCCGAGCGTCGAGCACGGCGACGTTCGGCGCGGCGGCCGGCAGCCGCCGCAGCGCCTCGGCGGCTGTCGACGCCTCGCCGACCACCTGGATGTCGCCGGTGTCCTCGAGCATCTCGCGGATGCCACGACGCACGATCTCGTGGTCATCCAGCAGGAACACCCGCACATCACTCATGATCCATACGATACCCGGTTCATCCAGCTCAGAGCGGCTCCTCGGGCCTGCTCCTGCCGTTCGGACCAGCCACGACGGGCTCCGGGACGGGACGATCGGCCCGGTCGATGGGCCCACCCTACGGGCCAAAATGACCGCCCTGGGCGGCCCGTCCGGCCCCTCGTTCCGACGGGCCGATGGGGAGGGGCGCCTCATCGGCCGCAGGTCGAGAGGTCATGGCCGCGACCGCACCATCGGCTGGTGGCCTGGCCTGGGCCGGTGCCTGACCTTCCGGTCGGCCGCCGAAGTAGCCGGGAAACGGACGCGCCCGCCGGCACGGTCCGCCGGCCCGGGTGGACCGGGCTGGCGGACGAGCGCCGACGGGCGCGTTCGTGCGCGCCGGACAAGGCGCGCTCGGCGTCGCCGCTCAGGCGCGGACGCGGGCCTTGACGGCGTCGGTGGCGGCCGCCCGCGAGCTGTGGAACAGGGGCTGGAACTCGGCCAGCGCCGGGTTGATGGTCGAGAGGGTCATGTGGACGTTGACGAACTCGACGTCCTCGGCGCCCAGCGCCTCGACGACGTGGGTCAGGTACGGCGTCACGTGGTCCCAGCCGTCCTTCGGGGTGCCCGGCCCGTAGGACCCGCCCTGCGAGGTCACGATCGTGACCTTCTTGCCGCCGAGCAGGCCCGGGTTCGTCGCGTCGGCGATGGTCAGGCCCGGGACCATGAGCTGGTCGATCCAGGACTTGAGCGTCGAGGGAATCGAGAAGTTGTACATCGGGGCGGTGAAGAGCACCTCGTCCGCGGCGGCGACCTCGCCGATGTAGGTCCCGCGGGCCTTGACGGCGTCGGCCTGCTCCGAGGTCCGCTGGTCCTCGGGGGTCATCCCGGCGGAGACGGCGGTCCAGTCCAGGTGGGCCGGCGGCTGCGACGCGAGGTCACGGTAGGTAACGGTGCCATCTGGGCTGCGTGCCTGCCACTCGGCGACGTACTCCCGTGCCACCGTGCGGGAGACGGAGTTGTCGCCGGCGAAGCTCGACTCGATGTGCAGCAGGTGGGCCATGGTGACTCTCCTCGTGGGGGAGGCTCTGGGCGCTCGCCGCTGTGCGGCTGGCCCAAGGTCGGTTATCGAACAGATCGTCTATTAGAGAGATTAGTTGCTGCGCCGCTCATCGTAAACACTGACGAACGGAAGTCATTCCGGGGTACCCTCGTGCGATGGCGCAGCTAACAGGAGCCGGGGCCGAGCCGGCCCTAAGTGACCCGTGCGCCCCCGAGCCCGCCTGCCCCTCCATCGAGGTCGACGCCCTGCTCACGGACGACATGGCCAAGGATCTGGGGTGGCTCGTCGGCCAGATCCAGCACGGCTACCTGGCCGCCGCGTCGGCGGCGGTCGACGCGGTGCCGGGCGGCCTGCGCGGGCTGTATGTGCTGGGCGCCTCGCTCTGCGGCCGGGCGCCCAACCAGATCGAGGTCGCCCGCCGGTTCGGGATCGACCGGACGGTCATGGTTCACCTCATCGACCAGATGGAGGACGCCGGCCTCGTCGAGCGCCGGCCCGACCCGGCCGACCGGCGGGCCCGCATGATCGTCGGCACCGACCGTGGCCGAACCGCCTACGACGAGGCCCAGGCCCGGCTGCGCCTCGTCGACGAGCACGTCCTGGCCCCGCTGGGCGAGGACGAGCGGGGCGCTTTCGCCGAGATGGCTCGCCGTGTCGTCGCGCACCTGGTCTCCATCGATCCCACCCAGACCGAGTCAGCCTGCCAGCGCGCCACCGGCGAGCTGGACAAGCACGCTCCGCTCGCCTGACTCTGGATCTCACGGTCGCCGGCCCGCGTTCACGGGCCGTTTCGCGCAACGACGATGCCGTTCCTCGATGGCCGGCGCGGTTTCGCCGCCCGACCGTCGTCAGGGCGGCTGGCCTGAGTCCACGGGGGTGCCGCGAGTTGTCCACCCCCGTGAACTCAGGCCTGGTCTGTGGCCGCCTCGGGCCGGGCGGTCTCGGCGGCCTGCTCCGGTCCGTCGGACGCGGGGCTGACCGCGAGGCGGACGAGGTCCTCCAGGCTCAGCCCGTCGTCGAGGTGGTCGAAACAGGCGACGAGCAGGGCCAGCGCCGCTGTGCCCAGCAGCGAGGTGCCCCGCTCGTGGTCGAAGACCCGGCCGTCGTCCTCGACCATCAGCCGCACCTGCATGCCCTCGGTGACGGCCGTCATGATGAAGTTGAGGTCCTTGATGGTCAGGCCGGCCCTGGGCTTCAGGCCGCGAGCCGCGGCGGCCTTCTCGTAGGAGTCCTGCCAGGCCTGGGTGCTGATCCGGTACATCTCCTGCACCGTCGAGCGCGCGATCTCGTCCCGGGCCGCCATCGCCGCGCCGATCAGCCACGTCCGCATCGCCGGGCTGTTCTGGCTGACGATCAGGTCCTGATAGGCGGCGTCATGGACGGCGCGCACGACGTCCTCGGCGTCGGCGAGGCGGTCGCGGGCCTCCGCGGTGCGGTCGGCGATCTCCTTCCAGTGCGCCCCGCGCAGGCTGTAGGACAGCACGTCCCGGATGAAGTCCGGCTGGTAGGGCCAGCGGTCGCGGAACGTGCCCTCGGAGCCGTGCAGCCGCTCACCGCTCCTGGTGACCTCGTCGATCACCGCGCGCTGGGACAGCCAGCGGAACAGGGGCCGATCCTCGGGGTCGGCCCCCTCGGCCGGGCCGAGCTGGGCGTCGATCAGCCGCCGCCCCGCCTCCAGGTACTCACGGGTCAGCTCGTCGTTGGCGAGCAGCTTGCGTCCGGCGTCGGTCTTGCGCCGGGCGGCACGCATGAGTCCGGACAGGACGGGGGACAGGTCCTCGTCGGGCGCTTCCGTCACGACCGCTCTCCTTGGGCGAGGGCGCGGCAATATCACAACGAGGCACAGCCTAACAACGTCTCGGCGGCCGATGACGCCACATCCTCGCATATCCGAGGACGGGAGTGGGAGCACGTCGCCGAAAGGACGCGGCCGTGAGCTGGCTCGGCCTTCCGGACTACGCAAGGCTTAGCCCCGACAACGGGGCGCGGGGAACCCGCCTCGTGGTCGTGGGCGCTGGGGGGTGTCCACTCAGGGAGAGCCGCCGGGGCCAGCGACTCAGACCTTCTACGGGGGGGATGGTCTGAGCCGCTGCCTCGGTGGTTCGAAACGCTCACACTCATGATCCCCGCCGGCTCCTGGCGCCCGGCGGGGATCAGCCGTTTCTGCGGGTGTCTGCCCAGCGGGCGCGGGCCTACAGGGTCGACTCGGTGACCTCGCCGGCCTCGACGTGCAGGCGGCGGGTGACGCGGACGGCGTCGAGCATCCGGCGGTCGTGGCTGACCAGCAGCAGCGTACCCGGGTAGGTCTCGAGCGCGGACTCCAGCTGCTCGATCGCCGGCAGGTCGAGATGGTTCGTCGGCTCGTCGAGCACAAGGCAGTTCACCCCGACGGCCTGCAGCAGAGCGAGCCCCGCCCGGGTCCGCTCGCCAGGGGACAGCGCGCCGGCCGGCCGGGTCATCTGGTCGGCACCCAGGCCGAACTTGGCGAACAGGGTGCGCACCTCGGCCATCACCCAGCCGGTGGCCGCCTCGGCGGCCGCGAGCGTCGTCTCCTCGCCGCGGAACCGGTCCCGCGCCTGGTCGACCTCGCCGACCCGCACACCCGAGCCGAGCGTCGCCGTCCCGGCGGCCAGCGGCACCCGGCCGAGCAGCGCGGCGAGCAGCGTCGACTTCCCACCGCCGTTCGGCCCGGTGATGACGACGCGGTCCGCCCAGGACACGGTCAGGTCGACCGGCCCGAGCCGGAAGCCGCCCGCCTCGTCAGCCGGGTCGGCCGGGTACTCGACGACGGCCCTGGCCAGGGTGGCGACGACGTCGCCGGACCGGGGGGCGGCGGCGATCGTCATCCGCAGCTGCCACTCCTTGCGCGGCTCGTCGACCTCCTCCAGCCGGTTCAGCCTGGTCTCCAGGCTGCGCACCCGGGACGCGCTCTTCGTCGCGGCCTCGATCTTGTAGCTGCGCACCGACCGGTCGTTGTCCGGGACCTTGCGCTTGGCCCGGATCGCGCCGCGCACCGACTGCTCGCGCTGGCGCTGCACCTGGGAGACCAGGCTGGACCGGGTGTCCGCGTAGTCCTCGTAGCGTTCGCGGGCGTGCCGGCGGTCGAGCTCCCGCGCCTCGAGGTAGGCCTCCCAGCCGCCCGCGTAGTGGGTGACGTCGCGGCGGTGCTGGTCGATCTCGGCGACGCTGTCGATCACTCGGTCGAGGAAGGCCCGGTCGTGGCTGACGACGACCAGCGCGCCGGAGATCCCGGTCACAAACCGTTCCAGCCGTTCGAGGCCGTCGAAGTCCAGGTCGTTCGTCGGCTCGTCGAGCAGCGTGATGTCGAAGCGAGACAGCAGTACCGCGGCGAGCGACCCGCGGGCGGCCTGGCCGCCGGACAGCGCGGTCGTCGGCGCGTCCAGCGCGTCCGCGGGCAGGCCCAGCTCGGCGCAGACCTGTTCCGCCCGCACGTCCAGGTCGGCGCCGCCGATCGCCAGCCAGCGTTCGAGCGCCGCCGCGTAGGCGTCGTCGGCGCCGGGCCGGCCCTCGGTGAGGGCCTCGGTGGCGTCGTCGAGCGCCGCCTGCGCCGCGGCGACGCCGGTGCGCCGCTCCAGGAACGCGCGCAGCGTCTCGCCGGGGCGGCGGTCCGGCTCCTGCGGCAGCAGGCCGACGTTGGCCGACGGCGGCGAGAGCTCGACCCGGCCGGCGTCGGGCACGGCCTGGCCGGCCAGCGCGCGCAGCAGCGTCGACTTGCCGACCCCGTTGGGGCCGACGACGCCGACGCGGTCGCCCGGCGCGACGGTGAGGTCGACTCCGTCGAGCACCACCTGCCCCCCGCGGACGACGGAAAGGCCGGAGGCGACGAGGGTGGCGGACACGATCCCATTCTGCTCGCCGCGGCGGCCCGTCCGGTGATCTGGACCGGACGGCTGCCGGAGGCCGTGTGCCGGGGCCGGGCGGTCGCGCCGTCGGCCGCGGGGCCGCTGACTGGCGGGTCACCTTGTCGCCTGCCCAAGACCGGGTGTCGTGCAGTCGTCGACCGAAGCGCGCAACACATACGGCGGCGCACCATCATGGACAACTAGCAGGGATGGAGCCGCGATGGACACGAAGAGCGGATGTCAGCAGGCCGTGGGCCGCGAGGCCGCCGGACGGGCGAGCATCGGATGTCCCGTGCCGCGGGCCGGCCGCCGGGTGTGGGCCGGGCGCCGTGCTGTGCGGGCCGCTGGCGGGCCGGTGGTGGGCGCGCTGCTGGCGTTGACGGTCGCCGCCTGCTCGGGATCCGACGTCGCCTCGGGCTCGACCGGCGCCACGACGCAGCCGCCGTCGGCGGGCGCGAGCGCGACGAGCGGCACCGTCGCGCCGACGACCGGCGCGGCCACGGCGACCGGCGCCCCCGCGGTCCGGACCTGCCCGTCGTCCTCTCTCGCGGCGAAGGTCCAGAGCGCCGAGGGCGCGGCCGGGACTGAGTACTACGAGATGGCGTTGACTAACACCGGCTCGACGCGCTGTGCCGTGGAGGGCTACCCCGGTGCCTCGCTGCTGGACGCGGCGGGCAACCAGCTCGGCGCTCCCGCCGACCGGGAGCCGGCCGGCCAGCCGCCGGGCGCCGCCGGCGCGAGTGGCGGGCGGATCGCGCTCGCGCCGGGTGGCCTGCTCGTCTTCACCGTACTGATCACCCAGCCCGGGGTGCTGCCGGGCTGCCTGACGCCCGACACCATGACCAAGGCGGCCACCATGCGCGTCTACCCGCCCGACAACACCGTCGCGCTGCTGGTTTCGCTCAACGGCACCGGAGGCCTGCTGGCCTGCGCCGCTCCGGCCGTCCACGAGCTAAAGGTCACCACCGTCGGCGCGGTCTGACCCCCGAACACGCGAACCGGCGCACGGCCTGGGCGCCGGGCGGGGCCGATGGGTCGCTCCCGCCCGGCGCGGCGGATCAGCTCGGGATCGCGGCGTTGCCGAGGACCTGGTAGGCGGCCGGCTGGCCCTTGTCGTTCAGCGTCGTCGTCAGCCCGCCGCGCAGGCACACCGCGGCGTTCGCCGGGTCGGCCTTGCCGTTGCAGCGGAACTTGATCCCATCGCCGCCGGGCAGCTCCGTCTCCTTCATCGACTTGACGGTCGCCGTGATGGTCTGCGGGTTGATGTCGCCGGTGATGCCTGCCAGCGACGCCTGGAAACCGACGGTGATGCTGATCATGATCATGGCGTCCTGGTTGCTGGTGTCGATGTCGCTGCCGTAGGTGTCAACGACCTTCTGGTAAAGCCGCATCGACGGGCTGTCCGGCCCACCGGCGCCTGGGCGGCGATCACATGCCCTTGAGCACGGAGCCCGCAACCGCCTTGCGGGTCGCGTCGGTGACGCACTGCGAGATGTCGCTGATCGTGCCGGTGAACCCGACGGAGCGCAGGCCGTTCATCGCGCTGCTGCAGAACGAGTCGTTGCCGATGATCAACACGCCGTCCGAGCCGTTGCGGACGACCTGCTGCATCTGCGGCGTCATGTCGGCGGTCCCCGGCGCCACCCGGGACAGCTCGTAGCCGATGCCGGCCGCCCTGAAGAGCCCCGGCGCGACGTCCTGCGCGGAGTGCAGCGCGGCCGGCACGTCGATGACGGCCGCGGTGACCTTCTTGAGGCCCTTGTCCTTGGCGACCTGGATCGGCATGTCGATGACCGAGAGGTCGGGTCGGCCAAGGTGAACGTCGTTGGGCTGGTCGAACGTGGCCGTTCGGCGTGGGAATCCGGATCCGCGGAGCGGCTCGTCAGCGCGGCCCGACGCGACGGTCGCGCCCTGTGGCCGGGGCCAGGACCGCTGCGTCGGACATCTGGCCTGGCGGGGCGCTCCGCCAGGAGCGGTAGGGTGATCAGCCATGTCACCGCGACCGTTGCCGGAACTGGTCGAACCCGGGTGGGCCGCGGCCCTGGAGCCCGTCGCCGCGCGGGTCGCCGCGATGGGAGAGTTCCTGCGCGCGGAGATCGCGGCCGGGCGGACGTACCTTCCGGCTGGGCCGAACGTGCTGCGGGCCTTCCAGCGGCCCTTCGACGAGGTGCGGGTGCTGATCGTCGGGCAGGACCCGTACCCGACGCCGGGCATGGCCATCGGTTTCAGCTTCGCGGTCGCGCCCGAGGTGCGCCGGCTGCCGGGCAGCCTCGTCAACATCTTCCAGGAGCTGCGCGCAGACGTCGGGGTGCCCGAGCCGGCGAACGGCGATCTCTCGGCCTGGACCCACCAGGGCGTGCTGCTGCTGAACAGGGCGCTGACGACGGCGCCCCGCCAGCCCGGCTCGCACCGCGGCAAGGGGTGGGAGGAGATCACCGAGCAGGCGATCCGGGCCCTCGCCGGGCGCGGCAAGCCGCTGGTGGCGATCCTCTGGGGCGCGGACGCGCGTGGCCTGCGCCCGTTCCTGGCGGACATCCCGACGATCGAGTCGGCCCACCCGTCACCCCGCTCAGCCGATCGGGGCTTCTTCGGCTCCCGCCCGTTCAGCCGGGCGAACGACCTCCTGCTGAGCCAGGGCGCCCAGCCGGTCGACTGGCGGCTGCCCTAGCGGCGAGACCCGCCATCTGACTGCTGTGCCGGTCCGCGGCTGGGTTCAGCCGCCGGGGAGCAGGGCCGGGTTCAGCCGCCGGGGAGCAGGGCCGGATTCGGCCGCGGGCGAGCAGGACGAGGGCGTCGGCGGACGGCGTTCCGTGCTCGGCGTGGTAGGGCTCCATCCGGAGCGCGCGCTCGGGCTCAACAGCGTGATGATGTCGACCGGGTTCACCAGCGGGGCGGTGCTCGGTGGCGTCCTCACCGACCTGATGAGCTGGCGCTGGGCTTTCCTCGTCAACGTGCCGATCGCCCCCGCCGCCGCCGTCGCGGTCGCGCCGTTCGTCCTCACCGACACCTCGCCCCGCGACCGGACCCGCCTCGACCTGCCCGGCGCCGCGCTCGTCGCGTCCGGCCTGCTCGCGCTCGTCTACGGCGCGACCCGGCTCGGCGAGCAGGGCGTCCGGGACCGGTGGGCGATCGGGTCCCTCGTCGCGGCGGCGTTGCTCGTCGCCTGGCCGGGGCCGCTGTCGGGCCTCGGCCGGCGGCGTCCGGCTTCGCCTCGTCGGCGGGCCGGTCGCGCAATGGCGGGCGCTGTCCGTAAGGATCGGTGCTGACGGGCAGGTCGGCGCTGGCGGGTGAAGGGCGGGTTGTGCGGCACGAAGGCAAGACGGAGGCGAGGCTGGAGCGGATCCGGGGCTCGGCGGTCCCGCGCCGGCACAACGCACGGACGATCGCGGCGCTGACGAGCAACCCCGGTTGTGGTCGGCGAGCGGTGCTGGACGCGGCGGGGGTCGACAAGGACGGGCTCGCCGACCGGGTCGGCTACCCGGCCGGATTCGGGCAGTCCCCGTTCGCGATCGTGCGCGGCAACGTGTTCGAGAAGCAGGTCAAGGCCGACGGTGCCGCCGAGCTTCTCCGGCTGCTGCGCGACCAGCTTGGCCTTGACCTAAGTTCAGCCACCTATCGTGATCTCGGCGCGTCGAGTGACGTGGTGGCCGGCGGCGGCGCTCTCGGCGAGGGAGGCCTCGACGCGCGGCACGCGGCGTCGGTCGCGGCGCTGACCCAGGCCGCCGGGGACGCGGCCTCCGGTCCGGTCTCCGGCGGTGCCGTGTTCGACCATCCGCTGCTGCGTCTCGACGTCGCCGGCCAGGAGGTGTCGCTGGAGCCGGACCTGGTCGTGGCCCAGCCCGGCGGGGTGTTCCACATCGTCGAGATCAAGTCCTTTCCGGTGATCGATGGCCAGGCGGACGGGGAGAAGGTCGCCGCAGCCGCGATCCAGGCCGCGGTCTACGTGCTCGCGCTGCGGAGGCTGCTGGGCCGGGCCCAGGCCGTCGCGCACGAGGCGGTCGCGCACGAGGCGGTCGCGCACGAGGCGGTCGCGCACGAGGCCGTCGCGCACGAGGTGGTGCTCGTCTGCCCGAAGGACTTCTCCAACACTCCGGTGGTGACGAAGGTCGACATCCGCCGGCAGCTGCTGATCCTGGAGCACCAGCTGGCGCGGCTGACTCGGATCGACTCGCTGCTGGACGCCCTTCCGGACGACCTGCGCCTCGATCTGGCCGTCGACGCCAGCGGGGCGCCGCGGCTCGACGCCTCGACGCTGACCAGGGCGCTGGGACAGATCGCGGCCCGGTACGCGCCCGGCTGCCTGTCGACGTGTGAGCTGGCCTTCTTCTGCCGGCACGAGTCGACGGGGCGCACGGCCACCCTCGGCGTCGGTGTCCGGGAGGAGCTGGGCGGGGTCGAGACGGTCGCCGACGCGCTCGCGCTCGCACATGGCACCCGTGCGCCGGACGACGACCAGGCCGAGGCCGCGGCGATGCTGCGCACCACGGCCCGCGTCTACGCCGAGGTGCTCGCCGGCCTGCCGGCACCGCCGCAACGCCAGCCGGCGCAGGACGGGGAGTCCCGACATCCCCCGGCGGACGAACTGGCGGCGGGCGGTTCTTCGGCGCGGGGCGGCGCACGGCCGGCGGCCACGCGGCTCGCCGCGAGCGACGCGCCGGGCCAGCCGGCCAACGGGGCGCAGGACAGAGCCGGGGCCGCCCGGGACGACGGATGAGCGCGATCGGGGCGTACGCGCGGGCGCGCGCCGCGGCGGTTGGCGTCGCCCAGCCGGTGGCGTCGGTGCGCCATCTGCACCTGGCCGACGCGCCGCTGGTCCTGGTGCCGTTGACGATGGCTGGTGAGGCGAACGCGCCGTTGGCCGCGATGGTCGGCACGGCGGTCGACCGGCCGGTGCTGCTCGTCGTTCCGCAGCCTCGAGACCGGTCCCGCCGGTTCCGGTTCGCGGACGAGCTCGCGGCCGTTCTGCTGGCCGAGGTGGCGCGGTGCGCCGGCGCCGGCTCCGAGCCGGTGAAGCCGCCGAAGGCGGCGAGAACACCACCGGCCGCGGCGATCGAGCCCGGCGCTGGTGCCGGTCCTCCGGACGACGGCGGCCAGGCCGCCGCCGCTGCCGCCGTGGGTGAGCTCGCCGAGGTGACAAGGTTCCTCGACGCACCCCAGCTTCTCGTGCCGAACGTGGCCGGGGCCGACTTCGTGCGGCTGTTCGGCCGTTCGACGCGGTTCCGCTCGACGGTGGGAGAGTACGCCGTCCCCGCCGGGGTGCCGCTGCTCGGCCGCTGGCTGACGTTCCTGGCCCAACGCGCCGAGCATCCCGGGTCGTCCGCGCTGATGGCGATGACGGAGGCGCTCGCCAAACACTGGGCGACCGGCCAGAGCGCCCTGGAAGACGCCAACCTGGCGGCGCTGATGGCCTGGATCGACCCGCCGCCCGGACTGTCCGGAGCCGAAGCCGCGCGGCTGGCCGAGGACCCGGCCAGGTGGCCGCCGGCCGGGCCGACGACGGACCCTGGCTTCGACAACCGGGTGCTCGCCCCCGCGATCCGCGCGTACGACGAGGCCGTGGCCCAGGAGGCGGCTGGCGGCGGGACCGGGGACGCACGCGTCGTCGTGGCCGAGGCAGCGGTCGCGGAGGCGTTGCGCGGGCACCTCGAACCGACGTGGCAGCTGATGTGGCGGGCCGTCGACCTGCTGCGCGCGCTGCCCGCCGGCGCGTCCGTCGGACGCCGCTGGGAGCAGGACCGGGCCAGGTTCAGCTCCTACTTCGCCTACCTGAGCGCCGAGGACGGCGGGCTGCCGCAGGCGCGGCGCGACGGAGCCGTGGCCGCCGCCCGGCGGCTGGCCGTGCTCGAACGCGAGCTCGCCGCCTACGAGGCGGACCAGGCCTTCGACGACCCGCTGGTGCTGGCGAACCAGCGGGTGACCGGCGAGGCGTTCGTCGGGCGGGTCGTCGGTGTCGACCGCGACCGCCGGATCGCCAACAGCCGCGGCACCCTGGTCACCCGGCCGCTCGCCGAGGTGCTGACGGTCGATCCGGTGCGCCTGGCGGTGGGCGCGAAGGTCGAGTCGCCGGCGCGGCGCGGTCAGCTCGGTGAGATCGTCGACCTGCGCCCCGCGGCGGACGGACTGCTCGTGACGCTGGAGCTCAGCGGAGGGATGGGACGCTCCAAGGTTCCACCGCCGGGCTCGGTCCCGGTCGAGGGCGAAGTCCTCAGCTACACCAGCCTCCTGTCCGATGGAATGTTCTCGGCCGGGCTGCCTGCGCCGGAGGACACCCCGTGGACCCACGGCGGCCCGCCGGGCCCTTACGAGCCGACCGAGGATGACGTGCGGGAACGCTGGGAGTGATCCGCCGGCCGGCCCCGCCACCCGGTCCGTCCGAACGTTCGCCGGGACGGGCATCGGCCGATGGCCGCCCGGCGCGTGAACGGGCGAGGGCGCCGGAATGGTCGGCGATCGTACGGTCCTGGTGAGGAAGGGGTAGCGGCGCAGGTGGCAGGCGGTGCGCGGGTGATGGCGTCGGAAGCCGGCGAGGACGAGGACCCGAAGGTGGCAGCCGACCGGGTGACCGACCAGATCCTGGCCGACTTCCGGTCGGGCCGACACCGCGGGGTGGTGGTCGACTCCCCGCCGGGGGCCGGGAAGTCGACGCTGGTCGTGCGGGCGGCGACCGAGTTCGCCCTCGCCGACGAGCCACTGATGATCGTCGCCCAGACGAACGAGCAGGTCGACGACCTGGTCGAGAAACTCGCCCGCACACTGCTCGACCAGGCACCGGACCTGCGGGTCGGCCGCCTCGGCCGCGCCGGCTACGCGCCGCCGCCGCGGATCGACGGGCTCCCGAACGTCACGGTGGGCACCGACCTGAAGTCCCTCGGCGACCCGCGTGTCACCGTCGCCACCGCCGCCAAGTGGGCCTACGTGAAGGACGCCGCCTGGCGGTTCGCGATCGTCGACGAGGCCTACCAGATGCGCTCGGACGCCCTCCTCGCGATCGCCACCCGCTTCGAGCGGGCGCTGTTCGTCGGCGACCCAGGTCAGCTCGACCCGTTCTCGACCGTCGAGAACGACCGCTGGCGCGGGCTGACCTGGGACCCGATGCAGAGTGCCGTCGCCGTGCTGCTGCGCAGTAACCCTGACCTGCCCGTGCACCACCTGCCGGTCTCGTGGCGGCTTCCGCGCAGCGCCGAACGAGTGGTGGCCGACGCCTTCTACCCGTTCGCCGGGTTCCGGACCGGCAACGGCCCCGGCGACCGCCGCCTCACCTTCACTGGCGCCGCCACCCGGCTGACCGGGCCGCGGCCGGTCGGCGCGCCGGCCGCCGGCGTGGTCGACGACGTGCTGGATGTGGCCGCGCAGACCGGCTGGGGGCTGCTGGAGCTGCCCGCCCGCGGCACCGTTCGCACCGACGCCGAGGCCGTCCGCGCGGTCGCCGAGGTCGCCCGTCGGCTGCTCGACCGCGGCCCGGTCGCGGCCTCCCATGACGGTGCGGGCGGCGAGCACCCGGTCACCGCTGGCCGTGTCGCGATCGGCGCGGCCCACCGGGACCAGGCCGCGGCGATCCGGTCCGCGCTCGGCGCCGACCTCGGCGAGGCTGTCGTCGTCGACACAGCCAACCGCCTGCAGGGCCGGGAGTACGACGTCACCGTCGTGCTGCACCCGCTGTCCGGCCGCCGCGACGCCACCGCGTTCCACCTGGAGGCCGGCCGGCTGTGCGTGCTGGCCTCTCGTCACCGGCAGGCCTGCGTCGTCGTCGCCCGCGCGGGCATCCGCGACCTCCTTGACGCGCATCCGTCCAGTGGGGCGGTCCACCTGGACGAGCCGGTCCGCTTCCCGGACGGCTGGGCCGCCAACCAGACCGTCCTCGCCCATCTGGAACGCCACGCCGTCCAGGCGTGACGCCGCCGGCCGCCGTGCCCACCAGCGCCCGCGCGACCCACCGGACCAGGCCCGCGGGCGCCGACAGGGGAATCGCGCGGGCCGTGCCCGTGCCAGGCCTCCCGTCAGGCGGAGCATGCGAGCACACCGCGCGCCGCGGACGACCTCGTTGGCCCAGGCGCCGCCCGAGGCGCCGCCCTGACCAGGACCACCACGGCCGCGGCGATGCTCGCCCCGGGCGCAGCGATCCCCGGTCCGGCGGTGCCAGGCGCGACGGACAGGGGCGACACGGACGGGGACTCCGCGGTGCAGGTGCGGTAGGACTGGGCGCCGAAGTCGGTGCACGCGGCCCAGATCGCCGCGCCGGTGCCGACCGCGGCGACCAGCCACAGCAACCCGACGCCACGACGGTCGTCAGCACGGCCGTTGGACATCTCGCCTCCCGGGAGAACGTCGTCGTCTTCTGATCGCGTGATACTCAAGGCCGGCCGAACACCTGGCCTTCGGGACGGCGGCATCGCGACGTCCCAGCCTGTGGCCTCGCGGTGGGACTTAACTGTTTCATTTGGCGGGATGCTGTCGCGGGCGGGGGTACGGATGCATTTAGGGAGCTGATTCACGATTCCCGAAACGACGCCGTCGCGTGCTCGGCCGGCGTGACGTCAGAATGGCTTCACCAGCTCGCCTGGGATTACGACCTCCGGTCGATTCTGGCGCCGCGGCGAACCATAGCCCGGATGGCCGAACCCGGCAACCGGGGTGTAAACGGCGTCGCGTCGACTGAGGAGTCCTCGGCTGAGCCGAGGCGGTTGGACCTCGAGCGCGCCTGCCGCGTGGGCGGTCGACGTCCGCCCACCGGCGTGATCGCAGGTGCGGCCGCTGGTGGTGGAGGAAGGACCGCGGGCTGGGCCGCGTGAGGGGCGACGAAACGTGACGGTCTGGAGCCGTGTTAGACGGGTCACATAGAGCGGGCGGGTGGTGGATCGGGAGCGCCGACACGGCGCGCATGTGTCCGAGTCATGACGATGAGTGTCTAGGGGACCGTTAGGCCTGTGTTCGGGGGCCATAGTGCTTGGTCCGGGACGTTCGATCCGGCACGATAGCCGCCATGAGCGCGTCGGGCGGGGGTCAGCAGAGCGCATTACGGGTCCGTAGTGCGCTCTTCGTCGACTTCGAGAACATCCACATGGGTCTGCAACGGCTCGACGCCGCCGCCGCGAACAGGTTCGCGGTCAACCCTCAATGCTGGCTCAGCTGGCTGGAGACGCTCGCCTATCCGGCACTTGGCGCCACCGACTTCCGACGCGACCTGCTAATCCGGTACTGCTATCTCAACCCGGTGAGCTCCGCGCGGTATCGCGCCTATTTCACCCGCGCGGGCTTCCACGTGGTCGACTGCCCGCCGTTGACCGCCGCGGGAAAGAACTCGGCCGATATTCACATCGTCATTGACGTCCTTGACATCCTTGGCCATCCGACCCGGTTCGACGAGGTCATCCTCCTGTCGGCGGACGCGGACTACACGCCGGTGATGCTGCGGCTACGCGCCCACGACCGCCGAACGGTCATCATCACCAGCGGTCCATCGGCGCGGGCGTTTCGCGCGGCGTGCGACCACGTCGTCGGCGAGGACGCCTTCATCGACGACGCGCTGACCCTCGAACCGCGGGTGGCACCGCAGCCCGGAAGCGGGGCCCACCTCGGAATCGCCACAGCCCCGGGCCAGGCCGGTGGATCGGCGGGCGTGGACCTGCCGCCTGACGACTCGGATGCCGCCGGCGCCGTCGCAGTGGCCGACGGCGACCTGCCTGCGGAGGCGGCCGGCAACCGGCCCGGGCGCCTCGCGGAGCTGACTACGCGGTCCTTATCGGACGACCCGGCGACGGCGGACGGTGCACCGCCGCGCCGCGCGGCCTCGGTGACACCCGGGACTCCGACCGTCCCCGGGTCCGCGGTCGCACCGGGCAGTGTGATAGGCCCCGGGACCTCGGTAGCCCCCGCGACCGGACCAGGGATGGCGGTCGCACCACCGTCCCCCTCGGCGCCGCCGAGCACGCAGGACAGCTATCTCCGCCAGGCCATCGCGGAGCAGGTCCGCGAACTGGTCACCGTCTCGGAACGGCCGATCACGCTCGCCTCGGCGGCTCAGCTCGTCCGGGCCCAACTCGGCCCGGAGGCCACCGATGGCTGGGCCGGAACCGGCTCGTTCAAGAAGCTGCTCGCGCTCGTGGACCTCCCGCGAATCGCGGTCTCCGCCGCCCCCGAATACCTGTACGACCCGCGCCGCCACACGCTGCCGCCCGGCAGCCAGCCCGGTGGCGCCGGCCAGGGAGACGCGGCCGCCCCGCACGCCGAGCTGATCGCGCGGATCTCCCAGGTCACCGACATTCCCCGGCTGAGCTCGCACGAGTTCCGCGCCCTGTTCGAGGAGCTCGCCGCCGAGGTCACGGCGCATGGCTTCAACCGGACCGGCACCTCGCGGGCGGTCCGCGACCGCTGCCTCAAACGCGGCGAGCACATCGGCCGCGGCGCGGTGAACTTCGTCCTCAACGGCCTGCTCTACGCCGGCCGGCCGCCGCAGCCCGGTGACGACGCCGACGCGCTTGCCTGCTCGTTCGCCAACAACGCGGTCCTGCTCTGCCAGAACGCCCGGATGGAACTGTCAAGAGACGAGGTGATCCACCTGCACGCCTGGATCACCGGAAATCCGGCCCTCGCCGTCGACGTCGTGGTGACCGCGGCCCCCGGCCTGGTCAGCCAGACCGGTGCGTAACGACCCCGCGCCTCGGCCCGGCCGATGTTTGTCCCGGTGATGCCCGAACGTGGCCCGACCGGTGTCAGCAGCCGTCTATAAGGCTGAACGGCGCGAGAACGCCCGCGTACGGCTTAGGCGGGGGCGGGGCGTACTCGCCACGGGCGCTGGTCATGAGCCCAAGCCTGGCCAGGCCCTCGACCAGCCGGTTCGGGCCGCCCCGCCCGCCGGATACACCTCGGGGGCAGGCTGAGCGTCACCGCACCAGCCGAGCGTCCGCCGCCGGTGATACGGCCCGGGTGGCGCGCGACGATAGTCGTTGTCTGTTTCCGGCAGTCGCCGAGGCGATATCGCCTGTTTGACATCCCGGCTGTCGGCGGTCGCGCCGGCGGTAACGTGCCGGGGCCCGCGCCGCCATGGACGGGCGACAGCCGCCGCGGCGCTGGTTCCGCGCTGGGTGACCGGCCGTTCAGGGATTCACTCCGGCCCATCGGAGACCAGGCCGCCCGCGGGCCGTGCCGGCGCGCCGACGGTAGTGTGGCGGCGGAACGGGGCATAGCGGGTCCGAACGCGGCGGAGCGGCGACGCGCCGGGCGAGACGGGACAGCGGCGGGCCTTGATATCGGCGGGCCCAGACAGCATCGGAGAGCGGTCGGCGTGCAGGACATCGCGTTGCCGGTGCGGCTCGGGCCCACGACGCTGACTGCGCGGATCGGTGCCGGCGGAATGGGCATCGTCTACTACGGGCTGCTCGGGCCGACCCCGGTCGCGGTCAAGGTGATCCGCGCGGAGCTCGCCGACTCGGCCGAGTTCCGGGCCCGGTTCCGGCGCGAGATCGAGCTCATGCGCCGGGTCCGAGGCGTGTGCACCGCCCGCGTCTACGCGGCCGACCCCGACTGGTACCCGCCCTACCTCGCGACCGAGTTCCTGGCCGGACCGACTCTCGCCGACTGGATCCTGCGCAACGGGCCGATCGTGGGCCCGTCGCTGCGGACCCTGGCTCTCGGCCTGGCGGAGGCGCTGCTGGCGGTGCACCGCGCCGGCGTCGTGCACCGCGACCTCAAGCCGGGCAACGTCCTGCTTACCCAGGGGGGCCCGAAGGTCGTCGACTTCGGGATCGCGGACGCCACGGATGTCACCGTGCTCACCAGGGTCGGCACTCCGGTCGGCACCCCCGGCTACATGAGTCCCGAGCAGCTCAACGGCCTGGAAGTCGTCGGCCCGCCGGCGGACGTCTTCGCATGGGGCTGCACCGTGGCCTATGCGGCGACCGCGCGGACCCCGTTCGGCGCCGGCCCGACGGACGCGGTGCTCTTCCGGGTCCGCCACGACCCGCCCAACCTGGCCGGAATTCCCGAGGACCTCGCCGGGCTGGTCGACGAGGCGCTACGCAAGGACGCGGCGGCCCGGCCTGATGCCGCCGAGCTGGTGCGCCGCCTGTTGCGGCTCGTCCTGGGCACGCAGTGGGCCGCGGACGTCGTCGGCGTCGGCGGTGCCAGCCCGGCCGCCGAGGCGGGTTTCGCCGCACCCCCCGGGGAGGGCGGCGTCCCCGCGCGGGCGGCCAGGGCCCAGGACGAAGGCATCGGCGGGCCGGACCGCAGCGGGGCGGACAGTGAACGGTCGGACGGCGAGCTGGCCCGCGGCGTCACCCGTGCCCTTGACCGGCTCTGGCCGATCCGGGCCTACCTTCCGCCGCGGCCGACGGCAGCGCCGCCGACTTCTGGCGCCCCGGGAGCTCCCTCCCGGCGCCCCGGGGCCGTTCCGGGGCCGCCGGCGTCGCATCCGGCGCCGATGGCGATTCCGTCGGGGCCAGCCGGTGCGGATCCGGCCTCCCGGCCGCCGCTGCCACCCGTCGGGCCGGGTGGGCTGGCCCCTGGTCCGTGGCCGCCGCCGGCCGGCCCGCCGGTCGGGTCGCTGCCGGTCCTGGGCCGCCCAGCTCCGCCGATGCCGCCCGTCCTGCGGCACCCGGTAGCCGCCCCATCCGCGCCGGCCGTGCCTTCCATGCCAGCTGGACCCCCCATGCCAGCGGTGGTCTCCAGGCCACCGATGACCTCCCTACCGCCGGGAGCCGTCGTGGCACCCGGTGGCATGGCCGGGGGCGGCGTCGCGGGGCCGGCCGCCCCGGTCGGCTCGACCGTCGCGGGGCCCCCAGCAGGGCCGCGGGGCCCGATCGGTCCACCCGTCGGCCAGCCGACCCAGCCCGCGCGCGGCCCCGTCCCGCCGGGCCACACCGGGCCACACACCATCGCCCGCCCGCCATCGGCGCCGGCCCCGGGTGGCTGGCTTGCGCGCCACCGCGCCCTCGCGACCGCGAGCCTGACCGTCGGCGCCCTGCTGCTCGTCGCCATCCTCGTCGCCAGCTCACTCCTGATCTTCCGCGTCGTGACCCACGGCGCGGACTCGTCGGGCCGGCCCGGGACGGGCCCGGCGAGCGTCACGCCGCCGGCCTCCGGGCACGCCGCCGTGCCGAGCACCGCGGCTGGCACCGGAGGGAAGGGCGCGAGTGCGCCGGCGGCCGCCGCGACGACGGTGGCCGGCCCCTGCCACTACTGGACGACCGCGGCCACCGGCCCCGCCCCGGGCCTGCCGCCGGCCGCGGCCCGGGTGCCGACCGGGGCCTCGACGATGATCGTGCGCACCAACTACGGGACGCTGTCCGCCGAGCTCGACGCCGCCGTGGCTCCGTGCGCGGTCTACGCTCTGCACCATCTCGCGACCGCCGGCTACTACGACGGCAGCTTCTGCCCGAGGGAGACGATCGCCCCCGAGGCGGCCGTCTCGGTCCTGCAGTGCGGTGACCCGACGGGCAGCGGCGCGGGCTCGCCCGGGTTCGCCTACGCCGCCGAGCGCACCGCGGCCACCGGCTTCGGCCCCGGCACGCTCGCGATGGCCACGACCAGCCGGCCGGACGCGAACGGCGCCCAGTTCCTGATCAGCTACGACGAGCCGACCCCGGCGGGCCTCGCCGCGGTCGCCGCGCACTACACGGTCATCGGCCGGATCACGGCCGGCCTGGACGTCCTCGACCGCCTCGTCGGCGCGGGCATCGAGGGCGGCGGGAGCGAGGGGCCACCCGCCAGCGAGGCCCGGATCGAGTCCGTCACCATTGCCGAATGAATTGGCGCGGCAATGTCAATAACCGTGTAGAATGTGACGTCGCCGGCCGGCATCCCGGAAGAATTTCCCAGGTGGTCCAGGTGCTCGCCCAACGCGCCGTCAACTTCCGCCTTAACGGCGGCTAACAACATTTAAGCCATCACACAGCCGGTCTCCCTAATGTCCGGTCCGCTCCGTTCTCCGCGGGGCGCCCCCGGACCTCATACCTCTCAGGGAGACCCATGCTGTTGACGTATGTCGCCGCGAGCTGAGAGGGCGCATGCGGCAGACTGTGATCGTGGCGGTGGGGCTCGCCCTGGCCGTCGCACTCATCCTCGCCGTCACGGCGGCGTCCTCCGGGGTGCGCAACGCGCAGTCCAACGTGCTCGGCGCGATCTATGGGGTCGGCACCGACATCACGGTGACCCAGGCCGACCTGCCCGGCCAGGGCAGCGACCAGCAGTTCCAGTTCGCCGGCCAGGCTCCCGGCAGCACCTCCCAGAGCTCCACCACGAACGTCTCCTCGGGCAACCTGCGGGTCGCGCCGGGTTCGGCGGCCATCAAGGCCACGGCGTCACCACCATCCGCGGGACGGCCGGCGTGGCCGACGTGACGGCGACTCTCATGCTGCGCAATTCCACGTTCAGCGGCCAGCTCGCCGGCCAGAGCCTGCAGGACCTGCGGGGGCAGTTCCGGGCCCAGCGCGGCGGCCAGGTCAGCGGCAACAGCGGCTTCGGCGGGGGCAACTTCAACATCGCCAGCACCACCGTCGAGGGCGTCCAGCCCGGCGCGGCCGCGCTCGGCCCCCTCTCCGGCGCCGCGGTCAGCAGCGGGCGCGGCTTCACCGCGCAGGACATCAGGACCGATGTCGCGATGCTGTCCAAGAGCTACGCCGACACCAACAAGCTCGCCGTCGGTGACACCGTCACGGTCAAGGGCACCGCGATGAAGATCGTCGGACTGCTCGACGTGACCACCTCGGGCACCTCGCTGTCGGACGTCTACATCCCGCTCGGCGTCGCCCAGAACCTGGCAGTGCTGTCCGGTGAGGTCACCAACGTCTATGTGAAGGCGACGTCCTCCAGCTCGGTCGACAGTGCCGCGGCCGCGATCAGGAAGGCGCTGCCGAGCGCGACCGTCGACACCCAGCCCGACCTGGCTAGTGGCATCTCCGGCTCGCTGTCGAGCGCGTCGTCGCTGGTGAAGAACCTCGGCACCTGGCTGTCGGTCGGCGTGCTCGTCGCCGCGTTCGTGCTCGCGATCCTGTTCACCATCTCCGGCGTCACCCGGCCCACCCGTGACTTCGGCACGCTGAAGGCGATCGGCTGGAGCAACGGGCGCATCGTCGGCCAGGTCGGCACCTAGTCGTTGTTCCAGGGCCTGATCGGCGGGGTCGTCGGTCTCGGCACACTCGCGGCCGGGCTGTTCACCGCCAGACCGCTTCTCGCCGGACTGCTTCTCCCCAGATCGTTCGCCGACGGGCTGCTCCCGCGATGCCTTGCGTAGGCGACATTCCCGGCAACCTAGCAGCCAGGTCCGACCGCTTTTCGGCGTGCGGCCGTCCCGGCCGCGACGGGCTACCCGGAGGACACGCGTCGCCGCCCGGCCTCGCGCGGGAGTTGGCCGGGGCCCGTCGCGGGCGGTGTCCGTCCGCCGGATCGCCCTCGCGCGCCGGTCGGCCGGTGCGTCGTCCGGCGCTCGTGTGGTTCCCCGGAACCCGTTGCGCCGCCTGAAACGGAGGCTCCGAACGGCGACCCCGGTCGACAGGCCCAGGGTCGGCGGCGACCATGACCTCGCACGCCGGCCGTACTGACCCGACACGGGAGCGTGAACCATGGTCAACCTGGAGCAGGTCGTCTGGGGGCTTCCCCTGCGGCCGCCGCCTGGCGAGGCCCGCGGCGCGGGCGCGCCGGCCCAGCGCCACGACCCGATCGAGCTGTGGGGCTGGCTGTGTAACGCGATCGTGCCCGCGCTGCTCGCCACGGCCGGGACGCCGTGGGAGACAGCCCAGCAGGTCGGTCGGGACATCGAGGCCCGCGGCCGGCATTTCGCCTCGTGTGGCATCGCGGCCCGCGACCGGCTGGTGGCGCCACTGCTCGACGAGGCGGCGGGCCAGGAGCCCGCCGCGGCGCGGCTGTGGCTGCGGGCCGCGGTGCTGGCCGTCGTCCGCGACGGCCCGCTCGACCGGGAGCGCGGCCTCGGCCGGGTCACGAGCACCGACGTCGTCGCGCTGACCAGGGCGATGACCTGGCCGCTGAGCCTTTACCTCGCGCTGCACCCCTGCCCGGCCGACGACGACCACCTCGAAGGCGTGTTCGCCGCACCGGGAGCCGGGTGATGACCGACCAGCAGACCGACCGGGATGCCTGGTGGGATCACGCCTGCCGCGAGCTCGTCCCACGGGCGTTGGCCGCGGCCACCGGCTGCGACCCGGTCTGCGCCCGCGAGATCGGCGCGGACATCGCCGCCCGTGGCCGGGCCTTCGCCCGCTGCGGCCCCTCGGCGCGGGACGTGCTGATCACCCCGTTCGTCGAGGAGGCGATCCACCACCGTCCGGCGGAGGCGCCGCTGTCGGTCCGGTCCGCGGTGGTCGTCGTCGTGCGCAACAGCCTGGTGGAGCGGGAGCACGCGCTCGGCCGCCTCGGCGACGCGGACGTCCGCTCGATCACCAAGGTGATGACCGAGCTGCTGCACGCGTTTCTCGTCATGCAGCCGCGGGCGCGGGAGCCGGGCTGGCTCGCGGGCGAGTTCGCCGGGCTGCCCGGCCGCTACCCGCGCGCGTGGGGCGCCTTCGCGGCGCTGTTCCAGACTCTCGTCCGGGGCGGCGGAAGCGCCGCGTACAAGGTCGACTACCGGCCCGGCCCGCTGCCCTCGCCGCGGCTGCCCGGGCCGGGCGAGATCTCTCCTCGCCCGGGCGCGGCGATGCCGGGCAAGCCCGCCTCGGCCGGACCGCGGGAGCCCGGCACCGCCGGTGGGCGACCCGGTCCGGGTCCGCTGGCGGGTTCAGGACTCGATCCGCGTCTGGGCGCCGGGCTCGTCGACCGCCTGGCTGACCTCGCGGCTGGGCGCGACGAGGTGCTTGCCGTGCCCAGCCTGTCCCGGATCTCCCGGCGGCACGACAACCTGCTGCGGGTCGTCGAGTTCGCCCTGGCTCAGGGCGGGTCGGTCCTGACGGCCAACTATCTGCTGCGACCCGGCATGGTCTACGTACGATCCGGACGGCTGGCCATTCCGGACAACCGCAACCACGCGGCTAGCTTCGCCGACCAGCGCGGCCTCGCCGACGTCCACCGCGCCTGCGCCGAGGCCGCGCTCGCCAGCCTCGCGGACGCGTCATGACGGACCGGGACCGGCCCTGGCGCTGGTTCGGCTGGCTGCCCTCCGCGCGCCGCCGCCGGGAATCAGGCCTGGGGGGAGCCCGACACGGGCGGCTCCTCGGCGGCGAGGTCCTGCGTACCGAGCACCCGCAGCAGCGCGAGGGACTCGGCCTCGTGGGTGCCGGGCGGCGCCGAGTAGACGACGACCGACCGGTCGACGTCGGGCACGTGCAGGGTATCGCGGTCCAGGGTGAGGGGCCCGAGCGACGGGTGCTCGACCGTCTTGCGGCTGCTGCGGCCAGCATCGCCGCGAGGCCCGGGTCGCGCGGGTAGCGCGCAGCGGTCGAGCGCCGCGCGGACACCGCCTGGGCGGCGGTCGCCGCTCGTTCCTGGTCACCGGACCTGGTGCTCTCTCTGGGCCGATGTGAGTCCTACAGCGTGGTTGTTGGGCTGGCGGATTTTGCGCCATGGCGTAGGACTGGAACGCGCTGGACCTGCGCGGGTGGTCCCAGACCGACGGGCGTGGTCGCCGGGCAGGCCGGTTTTGCGCCACGGCGTAGGAGTGGACGGTGCTGATTTGCGTGGGCGGTTGCTAGTCATACAGCCTGGTTGTTGGACTGGGGGATCTTGCGCCACGGTGTAGGAGCGGACCGCGTTGGATCTTTGGGTGGAGTGGCGTCAAGCCCTAACGGACGTTGTAGGGGCGGAACTGGATGCTGATGCGAGGGCCGACGGGGCGGGCGGTCTTGGGGACGGCGTGCTCCCAGGTCCGTTGACAGGAGCCACCCATCACGAGCAGGTCACCGTGGCCCAGCTCGAACCGGATCGTGGCCGCCGCGCCTCCGGCGGTGGACGGGCTGCCGGCGGCCGAAGGGGCACCGATGCTCGACGGGCCGCTGGCGGACGCGTTGCCGGCTGAAAGACCGATGCCGGACGGACTGTCGGCCGAGGCGCTGGCGTCGGGCAGGCCAGGGATGGCCGGTGGGCCGCCGGCGGCGGCGGGACGGATGCTCGTCCGGGACGCGGGGCTGCCTGGCCGTGGGCGCAGGAGCAGCGGTCTCGGGGCGCCGAGCACGAGGATCGCGACCATGGTGTCGTGGGTGGAGCCGCGGCCGAGGCGGTCGCCGTGCCAGGCGACGCTGTCGCGGCCGTCGCGGTAGAAGGCCAGCCCGACGGTGGCGAACGGTTCGCCGAGCTCGGCGGCGTAGTGCTCGTCGAGCGCCGCCCTGGCCTCGTCGAGCGCCTCGTCGGGCAGCGGCTCGTCCGCCGCGTAGAAGGACAGCAGCCGCGGGACGTCGACCGTCCGGTCATACATCGGCCGCCGTTCGGCCCGCCACGGAACCTCGGCACGCAGGCGCTCGAACAGCGCGTCCGCTCCCGTCACCCAGCGCCGCCGGATGTCGACCCAGACGCCGCCGGCGAGGGGGTGCCTGGTCAGCCCGGCCGCGACGGGACCGATCTCCACCGACGTCGCGGCGTCGAGCAGCGACGCCTGGAACGGGGTGCCAGCCACCCGCCCAGGATATCAAACATGTGTTCGATCGGCGCGCCCGTGACATCCAGGCCGAGGACGGGTCCGGGCGGGTCACCGGCCGCCAAGCGGCGCGGACCACGGTGGACCGGCACGGACCGGAGAGCCGGGGAACTGCGTGCCGAATCGCGTGATCAGACAGCGACGTTGACTGAGATGGCACGTCCGGTGGGGAAACGAGGTTTCCGCTCGTCGGTCTCAGGGAACCCGCCCGGATCGGCGTGCGATGGCCGTCATGAGGTCCTGCCCGCAGGCTGAGCCGCCCCGGGGCGTGGACTTGCCGATGACGAGACCAAAGGGGACGCGCGGTGGCTCGGCTGGGCATCGACAAGGACTTCCTGTTGGACTTCGCGCGACTCGACAAGCCCGTTCAACAAAAGATCTCCGACACGTTCGCGAAGTTCCAGCAGGCCACCCACGCCGGCCTGCATCTGGAGAAGATCAGCAATGCTCGGGACGATCGGCTGCGCACTATCAGGATCGACCAGTTCTGGCGCGGAGTCGTCGCGCCGGACCGCGGTGACCACTACACCTTGTTGAAAGTGCTGCCGCACGAAGAGGCCTATGCGTGGGCCCAGCGGCGCAGGGTGTCGGTGAACTCGGCCACCGGCCGCATCGAGATCCGCGACAGCGTCGCCCTCGACACGACGCTGCCGGAGTTGGACCGCTCGGCCCGGCGCGGGGGCGGTGGGACGCGCCCGCTGTTCGCCGACGTCGCCGCCACGACGCTGCGACGGCTCGGCGTGGACGAGCAGACTCTCGCCTTCGCCCGCGCCGTGACGGACGTCGCCCAGCTCGAGACCGCGCAGGCCTTCCTCCCGGAAAGCCAGTGGACCGTGCTCTACGGGCTCGCCGCCGGCCTGTCGCCGGACGACGTCTGGCAGGAGATCGCCGCGGCCGTACCGACCGTCAGCGGGTTGGACGAGCCGGTGAGCCCCGCCGGTGCCGCCGGCGCGTTCGACCCGGAGGACGTGGCGGCCGCCGTGGAACGCAGCCAGGACCGGGTGGTGCTGGTCTCGGGCCCGGTGGAGCTTCTCGAAGTGCTCAACCACCCGTTCGACCTGTGGCGGGTCTACCTGCACCCGGTCCAGTTCAAGGTCGCCACGCCCGCTACCGAGGTCCGGCGCGGGTCACCGGCGGCCCGGGCACCGGCAAGACCGTCGTCGCGCTCCACCGGGCCCGCCACCTGGCCGCCGCGGGTGAGGGCCCGGTCCTGCTGACGACCTTCACCGGGACGCTGACCGCGACGCTGCAGACCAACCTCGCGCTGCTGGAGAGCTCGGCGCAGATCCGGGACCGGGTCGCGGTCCGCGACCGTGGACCAGGTCGCCAACCAGGTCTGGCGGTCCGTTCACGGCGCCCCGCCGCCCCTCATCCAGGGCGACGACGAGCGCGACCTCTGGAAGGAGGTGATCGACGGCCACGGACTGCCGTTCGGGGACCGGTTCGTCGCCGACGAGTGGCGCCAGGTGATCCTCGGCAACGGGATCACCGGCCTCGCCGGCTACCAGGCCGCGTCCAGGGCCGGCCGGGGGAAGCCGCTGACCGCGCCGCAGCGGGCTCGGGTCTGGGCCGCCGTCGAGGCGTTCGAGGCCCGGCTGCGCGAGCGCGGCGTGCTCACCCACGCGCTGGTCTGCGCCGAGGCGACCCGACTGCTCGAACAGGGCGCGGTTGGCCAGCCGCAGCCGCAGCTCTGTCTGGGCCAGCAGTTGTTGATGTTTGGAGTACCTGCGCGATCGTCCACTCGGATGCGTACGACGGCCCGCGCAGCGCGGCGCCGTCGAGCCCCGCCGTCGCGGCGCTCAGGAGGTCATGTGAGCGGCTGAGCGCCGCGAGAACGGAGCTGGGCTTCGTCGGACATCGAGATGCCTTCCCTTCGGGTAGATCGGCCGGGCGGTCTGGACCACGCGGCGCCGGGCGGGCTGGGCCGCCCGACTGGAGCCGCTCGGCCCGAGCAGTTCAGCCAGGCGCGGGCCCGGGAGCAGGCGCCGGCCGGGTGTTCCAGGCCAGCCGGTGACCGCCGACCGGAATGCGGCCCGCCGGCCGCCCGGCTACCGCCGCCAGCCCCTGCGCGGGCAGCTGCGGGGTGGTCTGCGCCGGTGTCCCCGTGCCGGCGCCGGGCGCGCGAGACGGGCGCCGCGGTACGACCCGGCCGACCAGCAGCACGATCCCTGCGGCGAGCGTCAGGTCGATGATGCCGCCGACGGCGTCGAGGAAGTAGTGGTTGCCCGTCGACATGACGACCAGCGTCGTGAGAAGCGGGTAGCAGACTCCCAGCACCCGGACCACTGGCCGGCGGGCGAGCCGGGCGATCAGGAAGCCGCACCAGAGCGCCCACGCGCAGTGCAGCGACGGCATCGCCGCGTACTGGTTGGTCAGGCCGCCGAGGCCGCGCGGCGCGCTCGCGTCCTCGCCCCACCAGCCCCAGTCGCTGACCTGGGCCATCGTGTCGTGGAACCCCGCGCCGGCCAGCAGCCGCGGTGGTGTCGTCGGCAGCAGCCAGAAGCCGACGAGGCCGAGGATCGTCGTCAGCAGGATCGTGCTGCGCGCCCGCCGGTAGTGCGCCGGGTTCCGGCGGTACATCCAGGCCAGCACGGCAGGCGTGAGGATGTAGTGCAGCGTCGCGTAGAAGTAGCAGGCCGGTACCGCGAGCGCCGTCACGTGCAGGAGCAGGTTGTTGAGCGGGTGCTCCGGGTTCAGGTGCCAGACCTGCTCGAAGTGCAGCAGTCGCCGGGCCGTCTGGTCGGCCGTGCCGAGATCGTCGCTCTTGATGCCCCGGATGCCGGTGTAAAGCCCGTACAGCGAGGCGATGGCGAGAAGCTCGACCCACCAGCGCGGCAGCCGTTCCGCCGCGACCGGCCGTCCGGTCGCCGCCTTGGCTTTCGGGTCCTGCTGGTCGCCCGCTTTCTCACCGGGCTCGCGTTCCGCCGGCGGACTGCCGCCGGCCCGGGAGCCCTCGGGACGGGGCGGGGGCTGCGCCGAACCGGCGACGTCGTTCGTCGCGATGACCACTGGGGACCTCCTCAGGACTGCGGCGGCGGGCCGAGGCGGCCCGCCCGACGGCGAGGTGGGCATGGCAGAGGACTTGACAAAGCTAAAGACCGGCCATCGGCCGATTTAGTCCCAGCAAAGGCCATGTGACCCCCGTCGCCCATGGGGCTAGGCCCCCCTTCCCGCTGTGGTCTGCGCGACAGGCGAGCCGTCCGCCCGGAGGCCGCCAGCGCGTCCGGCCTGGCTGTCGGGCCGAGGTGACGAGCGGGGCCTGGTTCCCGTGCGTGGAGCCGCGGCGCGATGGCGCGGATGTCGCTGGAGGGGCCGCGCTGCCAGGCGGTAAGGTCGGACGCAGGCCGAGAGGCGCTGCGACGGGCCGGCTGCTGGTGCGAGCCATGAAGCCGGGGCCCGCCACGCTCGGCTGGTTCCACATCCCGAAGGGCGCCTCCCACACAGTCTGCGGGAGGTCTCGATGGGCACCGGCGTGAACCAGAGCCTGACAGCGGGACACGACGTCGCCGCGCGAGCGCGCCGGATCCAGGAGCTCAAGGACCTGCTGGCCCAGCGGGTCGTGGTCGTCGACGGCGCCTACGGCACCATGCTGCAGTCCGTCGGGCTGACCCCCGCCGACTACCGCGTCGGCGGGGTCGTCTCCGAGGACCACCCGCGTGACGTGACCGGCGACCCGGACCTGCTCAACCTGACCCGGCCGGACGTCATCCGCGACGTCCATCACCAGTACCTGGTCGCCGGCGCGGACGTCATCACCACCAACACGTTCACGGCGACGAGCATCGGCCAGGGCGACTACGCGTTGCAGCCGCTGGTCCGGGAGATGAACCTCGCCGGGGCGGCGCTCGCCAGGAAGGTCGCCGACGAGGTCGCGGCCGAGACGGGCACCACGCGCTTCGTCGCCGGGTCGATCGGCCCGCTGAACGTCACGCTGTCGCTGTCGCCGCGCGTCGACGAGCCCGCCTACCGTGCCGTCACGTTCGACGAGGTCAAGGCGTCCTACGCCGAGCAGATCTCCGCGCTCGCCGACGGCGGTGTCGACCTGCTGCTCATCGAGACCATCTTCGACACCCTGAACGCGAAGGCCGCGATCGCCGCCGCGAAGGAGGCCGCCCCCGAGCTGCCACTGTGGATCTCGGTGACGATCGTCGACATGTCCGGCCGGACGCTGTCCGGCCAGACGGTCGAGGCCTTCTGGGCGTCGATCGCGCACGCCGACCCGCTGGTCGTCGGGCTGAACTGCTCGCTGGGCGCCGCCGAGATGCGGCCGTATGTCGCCGAGCTCGCGGCCCTCGCTGGCACGCACGTCGCCAGCTACCCGAACGCCGGCCTGCCGAACGCGTTCGGCGGCTACGACCAGACGCCCGCCGAGGCGGGCCAGCTGCTGGGCGAGTTCGCGGCCTCCGGGATCGTGAACATCGTCGGCGGCTGCTGCGGCACCACCCCGGCACACATCGCGGCGGTCGCGAAGGCGGTCAAGGACGTGCCGCCGCGAGGCCTGCCGGACCGGCCGGCCCGGACCCGGTTCTCCGGCCTGGAACCGTTCGAGATCGCGCCCTCCACCGGCTTCGTCATGATCGGTGAGCGGACCAACGTCACCGGCTCGGCCCGGTTCCGCCGGCTGATCGAGGCCGACGACTACCAGGCCGCCGTCGACGTCGCGCTGGAGCAGGTGCGCGGCGGGGCGAACCTGCTCGACGTCAACATGGACGCCGATCTGCTCGACGGCGAGCAGGCCATGACGACGTTCCTCAACCTGATTGCGACCGAGCCCGAGGTCGCCCGCATCCCGATCATGATCGACAGCTCCAAGTGGAGCGTCCTGGAAGCCGGGCTGCGCTGCGTGCAGGGCAAGGGCGTCGTCAACTCGATCAGCCTCAAGGAGGGCGAGGAGCCGTTCCTCGACCACGCCCGGCTGATCCGCTCGTATGGCGCGGGTGTCGTCGTCATGGCCTTCGACGAGCAGGGCCAGGCCGACACGACCGAGCGCAAGGTCGCGATCTGCGGCCGCGCCTACGACCTGCTGACCCAGAAGATCGGCTTCCCGGCCGAGGACATCATCTTCGACCCGAACGTGCTGGCCGTCGCGACCGGCATCGCCGAGCACAACGGCTACGCGAAGGCCTTCATCGACGCCCTTCCGCTGATCAAGGAGCGCTGCCCCGGGGTGCACCTCTCTGGTGGCATCTCGAACCTGTCGTTCTCCTTCCGGGGCAACGACGTGGTGCGCGAGGCGATGCACTCGGCGTTCCTGTACTACGCGGTGACCGCCGGGCTCGACATGGGCATCGTCAACGCCGGCCAGCTCGCGGTCTACTCGGACATCCCGGCTGACCTGCTGGAGCTCGTCGAGGACGTGCTGTTCGACCGCCGTGAGGACGCCACCGACCGGCTGGTCACGTACGCCGAGGAACTGCGCGCCTCCGGCGGCGGCGCCACCGGCCCGCGCAAGGGCGCCGACCTGTCCTGGCGCGCGGGCACGGTCGAGGAACGGCTCTCGCACGCGCTCGTCCGCGGGATCGTCGACTTCATCGAGGAGGACACCGAGGAGGCCCGCGCGAAGTCGGCCCGGCCGCTCGACGTCATCGAGGGCCCGCTGATGGACGGGATGAAGATCGTCGGCGACCTGTTCGGCGCGGGGAAGATGTTCCTGCCGCAGGTGGTCAAGTCCGCCCGGGTGATGAAGCGTTCCGTCGCCTACCTCGAGCCGTACATGGAGGCCGAGAAGGCCCAGGCGCTGGCCGAGGGCCGGATCGCGCCGGGCCGCGGCGCCGGCAAGGTGGTCCTCGCGACCGTCAAGGGCGACGTCCACGACATCGGCAAGAACATCGTCGGCGTCGTCCTGGGCTGCAACAACTACGAGGTCATCGACCTGGGCGTCATGGTGCCCACGGCGAAGATCCTCGACACGGCCGTGGCCGAGGGAGCCGACGCGGTCGGCCTGTCGGGACTGATCACGCCGTCGCTCGACGAGATGGTCTCCGTCGCCGCCGAGATGGACCGGCGAGGCCTGAAGCTGCCGCTTCTCATCGGCGGCGCGACCACCTCCCGGCAGCACACCGCGGTGCGGATCGCGCCCGCCTACGAGGGCACCACCGTCCATGTGCTCGATGCGTCCCGGGTGGTCGGCGTCGTCTCCGACCTGCTCGACGCCGACCGCGCCGCCGCGTTGGACGTGCGTAACCGTGCGGAGCAGGCGACGCTGCGCGAGCAGCACGAGAACCGGCAGGCCCGGCCGCTGCTCTCGCTCGCGGCCGCCCGGGCCAACCGGGAGCAGGTCAGCTTCGAGAACCTGCCGACGCCCTCGTTCACCGGCCTGCGGACGGTGACCCCGTCGATCGCCGAGCTGCGCGAGTTCATCGACTGGCGGTTCTTCTTCCTCGCCTGGGAGCTGAAGGGCAACTACCCGGCGATCCTCGACGAGCCGGTCGCCCGGGAGCTGTTCGACGACGCCACGGCCCTGCTCGACCGCGTCATCGCCGACGGGTCCCTGACCGCGCGCGGCGTGCACGGAGTCTGGCCGGCCCACGCCGACGGTGACGACCTGGTCGTCGCGCCGTCGGACGGCGAGGTTCGGTTCCCGATGCTGCGCCAGCAGACGGAGAAGCCCGCAGGGCGGGCCAACCGCTGCCTCGCCGACTACGTCGCCCCTGCCGGCGGCGGCGACCACCTGGGGGCGTTCGCCGTCTGCATCCAGGGTGCCGAGGCGTTGGCAGCCCAGTTCGAGGCCGAGCAGGACGACTACCGGTCGATCATGATCAAGTCGCTGGCCGACCGGCTGGCGGAGGCGTTCGCTGAGTACATCCACCTCGAGGCCCGCCGCACCTGGTTCGAGCCCGACGCCGCCCCGG
The DNA here is from genome assembly GCF_000966285.1 of Pseudofrankia sp. DC12. Taxonomy (NCBI): domain Bacteria; kingdom Bacillati; phylum Actinomycetota; class Actinomycetes; order Frankiales; family Frankiaceae; genus Pseudofrankia; species Pseudofrankia sp. DC12. Next base: position 6,313,958 of record NZ_KQ031391.1, read on the forward strand.
ACATCGCCGACCTGCACGCCGAGCGGTTCCGCGGGATCCGGCCGGCCCTCGGCTACCCGGCCTGCCCTGACCACACCGAGAAGCAGGCGCTGTTCGACCTTCTCGGCGCCGAGGCCCTGGGCATGCAGCTGACCAGCTCGTTCGCGATGATCCCGGCGGCGGCCGTCAGCGGGCTGATCTTCGCCAACCCCGAGGCGCGGTACTTCACCGTCGGGCGTATCTCCCGGGAGCAGGTCGAGGACTACGCCGCCCGGCAGGGGAAGCCGGTCACCGAGGCAGAGCGTTGGCTGCGCCCCAACCTGGCCTACGACCCGGAGTAGGTAGGCCGCACCAGTCCCGCCGCTGGTCGCATGATCGCTGCCTTGGCCCTGGGGTGGTTGCCAACCGGCCTGGTCAGCAACCACTGGAGGGCCAAAAGAGCGATCTGTGCGGCGCCGTTCGCCGCTCGCGGTTCGCCGCTCGCGGTTCGCCGTTCGCGGTTCGCGGTTCGCGGTTCGCCGTTCGCGGTTCGCCGTGTGGCCGCCGGCCCGGCGGTACCGTCGATCGGTGCCGTTGCTGGATGCCGAGGATCCGTTGCCGTGCCTGCCCCGACGGGTAGTCGTGGCTGGCACGTCGGGCTCGGGCAAGACGACGCTCGCGCGCCGGGTCGGCGAGGTCCTCGACATTCCGCACGTCGACATCGACGGCCTGTTTCACGGCCCGAACTGGGTGCCGCGGGAAAGCTTCGTCGACGACGTGGAGGCGTTCACCAGCCAGCCGAGCTGGGCGACCGAGTGGCAGTACAGCTCGGTGCGCGGGCTGCTCGCCGACCGCGCCGATCTCGTGCTGTGGCTGGACCTTCCACGCAGCACCGTCATGCGCCAGGTCATCGGCCGAACGCTGCGCCGCAGGCTGCGGAGAGTGGAACTCTGGAACGGCAACTATGAGCCCCCGCTGAGCGCATTCTTCACCGACCCCGACCACATTGTCCGCTGGGCCTGGCGAACCCACCACAAGACGGCGCTGCGTATCGCCTCGCTGCGTGAGCGGCGCCCGGAGCTGGCGGTCGTCCGCCTCCCCAGCCGCGCCGCCGTCGCCCGCTGGCGCGACGGCCCGCTGCTTGCCGCGACCGAGGAGAGGCCGGCGCCGGCCGGGCCGGCGTCGTCGTGATCAGTCGCCCTGGCGGGCCCGTCGGTGCGCGCGCAGCGCGGCAAGCCAGCCGGTCGTGGCGATGGCCTGGCCGACCGGATTCTCGGAATTGACCATCATGGCCGCCGCCGTCGCGGCGAGCTGGTCCGAGCAGCCGGCGCACAGCCGCCGGCTGGTGACGGACAACGTGCTCCTGCCGCTCTTCCGCTGATCACAACTCTCGCAGCGGAAGGCTGGTTTCGCGCTGCCGAGCGCCATGGCGTCACTCCTCGCCAGCCGGCCTCGCCAGCCGCCCCGACGTCGTCCAGCGTCCGGCGGCACCTTCGAGTGTGCCTTTGGCAGACGCGCCTGAACAGGTACCGCGTTCTCGGAACGACGTAGAAGGCGTCTCACGTGCCCCGTTTCAGCGCAGCGCGTCGACCACGAGAACGGCCAGTGCCATCGTCGTGAAAAGTGTGTAGGCGAACAGGGCGCGACCGCGGTCGCCGGCGCGAAGCTGCCGGGACAGCACCGGGACAGCACCCACCCGAACACGGCTGCCTCCAGCGCCGCGCCCGCGCTGCCGGCGACCGCCAGCCAGATTCCGAGAAGGACCGCCGCGTCGCCGACCAGGTGGACCACGCCAAGGACGGGAACGACCCACAGGTGACGCCCGTCCGCCAGCCCCAGCCGGGTGAGCCCGTCCAACCGCGTCTTCCCGACCTCGAACCGGCCGAGCCCGGCCCCGGCCGAGGGAAGAACCTCCAACAGCAACAGAACCGTCAGCACAACGCTGATTTCGAAGATTTCTCCTGCGTGGCAGTCATGCGCGCCATCACCCGAAACGGGGCCACCTGCGCCGATCTGGCCACGCTATCCCGGCTGCCGACCCCCTTCGCCGCCGCGGAGGCGAGAGCCGCGTGCAGGGGACAGCCCGCTCGGTGGCCCTCCCCGGTGCGGGATGGGCGCCGGTTGACCGGCCGGTCGGGCTGCGGCTAGCGTCGGTGGCGTTCCGGGTATCTACCTCCAGCGTCGGAACGGCGGCCCGGTGTCACCCACCGACCTGGAGACGTGATGGCTGCTGTTCCCGTGGCCCGGGTGCCCGAACTCGACCTTCCCGCGACGTCCGCCGCCGCGCTGGTCGAGGCGCTGCGCGCGCACTCGTGTGTGTTCCTCACCGGCCTCGACGAGTTCTCCGCCAGGGGGTCCTTCGACGCAGACCTGGCCGCGGTGCTCGCCGCCTCCCAAGAGTTCTTCGCGCTGGACCCGGCGCAGAAAGCCCGGGTGCGCTGGCCGGGCACGGGGGAGTGGGCCGGTTGGCAGCCGCTCTACGAGGGTGGCGCGGACGCGCTGCTGTTGGAGCGCTACGAGCTGGCGCTGCCGGATCCGGCCGATTTCTCCTCCGACGCCGACTGGGCCGCGGAGTTCTCCCTGTGGCCCGACAGGCCGGCTCGGCTGACAGCGGCCTGGACCGCCTACTACCGGTCGGCGCGGGCACTGACGAACCGGCTGGTCGAGACGATCGCCGGCGCGCTGGGCCTGCCGGCGGCGGACCTGCCGTCCTGGACCGCCCGGCAGCACTCGAACCTGTGCGTCAACCACTACCTCGCCCAGCCCGACGAGCCGGGCCCGGGCCAGACCCGGCAGCGTGCCCATGCCGACATCGGCGGCCTGACCCTGCTGTGGGCCGACGGCCGCGCCGGCCTGGAGGCCGCGGTCGGCCCCGGCGGCGCCTGGGCGGCGGTCCAGTTCCCGCCGGGAGCGGTCCTGCTCCAGGCCGGTGACCTGCTGCACCTGTGGACGCGGGGCCAGATCCCGAAGAACCTCCACCGCGTCGTCAACCCGCCCCGCACCCCCGGCGTCCCGCAGACCGACCGCTACTCGGTCGTCTTCTTCCATCACCCGGACCTCGACACCTGGGTCGCCCCCGCCGCGGCCGGCACCGGCGCAGCGGGCGACGATGCTGGCGTCGCCGCCCGCGACCACGTCCTCGCCCGCCAACGCGCCGCGTACACCCGCCCGGATTGAGACGCTCGTCGTGGTCGGCACGGTCAGCCCGCGACTGTCCACGCGGCGAGGATGCCGGCCGGGCGCCAGACGACGGCGAGGTCGTCCGGGGCGAGGTCGGCGGTGCCGGCGCCGCGGTGGAGTACGGCCAGATCGCGCCGGTCGAACGGGGTGCCGAGCCATTTGATCGAGCCGATGACGTGCAGCTCGCGGGCGCCCGGACCACGGTCTGCCCCGACCAGGTCGAGCTCCGGGTCGAACTGGCGGTTCCACCAGCCTCCGACGGCCTCGACGGCCGGCCAGGGAAGGGTGCCCGACCGATCACGCCCGCGAGCTCGTCCCCGTCCAGGCCGCCGGCGGCTGGCCTGATGCGCTGCGCTCCCTAGCGGCTGCCCTGCCGGACCGGCCCGCTGTCGTCGTCCTGGACGAGCTGCCGTGGCTCGCCGAGCAGGACGACGTGTTCGACGGCGCCCTGCAGACCGCGTGGGACCGGCTGCTGTCGGGACGAACCCCGGAGACGCCGCCATGTAGGGAACTCCCAATTTTGTAGATTCCATCTACAAAATTCAAGCCGCGACTGTACCCGCCGCGACTCGGCTAGCCGGGCGGCGCGGCGTCGGGGGTGGCCTCGTCGAGGAGCTGGGCCAGGTGGTGGGACGGGGTGGCGGCGAGCTGGGTCAGCTGGGTGCGGCAGGAGAAGCCGTCGGCGAGCACGGTGGGGTTCGGGCCGGCGGCCCGGACCGCCGGTAGCAGGGCGGTGTCGGCGACGGCGACCGAGACGTCGTAGTGGCCCTTCTCCGCGCCGAAGTTGCCGGCCAGGCCGCAGCAGCCGCCGACCCGGGTGACCTGGGCGCCGGCCGCCGCCAGCAGCGCGGCGTCCTTCTCCCAGCCGAGGACGGCGTGGTGGTGGCAGTGCGGCTGGGCGACCGCGCGGACGCCGTCCAGCCGCGGCGGCGACCAGCCCGGCGTCGCGGTGAGCAGCTCGGCGAGGGTCCTGGTCGCGGCCGCCGCCTGGGCGGAGCGCGGGTCGTCCGGTAGCAGCTCGGTGACGTCGCGGCGCAGGACGGCCGTGCAGGACGGCTCCAGGCCGACGATCGGGGTTCCGGCGGCCAGCGCGGGTTCCAGGGCGTCGAGGCTGCGGCCCAGCTGGCGCTTCGCGGCGTCGAGCTGGCCGGTGCTGATCCAGGTCAGCCCGCAGCACACCGCCTGGTCGACCACGCTGACCTCGTACCCGGCGGCCTCCAGCACCCGGACCGCCGCCTGGCCGACCTCGGGCGTGAAGTGGTTGGTGAACGTGTCGACCCACAGCAGGACCGGGCGAACGGATCCGCCGGCGGCCGACGCCGGCACCCGGTCCACGCCGTCCGGCCGTGCCTGGCCCCGGTTCGCGAACCACTGGCGGAAGGTTCGCGGGGCGAAGACCGGGAGCTCGCGGCGGGAGTCGACGCCGCCGGCGGCCTTGGCCAGCCGGGCGGCTCCCGGGGCGCGCAGCGCGGCGTTCGCGAGCCTGGGCGCCTGCGAGGCGACCCGGGCCAGCCGGGGCAGCCAGCCGAGGCTGTAGTGCGCGGCGGGCCGCAGGCGGCGGCGGTACTTCTGGTGCAGCACCTCGGACTTGTAGGTCGCCATGTCGATGCCGGTGGGGCAGTCGGAGGCGCAGCCCCGGCACGACAGGCACAGGTCCAGCGACTCGGCCAGCTCCTTCGACCGGTAGCCCGCGACGAGGCTGCCGTTCGCGAGCTCCTGCAGGACCCGGGCCCGGCCCCGCGTCGAGTCCTTCTCGTCGCGGGTGGCCAGGAACGACGGGCACATCACGCCGCCGGCCCCGGTGTTGTCCGAGCGGCAGCGCCCGACCCCGACGCAGCGGTGGACCGCGATGGAAAGGTCGCCCTGGTCGTGCGGGTAGGCGTAGGCGAGGCCGTCACGCAGCGGCCGCGCCGCCGGGACGCGCAGGTCGGCGTCGACGGGGGCCGGGTCCACGAGAATCCCGGGGTTCAGCACGTTGTCCGGGTCGAAGATCTGCTTGACGGCGCCGAAGGCGGCCACGGCGTCGGGCGAGTACATGCGGCTGAGCAGCTCGCTGCGGGCCCGGCCGTCGCCGTGCTCGCCCGACATCGAGCCGCCGTGCGCGGCGACCAGGTCGGCGGCGGCGAGCATGAACTCCCGGAACGGCCCGCCACCGCGCCCGTAGGTGAGCGGGAAATCGATCCGCACGTGCACGCAGCCGTCGCCGAAATGCCCGTAGATCAGCCCGTCCAGCCGGTGCGTGGCCAACAGCGCCTTGAACTCGCGCAGGTAGGCGCCGAGCCGCTCCGGCGGCACCGCGGCGTCCTCCCAACCGGGCCAGGCGGGGTCACCCGACGGTGTGCGGGTGCCGAGCCCCGCGCCGTCCTCCCGGATCCGCCATAGTGCCCGCGCGGTCGCCCCGGTGACGACCGCCGCGTCCAGGGAGCCGGCGTCGGCCACCAGCCGCCAGGCGGCGGCGACGGCCGCTGCCTCGGTGGCTCCGGCGGTCTCGACGAACAGCCAGCCCCCGCCGCGCGGCAGCTCCGGGACGGCCGACACCCCGCGCCGCTCGCGCAGCACCTCGGCCATCCGGGCGTCCATCCCCTCCAGCGCCACCGGCGCATGCGGGCGCACCGCCGCGACGGCGTCGGCCGCCGTCGGCATGTCCTCGTAGCCGAGTACCGCCAGGGCCACCGCGGCCGGTTCCTCGACCAGCCCGACCGTCGCCGCCACGACCACGCCGAGCGTTCCCTCGGTGCCGACCAGGAACCGGGCCAGGTCGGCGCCGTTCTCCGGCAGCAGGTGCTCCAGCGAGTAGCCGGACACCTGACGGGTGAAGCGGCCGAACTCGGTGCGGATCAGGCCCAGGTTCGCGTGGACGACCTGGTCGAGGGCCTTGCCCAGCGGGCCGGCCGCGGCCAGCCCGTCCCGGCCGAACCGCCGGGCGGTGAGCCGCTCGCCCGACGCGGTGAGCAGGTCCAGGTCGACGACGTTGTCCGCGGTCCGCCCGTAGCGCAGCGCGCGGGACCCGCAGGCGTTGTTGCCGATCGCGCCGCCGATCGTCGCCCGGCTGTGCGTCGACGGGTCGGGCCCGAACCGTAGGCCATGCGCGGCCCCGGCGGCCGTCACGGCGTCGAGGACCACCCCGGGCTGGACGAGCGCGGTCCGCGCCTCCGGGTCCAGGGACAGCACCTTGTTCAGGTGCCGGGAGAAGTCCAGCACCAGTCCCGGCCCGACCGCGTTGCCCGCGATCGAGGTCCCGGCGCCCCTGGCCGTGACCGGCGCGCCGACCTGCCGGGCCGCGGCGAGCGCCGCGGCCACCTCGTCGGCGTCGCGCGGGTAGGCGACCGCGGCCGGTACCACGCGGTAGTTCGACGCGTCGGAGGAGTACTCGGCCCGCCGCCGGGCCGAGTCGTCCACCTCGGTGACGCCGGCCCGGGTCAGTGCCTCGACCAACCCCTGCTGATCCTTGCCCATCCGTCCATCCTGTCGCAGGCCCGCGGATTGCTCACGCCCGCGTCCGGCGAACCGCCGCGAGGCGGCGGTGCGCGCCGGCCGGCCTCGGCGGGGCCGAGGCGGGCCGGGCGTGGGGGTGCGTCAGAGCTGGGAGATCGACCAGTCGACCTTCTGTGGCGCCGGGGTGGCGGTGCCCACGTCGAGCTGGATGTCGGCGCGGCTGGTCAGCGGGATCGTCGCCGGGTCGCCGGTGAACGGCTTGCCGTTGACGTAGGCGGTGACCTTGCCGGAGGCCGAGCCGACCTGGGCGGCGCTCAGCGTCTGGCGCCAGATGCCGAAGAAGTTCCCGAGGGTGTAGGTCGCGCTGTTCGGGGCCTCGATGTGGATGACGCCGTCCTGGGCGTGCGTGTGCAGCCAGTAGTAGCACTCGGTGGCCGAGTCCATCTCGGGCTGGCCGGCGGCCGACGAGTTCTGCGGCTCGACGATGCCGATACCCGCAGGCACCGGTCGCATCGTCCCGTTGACGTAGATCGTCAGGTGCGCGTGGATGTGGTAGACGACCTGCTCCTGAGCCTCGCACTTGACGCCGTCGACGGTCTCACCGTTGGCCGCCGCGGTGACGGGTGCGAGGACCGTGCCCTGTTCGAGCACGATCCCCTCCGGGCCCTGCGGGCCGGTCAGCGTGCTCGTCGCCACGTCGGAGCTGCTGTTGGTCGCCGACGGCTTGTCACTGCCGACGGTGACGACCAGGACGATCACGACGACGGCGAGCACGACGATCGAGCCGATCCCGGCCGACCACCCGAAGATCTGGCGCCGCTTGTCCCGCCTGGCCTGCTCGGCCCGCAGCGCCGCGGCCTTCTTGCGGGCCGCGTTGGTCCGGGCGTTCTGCTGGCCGCCGGACGGCCCGCCCGAGCCGCGTGGCGAGGCCGGGCTCGGCTGGGACTTGCTCCCGCCGGACGGCGTGGCGCTGTCCCGCCGGTTCCCCCCGCCGGGCTGCTCGGCGGTGGTGGAGGCGGGACGCGGGCGGTTGCTGGCCATCGGGCGGGCCTTTCCGGTGGCGGGCCGGCGGGCACGGGACGGTGGCGCCGGCGGGCACCGAGTCGAATGGCGGTTGTCGAACGGCAGGTCAGGCGGGGGACGCGACACAGGACTGGCGTCCTCGTCGCGACACAACGGTGATACCAGCGGAACCTGTGAGAGGTCCCGCCTACTGTGACAAACGCTGCCGCCGGACGGCCAGCGGGCCGGGTGTGACGCCCGAGATGCCGGTGTACGCGGCACCCGCCGCGCCGGGTCTGTGCGCGGAAATCACACTTCACTACGGATCGTCCGGCGCGTGCCTGCCGGCCGCATGATCGGCGCGGTCCAGGACCTGTTCGGCGTGGTCAAGACGCGGGTCGAGCTGCCCCGGGAGGGCCGGGCCGGCACGGACGCGGTCCGGCTCGCGGTGCGCCTGGCCGAGGAACTGCGGGCGGCGACGGACCGGCCGCTGCTCGGCGTCGGCGTCGGCACCCCCGGCGTCGTCGACGCCCGCGGTGTCGTACTGGATGCCCCCAGCCTCAGCTGGCGCGAGCGGACGATGGCCGTCAGCACGGCGGACTTCGTGGTACGTACCTCCACGCTGGGCGACGACGTCGTCCTCGCCGGCGCCGCGGTGCTGGTCCTGTCCGGCGAGCTGGGGGTCGCGTGAGCGTGGGTGGGGCTCGAGTGGGCCTCGACATTGGGGCGACGAAGATCCTTGGGGTCGTCGTCGCCGGCGACGGGACCGTGCTGGCCCAGGCGCGGGAGCGCACGGTCGCCGGGCCCGACGGGGTGCTGGCCTCCGCGGGAACCGTGCTCGAACGGCTCGCCGAGCAGATCGAGGGACCGCTGCCGACGACCGTCGGCGTCGGGGTGCCGGGCATCGTCGACCGCGGCCGGGGTGCCGTGCAGCACGCGGTGAACCTCGGCCTCGGTGGCGACTGGTTCCCGCTGGCCGAGCGCATCGGCGTGCGGGCCGGCGCGCTGCGCCGCTCCGGGGCTGGCGCGGCCGACGTGACGCTGGAGAACGACCTCAACGCCGCGACCTGGGGCGCGCACGTGCTCAGCGGCGCCGACGACCTCGCCTACGTGAGTCTCGGCACCGGGCTCGCGGCCGGCTTCGTGCTCGACGGCGTGCTGCGGCGGGGGGCGCACGGCGCCGCCGGCGAGATCGGGCACGTGCCGGTCGACCCGGCCGGCGAGCTTTGCTCCTGCGGGCAGAAGGGCTGCCTGGAGCTGATCGCGTCCGGCTCGGCCGCGTCGGCGGCGTGGCCGGCGTCGGACGTGCCGCCCGCCCAGGCGCTGTTCGCGGCCGCGGCGGCGGGCGACCCGGCCGCGGTCGCGGCCCGGGACCGGTTCGTCGACGGGGTCGCCGACGCGATCCGGATGCTCGGCCTGACCGTTGACCCGCGCACGATCATCCTCGGCGGCGGTGTCGCCAACCTGGGCGCTCCGCTGCTGGACGGGGTGGTCGCGGCCCTGCGCGCGCAGGCCGCGACCTCGCCGTTCCTGTCGTCGCTGGTCCTGGCGAGCCGGCTGGCGCTGGTACCCCAGGGAGTTCCGGTCGGCGCGCTGGGCGCGGCCCTGATCGGGGACGCCGGATGACCGGGTCGGCGTCGTGAGCGGTGACCTGCGGGTCGCCGGGGGTGTCGCTGCCACCGGCAGGCCGGTCGAGGTCACGATCGTCGACGGCCGGGTGGCGGCCGGTCCACCACCTGGCGGCGTGGCGTCCTACGACGCCACCGGCTGCTACGTGCTGCCCGGCCTCATCGACCTGCAGGTCAACGGCGCATCCGGCGACGACCTGACCGACCGGCCGGACCGGCTGTGGGACGTCGCGGCCGCGCTGGCCCGGTTCGGGGTGACCGCGTTCGCGCCGACCGTGATCAGTTCGGCGCCGGAGGCGCGGGCCCGGGCCCTGGCGGCGTTCCGGGCGGGCCCGCCCCCCGGCTGGGCGGGCGCCGTCCCGCTCGGGCTCCACTACGAAGGGCCGATGATCGCCGCAGGGCGCAAGGGCGCGCATCCCGAGCGCTGGCTGGTGCCACCGTCACCGGCCGTGATCGACGGCTGGTCCCGGGACGACGGCGTCCTCCTGGCGACCCTCGCCCCGGAACTGCCCGGCGCGCTGGAGGCGATCCGCGACCTGGCCGCCCGCGGCGTGCTGGTGTCGGTCGGCCACACCGAGGCGACGGCGGCGCAGGTCGCGGCGGCGGTCGACGCCGGGGCCAGGCTCGTCACCCATCTCGGGAACGCGATGCCACCGCTGCGCGCCCGCGAGCCCGGACCGATCGGCGCCGCGCTCGGCGGGTCGTGGCTGGCCGCCGGGGTGATCGCGGACGGGCATCACCTCGACCCGCTCACGCTGCGCCTCGCCTGGCGCGCGCTGCGCCCGGACCGGTTCCTCGCGGTCAGCGACACCACCGCCGCGCTCGGCCTGCCCGACGGCCCGGCCAGGCTCGGCGACCAGGACGTGATCGTCTCTGCCGGCACCGTGCGCCAGCCGGCCGGGACGCTGGCCGGCTCGGCCGCGTCGCTGCCGCAGTGCCTGCGCACACTCGTGGCGACGACCGGCTGCGCGCTGGGCGAGGCCGTCGCGTGCGCCACCTCGACCCCGGCCGCGCTCGTCGGCGACCCGGCCCGAGGGTCGCTCGGGCCTGGCGCACGCGGTGATGTGACGGTTCTCGACCGGGAACTCGACGTGGTCGCCACCATCGTGGGCGGGAACGTCGTCTACGACAGGAACGGACGGTACTGATGGAGGTCGTGCCCCTCACCACGGCCGAGCAGGTCGCGGCGCTCGCGGCCGATGTCGTCGAGGCCCAAGCCCGCCGTACGCCGGCCGCGGTGCTCGGGCTGGCCACCGGGCTCGACCCCGCTGCCGACCTACCAGGAGCTGATCCGCCGCCACCGGGCCGGCGCGGGCCCGTCCTATGACGAGGTGCGGTGTTTCAACCTCGACGAATACGTCGGCCTGCCTCCCGGCCCATGAGCAGAGCTAGCTGGTCACGATCGCGCGGGAGCTGACCGACGGCCTCGGCATTGACCCCGATCGCGTGCACGGGCCGGATCCGGATGAGGATCGGCTGGCCACGGCGGGGGAGCGGTACGAGGCGCTGATCGTCGAAGCTGGCGGTGTCGACGTCCAGCTGCTCGGGATCGGGTCGGACGGCCATCTCGCGTTCAACGAGCCGGGATCGTCGCTGTCCAGCCTCACGCGGCTCAAGACGCTCACCGCGCAGACCCGGGCCGACAACGCGCGTTTCTTCGGCTCGCTGGAGAAAGTGCCGCGCCACGTGCTGACCCAGGGGCTGGGCACCATCCTGCGGGCCCGTCACCTGCTGCTGGTCGCGACCGGCGCCGGCAAGGCCGAGGCGGTCGCCGCGGCGGTGGAAGGACCGGTCTCGGCGTCCTGCCCGGCGTCGGTGCTGCAACTGCAGTCTCGGCCGCTGCGGGCCGCGGCCTGGCAGCGCTTCGCCCGCATCTGTCATGTCCGCCAGGATCCATCAACATCCGTCAGGTCGCGGTGGTGGGATCGTCCCTGCTACTGCGCATGGCCGCCCCTTCCGCTGGGTCGCCGGGCGCCGGGATGGCGGCGCACTGGCGACGGCGCGGAAGGGGCGGCTGACGTGTCGGGCGAGTCCCGGTCTACTCGGCAATCGCCACCCGGCGGCGGGCCAGGACCACCGCCGTGGCCGCGGCGAGCGCGGTCGCGGCGGCGAGCGCCCAGCCGGTCGGGTACTCGGCGTGCCGGGTCGAGTGGTGGTTCGCGGCGACCGTCAGGAACAGGGTGCCGATCGTCGCGACGCCGATGACCTGGCCGAGCTGCATCACGGTGAGGAGCAGGCCGCTGGCGTCCGGCGCGACCTCGAACGGGACGTGCTCCAGCGCGACCGTCATGATGATCGGCATGACGCCCAGACCGAGCCCGATCAGCCCGGTGACCACCTCGTAGCGGGCGCCACCGCCGGCGAGCGGCCCGATGCCCAGGTAGGACACGGTCGCCAGCGTGAGCCCGGCCGGTACGAGCCACCGGTGCCAGGCGGCCGGAAGCCGCTGCCAGGTCAGGCTGACCAGCGCGAACGCGGCGATGCACGGCACGAACGCGAGCCCCGAGCGCAACGGCGTCATCGCCAGGTCACCCTGCAGGTGCAGCGTGGTGGTGAACAGGAACGCGCTCCAGGTCGCCGGCGCGAGGATGAGCACCCCGATCGCGGGCAGCAGGCCCGGGACGCGCAGCACCTGCCCGGAGATCAGCGGCCGCCGCCCGCGGGCGGCGATCCGGCGCTCGACCGCGATGAAGCAGCCGAACAGCGCGAGCCCGGCGACGATGGACACGACGCACCACGCCGGCCAGCCCTCGTCGTGGCCGAGGATCAGCGGCAGCACCACCAGCAGCACCGCAGGGCTCATGACCAGCAGCCCCGGCAGGTCCAGCCGCACCCCACGGTCGCCGTGGTCGGCCGGCAGCGAACGCGGCCCGGCGATCAGCAACGCGACGCCGATCGGCACGTTCAGCAGGAACACCGGCCGCCAGCCGGAGCCGGCGATGTCGGCGCTGACCAGCAGCCCGCCCGCCGCCTGCCCGACGACGACCCCGCCCGCGACGACGGCGGTGAACAGGCCGAGCGCCCGCGCTCGCGCCGCGCCGGTGAAGGTCCGCTGGATCAGGCTCATCACCTGCGGGGTCATCAGCGCCGCCCCGGCACCCTGGACGAAGCGGAACGCGATCAGTGAGCCGGACCCGGGCGCGAGGCCACAGGCCAGCGATGCGGCGGTGAAGACCGCGAGGCCAGAGAGGAACGTCAGGCGGTGGCCCAGGATCCCGCCGAGCCGCGCCCCGGTGATCAGCAGCACGGCGTACGAGAGGATGTAGCCGGCCACGACGAGCTGCAGGCCGGAGTCGGACGTGTGCAGGTCGGTGCGCAGCGTCGGCAGCGCCACGTTGACGATGCTGACGTCGAGGATGGCCATGAACTGGCCGAGCAGCAGCAGGGCCAGGGCCAGCCGGCCCCCGCGGGCGGCCGGAGCGGTGGCGCCGGAGGGGACGGTGGCCGGCGCCGGTGGCGTGGGAAGCCGCCCCGGCGCCCCGGGTTGGGTGGGGATGGCGGCGACGCTCGCCGGCGTGGTGTCCGCGTGGTCAGGGCCCGGCGGGTGGGTGCCGGGTCGCCCTCCGGCCGTCTCGATCGCTTGTGTCATGGTTGCCAGCCTGCGGCCTGCCCAGTACCGGTAACGAGAGCCTGCTCATGCTAGTACTGGCAGTACCAGGGGAAGTTGCCGCGGCACCGGGTCTCGCAGTCCCAAGACGTGGGCCCTCCCTGGACCTTTTGATGGGATTGTGCCGAGGACCGTGTCCATGGCCCGTCGGGCGTCGTACTCAGAGTGCGATCAGCAGGTGGGTATTACAGTCGCGGTTTTCTGATGAGTCATCGCGCTACCGCAGAGCGTCAGGTCTGGTGCCGGCCGTGGTTACATGGCGTGACCCCCCTTCTGGCCGCTGGCGGCTAGGTGGTCGAGGCGATGGCCGTGAGGTGGCGGCGGCGGTGGTGCCGTCGGGCCACGGCTGGTGACATCGGCGCCGTTGTGACCAGCGGAGCCCGAACATGAGCATGTCCCAGGTGATCAGTCCCGTCGTGTAGCGCTCCTCGAGGTCCTCGAGCCGCTGGTCCTCGGCCATGGACAGCCTGATCGGGCCGAGGTCGGCCGGGCAGCGCTGGCCGCCGAGGTGCGGGACGAGGGCATCGCTGAGCGAGGCGAAGAGGTGAATGCAAAGGTCAGCGCCGCTCTCCTGGGGCTGCGGGGCCCGCTGCGCGGGGATGGTCGGCACCCCCCGCCCGGCCCGCCCGGCCCGCTCGCCCAGGTGGCGGCTCCGTCTGCGAGCGCGAGCGCGTCCTTGGCTTCGACGGTCGCGCCGGACGGCAGGGTGATCTGCTGGTCGCAGGGGATGATCGTGACGTAGGCGAGGCCGAGCTTCGCGATCACCTTGCGGAGGGCCTCGCTGCGGCCGTAGACCTCGTCGAACGCCACCCATCTGACCTGCAGGCTGGCGCTGACCAGGCGTTTGACCATCGTGATCGCCAGTTCGGGTTTCGTGTCGAAGGCCACGGTGCCGGGGATCTTCGCGCGTAGCCGCCGGACGAGGGCGTCGGGGTGTGGGGTGCACGTTCGATCCTGGACGTGCCACGGCGGTGCCTGCCGGTAACGGCATGATCGGGAGTCTCGCAAGGTCCCAGGATCGGGTGTCTCCTCACACTGGTAGCGAGAGCACCTGGCTACGGGGTCGGTCATCGGGCAGCCTGGAACGTGTGACGACCATCGAGCCGGACCTGGGCGGGGCGGAACAGGGAGTACAACGACCCGCGGGCCCGCCACCGCGCCGGACTCCGGGCGGGGAGCGGCGGGCCGAGCTGGCGTCGTTCCTGCGCAGCCGGCGCGAGCGGATCACCCCGCAGGACGTCGGCATGCCGGGTGGCGCGCGCCGGCGCACCCCGGGGCTGCGGCGCGAGGAGGTCGCCCAGCTCGCCGGGGTCGGGGTCACCTGGTACACCTGGCTGGAGCAGGGCCGGCCGATCAACGCGAGCGCCCAGGTGCTCGGGGCGGTCGCGCGGACGTTGCGGCTGGACGAGGCCGAGCGGGAGCACCTCTACCGGCTGGCCGAGGTGACGCAGCCGGCGGTCGCCGTCGTCGAACGTGAGTCGACGCCGGACGACCTGCGGTCCATCCTCGACGGCCTCGAGCCACTGCCGGCGGCTCTGGTCAACCACCGGTCCGACGTGCTCGGCTGGAACCACACCTACGCGGCGATGTTCCCGGAGCTGGTGAGCTCCCCGACGCCCCTGCGGAACTCCTTCTGGTTCATGTTCGTGACGCCGCGCGGCCGCGAGTTGCTGGTGAACCTGGACGAGCAGGCGCACCGCGCCGTCGCCGTCTTCCGCTACCGGTACACCCAGCATCTGGGCGACCCGGAGTGGCGGGAGTTCGTCGACCGGCTCTGCGCGGCCAGCCCGCTGTTCGCGCGGCTGTGGGCGACCCACGACGTCGCGCCGCCCGGGCCGTGCGACAAGCGGTTCCGGCTCCCGGAGGTCGGCGAGGTCGCGCTGCGGACGACCAACCTCGACATGGCCGATCTCCCGGGCGTCCGGCTCGTCGTCTACAACCCTGTCGACAAGATCAGCCGTGAGCGGATCGTGCGGCTGCACGGATGGCCCCGGCTGGTCGCCGTCCGCGGGGAGGACGTGGCGGAACGCGGCGGGCGGGCCACGCTGGCAGCAGGCTAGAAGCCGGGCCACAACGGGCGCCCAATGGCGCCCGTCACAGTGCGCCCGACGCTTTTCCTGGGTCTCAGGGATTGCCACGGACGGTCGGCGACCGAGAACGCGGGTGCGCTTTGCCGTGCGCCGATTACCTGTTTAGGTTGGTGCTCGTCCGGCCAAGGCGTGGTTTTCACGCAAGCGCCACCGGACCCCCGCACCGGGGCGTCACCAGTTTCTGCCCGCGGTCCCGGTGCACTGTCGTCTCCTCACTGGGACGCGAGGGCAGAACGGGCGGAACCCGCCAATACGGTGGGTTTCCCGGGAAGCAGTCCTGTTCCCCGCTGTGAGCACCGTGCTCACCGCGCCCCAGGGTGGCCGAGATTCGGCGAAATGGGGCGCGATGTCCGTAGGTGTCGCGTGGAAAGAATCCTCCTTGTCGATCCGACGCAACCGTAAGAGCAGCGGCCTGCGCACCCGTATCGCGGCCGTCGCGGCGGCCGGTGCGGTCGTCACCACGGGTGGAGTGCTGGCAGCCGCGTCTCCGGCTAGCGCCGCCTCCGGCAGCATCGTCTCCGACACCACGATCGCCCAGGCGGCCAAGCGGGCCGGTCTGGCCGGCTGTCGCGGCGTTCCGGCCAGCACCTGGGTGGCCATCGCACTGGCGGAGTCCCGAGGCAACACCCATGCCCACGCGACCGGTATCGAGGACTCGCGTGGCCTGTGGCAGGTCAACCTGTGGGCCAACAGCGACCTCGTCGGCGGCCGCAACCTGTACGACGTCTCCAACAACGCGTGGGCGGCCAGGCGAGTGTGCGCCCGCCAGGGCCCGACCGCCTGGTCGACTTACACCAACGGCGCCTACAAGCACTTCCTGGCCCGCGGCCGCGCGGCCGCGGCACGAGTCTGACCCGCGGGTCGTGACAAGCAGGGCTTGACCCCCGCGAACCCCGAGCGACCAGCGGCGTCCGCGGGCTGAATACCAGGGCCTCCCCGAACCTCGGTTCGGGGAGGCCCTGTCACGTCTCGGGGCAAGGAGGCGAGCCGCTGGGCCTACGTGGGGGTGGGGCCCGGTTGGGTGGGCGTGGCTTCTGGGCCGAACGGCTGGTCCTACGTCGTGGTCGTGTTTCTGGCGGGTCTCCAGCCACCGCGTAGGAGTGGACGGGCCGCTGGACGGGCCGCTGGGGCTGTGGCCCCGCTCGGGCGGGCGTGGCTCACGGGGTGTGAGCGGCGCCGGGCCGAGTCCGCGACGGCGGGTGGCCGTCGGCCAGGGCACCTGCCCGTCCGGACCGCCCCATGCCCCCGCTTCGCCGGCCCCGCAGCCACTCCGACGAGGAATGCTCGGCGGCCGGGAACCCCCGAATGGCCGACGCATTGTGGCTGGCCTGTCACCGAGAAGCGCTAACCGACCGAGCATGCCCGTGACGGCGGTCACGTGAGGTCGGCGGTAATGACTGTGGGCCACCGGGAGCCACGAAAAGTCAGTAGTCCGGCACGTGTTTGGTTACCCAGAGTGCTTGCCTTCGGTTCTTGATCCGGGCTAAGTTTGTTCTCGTCCGGCCGTGAGAAACGAAAACACGGGCCGGGCGCACACACCGGGCCGACGCCGAGTTCTGCCCAAGGCCCCGGTGCATCCGTCTCCCATGACGCGAGGGCAGAAACGGGTGGAGCCCAGCGAGCTCCCCGGGGAAGCCAAATCCCTGTTCGTGGTCCAGGCCCAGCGGGCCTTGCCCACACGCGCCTTTCACTGGCGTGGGAATCCGTAGGTGTCGCGAGAAAGCATTTCTTTGTCGTACCGACGCAACCGCACGAGCAGCCTGCGCAGCCGTATCGCCGCCCTCGCGGCAGCGGGTGCGGTCGTCACCACCGGTGGCGTCCTGGCGGCTGCCGCTCCGGCGAGCGCCGCGCCCGGCAGTCACGGTGCGACCAGCACCGTCTCCGACACCGCCATCGCGCAGGCCGCCAAGCGGTCCGGCCTGGCCGGCTGCCGCGGGGTTTCCGCCGGCACCTGGGTGGCCATCGCGCTGGCCGAGTCCCGCGGCAACACCCACGCGCACGCCACGGGTATCGAGGACTCGCGTGGCCTGTGGCAGGTCAACCTCTGGGCCAACAGCGACCTCGTCGGCGGCCGCAACCTGTACGACGTCTCGACGAACGCCTGGGCCGCCAAGCGCGTATGCACGCGCCAGGGCCCGACCGCCTGGTCGACCTACACCAACGGCGCCTACAAGGCGTACCTCGGCCGAGGTGCCGCCGCCTCCCGCGCCTAGTTCCGCACCCGCGGCGGTTCCCCAGCCGCGTTCCCCGCTGACCTCCAGCGAGCTTTCTGAGCGGTCCGCGCTCCACCGGCGGCCGGGCCTCCCGGCCCGCCGGTGGACCCGCGGCCTCCCGCAGCCGATCTTCCAAAGCGCCTGGGACACCTGATCCTGGTGCCTTCCGAAAGGACTCCTGTCTTGCTTCGTGGCCTCTCCACCCGTGCCCGTGCGATGGTCGCCACTCCGGTGCTGGCCGCGGCGGTGGTCGGGACCGGTCTGGTCGCCACCCAGCCCGCCTCCGCCTCGGCCCGTCCGTCGGCGGCGCATTTCCTCTCGGCCGTCGTGCCGTGTGAGTCCGGGGGCAACCCCCACGCGGTGAACTCGATCGGTGCCGGTGGGCTGTTCCAGTTCCTGCCCTCGACCTGGCACGGCCTCGGCGGCAGGGGCCTCCCGCAGAACGCGTCGGTGTCCGAGCAGTGGGCCAAGGCCTACAAGCTTTACGCCCAGCAGGGCACCAGCCCGTGGTACGCCTCGAAGGGCTGCTGGGGCCACAGGATCTGACAGCCGCAAAGCCGAGCGAGGCCCCACATCGTCACGGTGCGGGGCCTCGCCCTTTTCCGTTGGGCCGGCCAAGTGGCCGGACCGGCTAGCCGACGCGGCAGGCGAACCGGTAGCGGAAGCCGCCCAGCGCGGAGACGACGAGGTCGTAGTAGCCCCACTGGTCGACCGGCCAGGTGACCGACGACGAGGCGCCGGCGCCGACCGTGACCGTCTGCGTCTTCGTCACGAAGTCGTTGGCGGCCAGGGTGAACGTGACCGGCCCCCGCGACGGGTTGCCGAGCGTCAGCTTCAGCCCGAGGGTCCTGCCGAGCACCAGGGCGGCGCTCACCACCGGCGAGGTCCCGGTCGCGTCGCCGGCGAACCGGCGCAGGAACCGGTCCGGGCCGTAGACGCTGAGGTCGTAGGTCCGGTCCGGCGTCGTCCCGCCGGGCCAGGTGTGCGTCGCCTGCCCGCCCGCGGCCAGGGTGTACGGCGTCGCGGCGAACGGCAGCACCCTGTTCGGGTAGACGAGGTGGCTCACCCCGACGGAGCCCTTGTTGGACAGCGTCACCGTGACGTCACCGGACGCGACGATGGCCAGGGCGTGCCGGTAGGGATGTCGTCCCGGGTGAAGTAGCCCATGGTGTGCTTGGCCTTCGCCCCGACCCGGCCGTTCCACGCCCCGCCGGCCAGCGCCTTGTGACCGCCTTCCCAGGAGTGGTCCAGGTCGCAGGCGTTCTACGCGTTGTACGGCGAGCTGTCCATCCGGAACGGCAGCAGGACGCCGCCGTCGGGCCTGGCCGGGTCCGGCTGGTGGAAGACGTCGCCGCCACCGGGGTACTCGAGAACCCGCTTGTCCCCGAAGCCGCGCACGCCGGGCAGCGTGCCGAGGTAGTGGTCGAACGAGCGGTTCTCCCGCATGAGGATCACCACGTGCTTGACGTCCTCGATCGTCCCCGTGAGGGCCGTGTCGCTCGTCGCGCTCGCGGGCGTCGAGCCGCCGCTCGCGAGGCTCGCGCCGACGCCCCCGGCGACGCCCCCGACGCCCCCGGCGACCGCGGTGGCGGCCCCCGCGATCAGGATGTGGCGACGGGAGACACCACGGCGGGCCGGCGCCTCGCCGGGGGAGCCGGGGCAGCCTGAGGCGGAGTCACCGGTGGCCTCGGGACCGTGGCGGTCGGACTTCCGTTGGCTCATGTACCCATTTCGTCGGCCGGCGGGGCGGGCGCGCAACCAGATACCGGTGAACTCCCGGTACCGTTACGCTCCGCGCCGCCCAACCGACCGTCAACGCCGCCGTCGCCGTAGGTCACGCGCCGTCGGCTAGGACATCTGGTCCGGGGTGCTGGAGCGTTCGATCATGCCGATGGCCGACTCGCCGTCCCAGGTGTAGCGGGCCAGGCCCTGCTGGAGCTGCATCCCGCCGCCGACCTCCGGGGGCATCACCATGAACGTCGAGAGCACCGTCTCGGCGCCGATCTCGATCGTGCCCTTCGCCGTCTCCAGCACGACCGTCACGTCCTGGCCACTGGCCTGCAGGGTCCGCAGCCAGGGTGCGCGCACCACGCGGGCGGGGATGAGCTCGCCGCCGTCGACCACGTAGCCCTCGTTGTAGGTGGGCTTGCCATCCGCGCGCGGCGGATAGACCTGGAAGCCGAACCCCCGGCCGCTGGGGAACAGCGCCGCCTGCCAGACGTGGCCCCAGAACTTGGCCAGCCGCCGGATTCCCTGCCGGCGGATCCGGTCGGCGCCGCCGTGCAGCCGGTGGGTCTCGTCGCCGATGGTGACGGTTCCGCTGGCCCGGCACAGCTGCTCGAACCGCCAGGGGTAGCCGATCAGGTCGCCTTCCTCCTGGGTCGCCAGGATGTGGCGCGCGTCCTCGCTGGTGGAGCCGTTCTCCCAGGGCGGCGCGGCCGGGTAGAGGTCGATCTCGGCACGGATGGGCACCTGCTCGCCGCCGCTCCAGGGCGTCCAGCCGTTGATCTGGGCGTCCGAGGTGGTCGCGAGCGCGGTGCCGTCGAGCCGCAGGCGCAGGTGGCGGTAGGGCTCGACCAGCTCGAACGACAGCGGCCCGGCGCCCAGGACGCGGGCCCGGCCGTCCGGGCCGGCCGGGTCGCGCACCGGCCCGGGGCCGAACACGTTGTAGACGCGTCCGTCGGCGAACCCGAGGTTGACCTGGACGTCGTGGGTGTCCCACTGGTCGGCGACGGCCTCGACGCCGATGCGGGGGATGCCGAACGCGCCGCTGTCGTCCCAGATCCAGGCGTTGACCGACTCGCGGGCCTCCGGGTTGTCGGGCTGCCGGGGGAAGACGAACTCCCATTCCTCGTCGAGGCCGCCGGTGAGGTCCATGGCCACGGTGCGGTCGCCTTTCGTCGGCGGGTGCGCGGGTGACGCGAGCCCGGTCGGGTGCGGAAGCAATTCGGCGGCCGGGCCGACGACGTCGTGGCCACGACGCGGTCGGCGGCCCGCCACGGTGGTCAGTGGCCTGACCGCTCCGGCGCGGTCCATTCCGCCGACCGCGTCACGTAGTCGGCGAACAGCGGCCGGACGGCGTCCAGATCCAGGCCGAAGGCGGCCGGGTCCGGATGGACGGTCTCCTCCCGGTTCTCAGCGTTCTCGTGCCACCAGCGCCGCATGCCGGTCTCGAACACCGGGGTGACGGGCTCGTCGAGCCAGGCATAGAGGCGGCGGACCTCACCGACCGGGTCGCGGCGCATCGCGCGGAAGTCCAGGTCGAAGAAACGGTCCTCGTTGCCCGCGTCGCGGAACTCCAGTGCGCGCCGCATGCCGACGGCCCACTGCTCGACGTTGAGGGCCGCGAGGTAGCGCGGGTCGACCTCCTCGCTGAACATCGCGGCGGCGGTGGCGTACACGTCGGCGACGGAGACGAGGACCTCGGTCGGGTCCCGGTGCGTCATCACGAAGCGCGCGTCCGGGAACGCCTGGTCGAGGTGGCCGAGGTAGATCAGGTGGGTCGGGCACTTCAGCCGCCACGGCTGGCGTTCCTGGCCCCACTGCAGCAGCTTGAGTACCCGGTGCTCGTAGCGGTAGGTGGAGGTCAGGTCGGCGTCGAGCAGCCACGCCGAGTACGACGGGATCTGCGCGAAGGCCTGGAAGATCTGCGACTTGAAGTCGAGGCCCATCAGGTCGTGGTCCTCGAACGGCCCGGTGGGCGAGGACGGCTGCATCGAGGTCAGCTTCGGCGAGAGCTGGCGTATCAGCACCGCCTTGGCCTGCGCGCGGGCGATCCGTGGGTCCGGGGCGGGCACCGTCGACGGCGGGGGGCACGGCTCCTCGGCCTGCCACTGCACGAGCGACCGGGCCCGCGGGTCCTCACCGAGCAGCGCCGCCAGTGCGGTGGAACCCGTGCGGGGCAGCCCGAGCCCGATCAGCGGGCGGAGGATGACCTCGTCGTCGATCTCGGGGTAGCGGTGGTACCAGTCCTCGATCTGGAGACGGTTCTTCAGCAGCCGGACGATGATGTCGCGCAGGGCGAAGTCCCCGACGGCGCTGAGCCTCGCCTCCTTGAGCAGGGAGTCGACCAGCAGGTCGAGGCCTTCGTGGAACGTGCCCTCCCCGAACTCGGTCAGGCCGGTCTCGGCGCTGGCCACGGCGAGCAGGCCGTCGACGTCTTCCATGCAGGTCTCCCGGATGGCTGGTGTCCGGCCCGCGCTGGACCGGCGGCGGGCATGGTGCGAACAGGCCCCGGCGGCGGGCGTGACGACACGGGAGAGGCGACGGCCGCGGCGGGTGTGGGAGCGGACGCGGGAGCAGGCCAGGCCAGGCCAGGCGCGCCGGCATCGTAGGAGCAGACTCCCGCGAAAATTGGTGGCAGCAGACTCCCGCGAATATGTGAGCCGTGTCAAGTGCAACTCGGCGACCGTCGGCCTGCGGCAGGTCGGCCCGTGGGCGCGCTAGTATCGTCACATGGCAGGCGTCCTCTTGCTGCTGCACAGCGACCGCGTGACGGACCACGGTCGGCTGGCCAGCGGCGCCTGTTGCCGGTAACCGGCCGCTTCTCGCGGCCGCCGGGCCGCTGCCGCGCCGGGACCTCGCCTCGCTTTCGGGCTGAGAGCTGACCGTGTGGCCGTAATCCTGGCGGCTCGCCACCTTTTTTGATCATTTACTCTCCAGGTTCGTTTGGCCCGTCTTCTCGACCTTCCCGGTCGAGAAGGAGATGATTCGCTGCCGGGCCGGCGCTCCTGTCTCGGTCGGCCTCCGGCCCGCCGGCTCCCGCCAGGGACCGGCGGCACCGCAAGCACCTGACCCGCGCCGCGCGCGCCCGTACCGCCTGGAGCCAGACGTGCCTCTCGTCCACCCCGCGCTGCTGGGCCTCACCCCGGCCCATCCCATCCGCTCCGGCCAGTTCGGCGAGGATCTTCCGGCCCAGGCGCCAGGCGGCGCGGCCGAGACATGCGCGGGGACGGCGACGGGGGCCGCCGGGCTGGCCGGGCTGCTCGCGGGTGGGACACTCGCGGCCGACGTGCTGCGCGACGAGGGCGAGCCGCTCGACACCGCGACCCTGGTCGAGCTGGCGGGACGGCTCGCCGCGGCCGAGCGGCTGTGGCGACCGGTCGTGCGCCACGACCCCGACAAGCGGTGGTACACCAGGCTGCTGCTGACCGGCGTCGTCGAGGTGTGGCTGATCGGCTGGTTCCCCGGCCAGCACACCGCGGTGCACGACCACGGCGGCGCGCTCGGCGCGCTCGCGGTCGCCGACGGCGCCGTGGAGGAGGACATCCACGCCCCGCACGGGGGATCCTGGGAGCCGCGTGGCACCCGCCGGTACGACAAGGGCCGGGTCGTCGCGTTCGGCGCCGACCACGTCCACCGGGTCATCAACCGGACCCAGGCCGCCGCCACGACCGTGCATGCCTACTCGCCACCGGAGGTCCCGTTGCGCTACGCCTCCCCGGACGGCTCCGTCGCCGTCCCGGCCGCCTCCCAGCTGACCGCGCGGGTCGCGCCCTTCGCCCGGCAGCGCGCCGCGACGGTGGCGGCCGCCCGGTGAGCACCGCCGATGCGGCGCCGGGCACGGCCGCCGACCAGGGCGTCAGCCCCGAGCCCGGTGGCGGGCATGGCACAGGCTGCGGGAGCCGGATCGACGGGATGCTGGCCAGGGCCCGCGCCCGGCTGAGCCGGGTCGGTCCCGTGGAGGCGGCGACGGAGATCGCCGACGGCGCGCTGCTGGTGGACATCCGCCCCGCCGCGCAGCGGGCCGCCGAGGGCGAGGTTCCCGGGGCTCTCGTCATCGAGCGCAACGTGCTCGAATGGCGGCTCGACCCGACCAGCGACGCGCGCCTGCCGGTCGCGACCGGCGACGACCTGCGGGTGCTGATCCTGTGCTCGGAGGGCTACACGTCGAGTCTCGCCGCCGCCGCGCTGCAGGAGCTCGGGCTGCACCGCGCCACCGACATCGTCGGCGGCTACCACGCCTGGGCGGCCGCCGGCCTGCCGACGACCTCCTGACCGGCCGGTTCGGACCGGCGGCGCCGCAGGTTCGCCGGCCCGTTGACCGCCGCGTTCGCCTGGCGCCCGGACAAACGGCTGGCGTATCAGGTAAGAAGGCTGAGCATCGCCACCTGGTGAGTCATCGGGTGCCGGAGTAGCCGGCTGGCCGTTCCCGTGACCTGATGGCGGTGAGCTGACATGACTGCGCGGGCCGACGACACCGATCCGTTGACGCCGCAGGCCCTCCCGCTGGCCGGCATCCGCGTCGCGGAATGGTCCCGTTCGCTGGCCGGTGGCTACGCGGGACGGATGCTGCGTGGCGCCGGCGCCCGGGTCACCCGGGTCGGTGACCGGGTGGCGTCACCGGCGGCGGGCTCCGCGCTGGCGACCTACCTGCATGTCGGGAAGGCCGAGCAGCCCGGCGGTCTGACCGACGTCGCCGCGCTCGGCGCAGACAGCGTGCGTGCTACTGGAGCTGCCGGACGCTCCCGACGAGGCGTTCCTCGCCGGGTTCGGCGACGCGGCCGTCGTCGTCATCGCCCCGTGGGGGCTGCGCGGGCCGTGGGCCGGCGCCGGCCGCCCGAACAGCGAGCTGACTATCCAGGCCGAGTCCGGCTCGCTGTCGCTGCGTGGCCTGCCGAACCGGCACAACGACGAGATCCTCGGCCAGGAGCTCGGGCTCGACGAGAACCGCCTCGCCGAGCTCACCAGGGCGGCGGTCATCGGGACCGTCCCCGCGGGCCTCGCGTGACCGGCGCCGCCCGCCGCCCGGATCCGGAAGGCGGCCACTCGTGACCGAGCGCCCTACGATCAGCCGGGTGACCTCACCCGCCACCGTCGTGCCCGCCGCCAGCGCCGCCCTGCTGCGTGACCGTCCCGCCGGGCTGGAGGTGCTGCTGCTGCGGCGCAGCGCCACGGCGTCCTTCGCGCCCGGCGCGTGGGTCTTCCCGGGCGGCCGGGTCGACGCCGGCGACCTCGACGGGCCCGTCGACGCCGGTCTCGACGCGTCGGCGGAGCTGGCCGCCGCCCGCCGGGCCGCCGTGCGCGAGACGGCCGAGGAGGCGGGGCTGACGATCGCCGGCGCCCAGCTGATGCCGCTGGCGTGCTGGTGCCCGCCCGCGGCGGCCGCGCGCCGGTTCCTGACGTGGATCCTGCTGGGCCCGGCGCCTGACCAGGACGTCGTCGTGGACGGCGGCGAGATCACCGACCACCGCTGGATGCGCCCGGCCGACGCCCTGGCGGCTCGCGACCAGGGCGAGGTCGAGCTGCTCCCGCCGACCTGGGTGATGTTGTGGACGCTCGCGCTGCACCCAGGCGTCGCCTCCGCCCTCGCCGCGGCGCGGGACGCGGCGCCCGAGCTGTTCGAGACCCAGATCGGCCGGACGCCGGGCGGGCTGGTCGCCATCTGGCACGGCGACGCGCAGTACGGCGACCCGGCGGCGGACGCCCGCGACGACGCCCGCCACCGGCTGTGGATGCTGGACACCGGCTGGCGGTACGAGCGCTCCACCTGACCGCCGAGCCGGGACGCCCGCGAGAAACGGCTCGGCCCGCCTCGATCGGTCGGCCCGGCCAGGGTCGGCTCAGCCCGCCGCGCAGACCTCGGCGAGCCGGGTCAGGCCGAGGTCCCAGCCGTTCGGCCCGCCCACCGCGGCGCGCATCGACTCCCAGCCGTCGCCGTGGCGGTCCAGATGGCGATGCTCCAGGACGACGCGGGTCGACGCCCGCGAGGTCGGCGCGAAGCTGACGTGCACCTCGCTGCACCGGGCGTGGTCGGTCTCGATCTCCCAGCGCAGGCTGATGTCCCAGCTGAACGCGAAGTGCCCCGCGCCCGGCTCGCCGTCACCGCGCCCGGGCGGCTGGAACGCGAGGACCCGGCCCCAGGTGCAGCGGGAACCGTCGGCCGCCACGTCGGTGATGGTGCCGCCGACGAACGGCTCGACCATCATGTCGACGGTGCCGGCCAGCAGGTGGTGGGTCGGGTCCCACCAGCTGTCCATCCGCGCGGTGAACACGTCGAAGACATGCTCGACCGGCGCGGCGACGTCGACGGTGTGGCTGACCGACGTGGCGGTGGTGTCAACGTTCATGGAACGACTCCTCGGCTACGGACTTGAACGTGTCGAGCGACCGACGCCAGAACCGGTCGAGGTAGTCCCGCAGCATCGCCACCCCGTCGGGGCTGGTGCGGTAGATGCGCCGGGTCCCGGCCGCCTGGTCGATGACCAGGCCGGCGTCCTTGAGTACCTTGAGGTGCTGGGAGACCGCGGGACGGCTCACCGGCAGCTCCCGGGCCAGGTCCCCGACCGAGCTCGGGCGGTCCGCGAGCCGCTCGAACACCGCGCGCCTGGTCGGGTCCGCGAGCGCCGCGAACGCTGATTGGTAAGTCGCCACGAACCGTAAGTTATTACTTACCAAAGCTTCGCGCAAGGCCGGGTATGTCGGACGCCGGCCCGGCTGGACGTCGCCGGATACGACGACGGGTTACAGGCCGGGCACGATGCGCAGGTCGCGGACCGCGCCGCCGTCGAGAGCGGCGAGGGCCGCCTGGTAGGCGGCGCTGTCATGCGCGGCCTGGGCGGCCTCGACCGAATCGAAGCTGATGAGCACGGTGCGGGTCTTCTCCCCGGCTTCGTAGGTCAGCTCGGGAAGGGCACGGGCGAGGAAGGTTCCGCCGGCGGCACGCAGGGCCGGGCCGGCCAGCGCGGCGTACGCCGCGAGCTTGTCCTCGTCGACGATCTCCTTGTAGAGGCTGATCCAGTAGGCAGACATGACGCCATCGTGCCCGATGGCCGGGTGGCGGGTGGGGCTTCAGGGCCGGGCGACCGCGGCCGAAGTTGGCGATCGTGACGGCGGATCTTCCGATCTGTTGGCTTACGCCCTGGCCGGGTCGCCCTGGCCGGGGGTTCGGGTGGTGGGCGGCGCGGGCGCCCGGGAGGCTGCAGCTGTGGCCAAAGAGACTTCCTGTCCAGCCGGGAAATGTGCTGGTGCGGGTGTTCCGTGAGCGGCGCGTCTAATTTCGCGGGCTCGGCGTCAACAGGGCGTCAACATCGCGGCCAGCGCCGGACAATCACGCCGATACTGGCCGTTGCCGCGCGCAGGGCGCGACGGTCAACGTAATGGCCGGTAGGAAGGCAGGCGTCAGAGGTGCGTGACCTGGTTTTTGTGCTGCTCACCGTCGCGGTGTTCGCGGTACTCGGTCTGGTTGTCAGGGCGGTGGAGAGGCTGTGAGCGCGGAGAACGTTGTCGGCCTTGTTCTCGCTGTCGGTCTGGCTGTTTTCCTGTTTATCGCCCTGTTGTTCCCGGAGCGTTTCTAGATGGGTACCGGCGCTGCGGGTGTTCTTTTCGTTGCGGTTCTGGTGGTGGCGCTTGTGCTTACCTACCGGCCGTTCGGCGACTATATGGCGTGGGTGTATAGCAGCGGCAGGCACCTGCGTGTCGAGCGTGGGATCTACCGGGTGGTTGGGGTGGATCCGGACTCCGAGCAGCGCTGGGGGGCGTATGCCCGCAGTGTGCTGGCGTTCTCGGTCGTGTCGGTGTTGTTCCTGTACCTGTTCCAGCGGGTGCAGGGCCATCTGTGGCTGGCGTTGGGTTTCAGGGGGGTCCCGCCGGCGCTGGCGTGGAACACGGCGGTCAGTTTCGTCACGAACACGAACTGGCAGGCGTACTCGGGCGAGTCGATGATGGGCCACACGGTTCAGATGGCTGGCCTGGCGGTGCAGAACTTCGCGTCGGCTGCGGTGGGCATTGCGGTGGCGATCGCGCTGGTCCGTGGTTTTTCTCGGAAGAAGACCGACCAGTTGGGCAACTTCTGGGTGGACCTGGTCCGTACGGTGGTGCGGATCCTCCTGCCTGTCTGTGCGGTCATGGCGGTCGTGCTGGTCGCGGGTGGTGCGGTCCAGAACCTGCACGGCACCCGGACTGTTGGGACGTTGGCGGGCGGCTCACAGGCGATCACCGGCGGGCCGGTGGCCAGCCAGGAAGCCATCAAGGAGTTCGGGACCAACGGCGGTGGGTTCTACAACGTCAACTCGGCGCATCCGTTCGAGAATCCTAGCTCGTGGACGAACTGGATCGAGATCTACCTGCTGCTGGCGATCGGCTTCTCGTTGCCGCGCGCGTTCGGCAAGATGGTCGGCAACACCCGGCAGGGCCTCGCGATCGTGGCCGTGATGGCGGTCCTCGCGTTGGGCAGCCTCGGGATCAACGAGGGTTTCCAGGCGATCCACCATGGCACGGTCCCGACGGCGGCCGGGTCGGCAGCGGAGGGTACGGAGACCCGGTTCGGTGTGCCGGACTCGGCGGTCTTCGCGACTGGGACGACGTTGACGTCGACGGGTGCGGTCGACTCGTTCCATGATTCCTATACGAGCCTGGGCGGCGCGACGCTGCTGTTCAACATGATGCTCGGGGAGGTCGCGCCGGGTGGTACTGGTTCGGGTCTCTACGGCATGCTGGTACTCGCGGTGATCACGGTGTTCGTCGCTGGGCTGATGATCGGGCGGACGCCGGAGTACCTCGGTAAGAAGATAGGTAGCCGGGAGATCAAGATCGCGTCGTTGTATCTGCTCACGACCCCGTTCATCGTGCTGGTCGGGACGGGTGTGGCGATGGCTTTGCCCGGTGAACGGGCCGGGATGCTGAACTCCGGTGCGCATGGCCTGTCGGAGGTGCTCTATGCGTTCACGTCGGCTGGTAACAACAACGGGTCGGCGTTCGCGGGCATCACGGTGAATACCGACTGGTACAACACGGCGCTCGGCCTCGCGATGGCGTTCGGCCGGTTCCTGCCGATGATTCTTGTCCTGGCGCTCGCGGGTTCGTTCGCCGCGCAGCAGCCGGTGCCCGAGAACGCGGGGACGCTGCCGACGGCCCGGCCGCAGTTCGTGGGGATGCTGGTCGCTGTCACGTTGATTGTCGTTGCTCTCACCTATTTCCCGGCGCTTGCGCTCGGGCCCCTCGCGGAGGGACTGCATTGATGTCCACGACCACGGTGGTGGGTACGCCCACCGCGCCGAACCCGCCGTCGGCGCCCCGGCGGGTTCAGGGGGGCCTGCTCGACCCGGTGATGCTGTGGAAGGCGCTGCCCGGGGCGTTGCGCAAGCTGGACCCGCGGACGCTGTGGCGTAACCCGGTGATGTTCATCGTCGAGGTCGGCGCGGTCTACACGACCGTCCTCGCCGCCCTGCACAGTTCGGCGTTCAGCTGGCTGATCGTGGTCTGGCTGTGGCTGACGGTGCTGTTCGCGAACCTGGCCGAGGCTGTCGCCGAGGGCCGCGGGAAGGCGCAGGCGGACGCGCTGCGCCGCACGAAGACCGACACCCTCGCCCTGCGGCGCCTTGAGGACGGCCGGGTCGAGGAGGTCCCGGCGCCGCGGCTGCGCCTGGGTGACGTCGTCGTGGTCGAGGCCGGTCAGTTCATCCCCGGTGACGGTGACGTCATCGAGGGGATCGCGAGTGTCGACGAGTCGGCGATCACGGGCGAGTCGGCTCCGGTGATCCGGGAGTCGGGTGGTGACCGTAGCGCGGTGACCGGGGGGACGCGGGTGCTGTCGGACCGGATCGTCGTGCGGATCACGCAGAAGCCGGGGGAGAGCTTCATCGACCGGATGATCGCTCTGGTCGAGGGTGCGAACCGGCAGAAGACGCCGAACGAGATCGCGCTGAACATTCTCCTGGCTGCCCTCACGGTGGTCTTTCTGCTGGCCGTCGCGACGTTGCAGCCGTTGGCGATCTTCTCGAAGGCGCAGCTGCCGGGCGTCCCCGACACCAGCGCGCTGGGCGGCGCCGGCGTGACGGGGATCGTGCTGGTCTCCCTGGTCGTGTGTCTGATCCCGACGACGATCGGAGCGTTGCTCTCGGCGATCGGGATCGCGGGGATGGACCGGCTGGTGCAGCGCAACGTGCTGGCCATGTCCGGGCGGGCGGTCGAGGCCGCGGGTGACGTGAACACGCTGCTGCTGGACAAGACCGGCACGATCACGATCGGGAACCGGGAGGCACGCGAGTTCCTCCCGGTCGGCGACACGTCCGAGGCTGACCTCGCCGGTGCCGCGCAGCTGTCCTCGCTCGCTGACGAGACGCCGGAGGGGCGCTCGATCGTGGTGCACGCGAAGACGGCCTACGGCCTGCGCGAACGCAGCCCGGGCGAGCTGCTGCACGCGACGTTCGTCCCGTTCACCGCGCAGACCCGGATGTCCGGCGTCGACCTCGACGCCGCCGCCGACGGCACCGGCCCGGCCCGTCAGGTCCGCAAGGGCGCCGCCGCCGCCGTGATCACCTGGGTCCGCGAGCAGGGCGGCATCGTGCCGGCGCAGACCGGGGAGATCGTCGACGGCATCTCCGCCGCGGGTGGCACCCCGCTGCTCGTCGCCGAAGCCACCAGCGGGACCGCCCGCGTGCTGGGCGTCGTCCAGCTCAAGGACGTCGTCAAGCAGGGCATGCGGGAGCGGTTCGAGGAGATGCGCCGGATGGGCATCCGCACCGTGATGATCACCGGGGACAACCCGTTGACCGCGAAGGCCATCGCGGACGAGGCCGGCGTGGATGACTTCCTCGCCGAGGCCACGCCCGAGGACAAGATGGCCCTGATCAAACGGGAGCAGGCCGGCGGGAAGCTCGTCGCGATGACCGGCGACGGCACCAACGACGCCCCCGCGCTCGCCCAGGCCGACGTCGGGGTCGCGATGAACACCGGCACGTCGGCCGCGAAGGAGGCCGGGAACATGGTCGACCTCGACTCGAACCCGACGAAGCTCATCGAGATCGTCGAGATCGGCAAGCAGCTGCTCATCACCCGCGGGGCACTGACGACGTTCTCGATCGCGAACGACGTCGCGAAGTACTTCGCGATCATCCCGGCGATGTTCGCCGCGATCTACCCGGGCCTGGACACGCTCAACATCATGCGGCTGCACAGCCCGCAGTCGGCGATCCTGTCCGCCGTCATCTTCAACGCCCTGATCATCATCGCGCTGATCCCGCTGGCGCTGCGCGGCGTGCGCTACACCCCATCCAGCGCGTCGAAGATGCTCAGCCGCAACCTCTACCGCTACGGCCTCGGCGGCCTGGTCATCCCCTTCATCGGGATCAAACTCATCGACCTCGTCATCCAGTTCATCCCAGGAGCGCGGTGACATGGCCGCAAGCCGACTGCCCTCGTTCGTCCGACAGCACCTCGCCGCACTGCGCGTCCTGACCGTCCTGACCGTCCTGACCGGCATCGCCTACCCGCTGGCCATCACCGGGATCGCGCAGCTCCCCGGCCTGCGCGACAAGGCCAACGGCTCGCTCGTCACCAACACCGCCGGCCAGGTGGTCGGCTCGTCCAAGCTCGGACAGCTGTTCACCGACTCCGACGGCAACCCGATCGCCAAGTACTTCCAGCCCCGCCCGTCGGCGGCCGGCGCCGGCTACGACCCCACCTCGACATCCGCGTCCAACCTCGGCCCCGAGAGCATGGTCGACACCCTCGACGACCCCGCCACCAAGGACACCGACGAGTCCAAGCAGAGCCTGCTGACCCAGGTCTGCGCCCGCAGCAAAGCCGTCGGCGACCTCGAAGGCGTCAACGGACGCCGCCCCTACTGCACCGCGGGCGGCGTCGGCGCCGTCCTCTCGGTGTTCCGGACCGCCGGCACCACCGGGACCATCACCCGGGTCGTCAGCATCAACGAGCAATGCCCGACGACGCCCTTCGTCGCGACCTACCAAGGCGTCAAGGTCGAGTGCGCGACGTTCGGCGCGGACTACACCGCCGGCATCCTCGTCCCGATCAAAGGCCCCGGCAAAGGCACCGACAACCCCGTCCCACCCGACGCCGTCACCGCCTCCGCCAGCGGCCTCGACCCCGACATCTCACCCACCTACGCCTACCTGCAGGTAAACAGAGTCGCCAAGGCCCGCGGCCTCGACCCAACCACCCTCCACCACCTGGTAAAGGAACACATCAACGGCCGCGCACTGGGCTTCATGGGCGAACCCACGGTGAACGTCCTCGACCTGAACCTGGCCCTCGACAAGGCCGCCAGCTAGCGGCGACGGAGTCAGGTCCAGGACGACCGTGAGAAAGGTCGGCCGGGCGGCCCGACGAAGGTCGACGGGCGCCCGGCCGGGACCACTATCGGTCGAACTCACCCTCGCGTGCACCAGCCACAAACGCCGTCCACTCGGCCGGCGTGAATTGCAGGACTGGGCCGGCGGGATCCTTGGAATCGCGGACCGCGCGACCGCCGTCCGGGAGGGCGGCTACCTCGACACAGGCGCCATTACCGCTGCTGTGGCTACTCTTGCGCCACACCAGATGCGGATGAGTCATTTCGTCCTTCCTTCCGGTGCCCCCCAACCTGTTCCGTCTACAGCCTATCGGCCAGGTCAGTCAGCAGTTGTCGACTGTCGGCCGGGGCGAGCGCGATGGCGCGTAGACTGTCGAAGATTGCGCGATATCGACGGATCTCTGCATCGGCCTCAAGGAAGAGGTCGCCCGCCATCGAGTCGATGTAGACCACGGCGGGATCCGCCGGGTCGGGAAAGTCGAGCAGGATGAACGACCCGGGCATGCCAGGGTGCGCTCCCGCGGTGAACGCGATGACCTGCACCGTGATGTTCGGTCTCGCCGCCGCCTCGGCCAGTCGGGCCAGCTGGGCGCTCATCACCTTCGGGCCGCCGACAGCCCGGCGCAACGCGGCCTCGTCGACCACCGCCCAGAAGCGCGGTGGGTCCGCGGTGCTCAGCAATGCCTGGCGGTCGATCCGGGCCCGCACCCGCTGCTCGACCTCGTCCGCGCTCGCGGTGGTCAGCACGCCGGACACGACCGCGCGGGCGTAGTCCTCGGTCTGCAGAAGACCGGGGACGAACAGCGACTCGTAGGTCGCGACCGTCCGGGCCTCGCCCTCGAAGCCGATGTAGGTGGCGTACTCCTCGGGCAGCTCGTCGTGGTATGGCAGCAGCATGCCCTGGCGGTC
Source organism: Pseudofrankia sp. DC12 (assembly GCF_000966285.1). Lineage (NCBI taxonomy): Bacteria > Bacillati > Actinomycetota > Actinomycetes > Frankiales > Frankiaceae > Pseudofrankia > Pseudofrankia sp. DC12. The sequence goes on from NZ_KQ031391.1 coordinate 6,346,012, forward strand.
GCCGTCCCGGGACAGGGCCAGCAGCTCCTCCTGGGTCTGCTCGTCGACGCCGTAGAAGGCCAGGATGGCCAGCAGGGTGCGCTTCTGCGGCCGCCGCGCGCGAGCGGTCTCGATCCGGTAGAGCGTGGCCGGGTCGATGTTGGTGCGGGAGGCGACCTCCTCGCGGGTCAGGCCCGCGTCGGTGCGCAGGCGGCGCAGCTCGGCCGCGAGGCGGCGCAGCCGAACCGTGGGAGCAGGACGGCGCGGTGGCATCGTGTGGTCTCCTCCCTGGTGCCCGCCCGACATGAAGGTGCATAGCTTGCATCTTCCTGCCGGGCAGAAGGATGATGTGGCCTGCGCCACCCTGGCACAACATCAATGCTGCTGCGGTGCCGGGGTGCGCGCCGTAAGTCTCGCCAGGCCAGGGGAGGGCGGTGCGCCGTGACGACGGGTCAGACCGGCTCGCCGACCCCCTGCGTCGCCGTCTTCCGGTTCCCGGCCGACCCGGCGGCGAGCCCGCTGGCCCGCCATTTTGTGCGCGGCGTGCTGGGGGAGTGGCGGCTGGCGCAGGCCGCCGACGTGGCCGAGCTGCTGACCTCGGAGCTGGTCGGCAACGCGATCGAGGCGTGCGCGGCCGCCGGAGGCTACGACGGCCGGCTGGTGGGCTGTGTGGAGGTCGGCCTGACCGCCGAGCACGGCCGGCTGCTCATCGAGGTCGCAGACGCCGACCCGCGCCCGCCGCGGCCGCGCACCCCTGGCCTCGACGACGAGGGTGGCCGTGGGCTGATGCTCGTCGAGGGCCTCGCCGAACGGTGGGGCCACCATCCGGCCACCACCAACGGTGGCCCTGGGCACGGCAAGGTCGTCTGGTTCGAGATCGCGCTCGTGGCGGCCGTGGCGCCGGCCGGCCTGCCGATCCGCCTGCCCAGGCCGAGAACGGCGCCCGAGCCCGACCGGCCGGCCGGGCTGCCGGATCTCGCGCTGCTGGGGCGGGTCCGCCGGTGCCTCGACCTCGTCTGAGCCAGCCGGACGGCCTGACGAGGAAGCTGTCCCACCCGTCAGACCGACTCGTCCAGCTCCCTCGGCGTCGGGTTCCCTCGGCGTCGGACTTCCGTTGGCCGCCCGTGGCGCCCGGGCCGACAAGCTCTGGAACGCCGCCGCGCTGGGCCTGCTCGACCGTCTTGACGAGCTTCTCGACACCACCGAGCCGACCGCCGAGCAGCTCTCCCAGGCGTTCTGGCACGCCTGCTGCGCAGGCCAGCGACGGGCCGCCGAACGGCTTCTCGCCGCGGGAGCGGAGCTGAACTGGGTCCCCGCATACGCCCAGGACACCCCGCTGGGCGCCGCGCACGACCTGGGCACCCGCCGACCCAACCTGATCGGCTGGCTCAAGGAACAGGGCGCCCGATCGGCGCAGGCCGGACCCTGCTGAGGGTGACTCACCCCTCCGGGGCGACGGCGGTGGCGGCGTCGACCTGTTCGGTGGAGAGTCGAGCCGGGCCGCGGCGAGACCCGGGGAACCAGAGTCTGGCATCGCTGCCGCTGACGGCGAGACGGGTCACGGCCGGTGGTGTGAGGGCACGCGGCCCCAGCGGCCGACTGGTCGCGCGGGTCGCCCTCTCGCGTTGACGACGACAATGACGGTCGTCGACGTCGACAGGGAGGTCTGATGACGCTCACAGGGTGGCCGTTCCTGCTGCTGCTCGGCAGCATCGGCCTGCTGTGCGCGGTGGGCACCTATCTGGGGTGGCCGCGGTGGCCCGGTCGGTGGGCGCTGCCCGGACGGGCGGCCAGCCTGCTGCTGGTCATGATGCTCGGCGCGGTCATCGGGCTCGCGGAGGTCAACCGTTCGTACGGCTTCTACTCGTCGGTCTCGGATTTGCTCGGCCGCCCGGCCAGCGCGCGCAGCCTCGCCGTGCCGGCGCATCCGGGGGCCGGCCCCCAGGTCGCCGTGCTGACCCCGGACTGGGCCGCGCTCGGCCGCCGGGACGGGCGCCACGGCCATGGGCTCATGCTCGACGTCCTCTACCCCGGGACGCGCAGCGGGTTGACCCACCACGGGCTGCTCTATCTCCCTGCCGCCTATTTCACGGGCAACCTGCAACGCCGGTTCGCCGCGGTGGAGGTTTTCCACGGCTACCCCGGCTCGCCCGAGACCTTCCCCCGGATCATGAACATCCAGGCCCGGTTGGAAGCCGAGATCGACGCCGGCCGGGTCCCGCCCGTGGTCCTGGTGATCCCGCAGGTCTACGCGGGCGGCCAGAGTTCCGAATGCGTCAACGCCGTCCACGGGGAGCAGTGGGAGACCTACCTGTCCGTCGACGTTCTCGACGACGTCATCAGAACCTTCCGGGTCGACGCGTCCCGTTCCTGGGCCACGCTGGGTGTCTCCACCGGCGGCTTCTGCGCCGTGAACATCGCGCTGCACCACCCCGAGCGCTACGCGGCGGCGGCCAGCCTCTCGGGCTACTTCACCGCCGGCCAGGACCCGGGAACGCCAAGCCTCTACCAGGGGGCGCGGTTCGCCAGCCGGGAGGACTCGCCGATCTGGTGGGTCCATTACCGCACCCCGGTCGCTCCCGCGCTCTTCCTCTCGGCGTCCGGCGGTGACCCCGACGCCATGCGCGAGGCGCTCGCGATGGCCGCGACCCTGCGGCACTTCGCCCCGTCCCTCCCGACGTCGACCGAGCTGGTCGCGTCGGGCGGGCACAACTGGGGCGTGTTCTCCGCGGCCTTCGGACCGGCCATCGACTGGATCGCCCAGTACCTGCCCGGCCCGCTCGTCGCGCCGCCCGCGGACCTGAGCTGACCCGCCCGGCGGCACGGGCGCGGCTCGGACCGGCCATGACCGGGAGGGGCGTTCGCGCGGCCGGAAGGATCGCCGTTCAGCGTTCGAGTCCGGTGACCTTGTGCGCGTAGTCGGTCGGTACGGACCGCGCGGCCGGGTGTGCCTGGCCGGCCGGCCCGGCGGCAAACGCCCGCAGCAGGTTGGTCGTCACCTGGCTGGTGAACGCCTGGACCCGCGGCCCGCTCGCGCCGGCTCCGCAGACGTCGCCCAGCGTGCACACCCATGCGCTGGTGCCGGCGTCGAATACCCCCGCACCGGATGCGGCTGTGTAGTAGGTGACGTCGGAGAAGTCCTGGGCGCCTCGGCAGGTGACCGGCGAGTGGGTCAGCACCTCGATGTCGTGCGGCGTCGGGACGGTCGCGTCGTATCGGTCATACTCCGAGCCGATCATCCCTGGGATGTGTTCGCCGGCCGTCGCGGCTGTGCCGGCGAGCAGCCACTGCTGCGGGTCCCGCACGACCAGGTCGGCGTGTACGGGGTTGCACTGGTACATCCCTCCGGTCAGGGCGCTTTCCGGGCTGGCCAGCGGCGGGACCGGCCAGTTCGCGGTGATCTGGGCGTTGTCCTTGTTGTAGAGCGGGTCCTCGGTGGCGACCTTGTAGCCGGCCTGCGTCCGCTCCGGACCGTAGGGCGACGGCGAGAGCCGGATGCGCCGGTAGACCGCGTTCGCGCCGAGGAACGCAAGGTCCGTGCCGTGGTCCCTGGCCCGGGTGAGCGCGTCGCGCATCGCCCGTGAGTAGTACTCGTCGTGGCCCAGGGAGATCACCGCGCGGGCTCCGTCGAGCAGCTGCGGGTCGGCGTCCAGGTCGACGTCGGTCGCGTAGTCCAGTGGCAGGCCGAGCCGCTCGGCGAGCGCGACCAGCGGCTCCTCGTTGCCGGTGAAGTCGGCGGCGCCGTCGCCGAAGTCGTAGGGCCGGTCGAACGACACGACGCGGGCCCGGTCGGCGAACTGCCCGTCCGGGCCGTGGTAGAGGCTGTAGCCGCCCCAGGCGTTGTAGGCCTGCCAGGTCGTCACCGCGTTGAGGATCACGATCCGGCCGGCCGCCGTCGGGCCGCGCACCGTCAGCGGCACGTACCACTGCCAGCCGTGCGTGTCATCGAGACGCATCAGGTAGTCCCCGGGCGGCCAGGTGGCCGTCTGGAACGTGGTGGCCGGTGTCCAGTCCGTCGCGACGGTGTGCACCGTCGTCGTCGGGACAGGCATGGGCTGGCGGACGCCGGGCAGGCCGGTCACCTCGTCGACGAGCCGGCAGCCCCGGCCGCTGTACCAGCCGGTGCGGAAGACCGAGACGCTGAACGAGGGTGCCGTCGTCGACACGTACAGCCGGACCGGCTCACCGGGGGCGATGCTCGCCCGGTCGAGCCAGCCCTCGATCGCGTGGTTACGGCCCAGCCGGGCCAGCCCACAGTCGGCCCCCGGCTTGGCGTTCTCCGTCACCACGTCGAAACCCGCGGTCGCCGGGGCGGCCCGCTGGCCCGGCACGCTCGCACCGGAAGGCCGGCCGGCCGCCGACCCGTTCGACCCGGCACCGCCACAGGCCGCCAGAACCGTGGCCAGCACCGCCGCGGCCACCGCACCGAGGCCGCTTCGGTCGATCCTCATCCGCCACACAGCTCACAGCATCCACCGGACGGCTCCGCTCGGCGCGGGCACCCCCCACCTAATCGATCTTCATCTACAAGCGTCTAGCAGGTCACCCATCGCGTACACGGCGAGGAGACGGTCCGTTCAGGCATACGTTGACTCCAATGCGGCAGATCGCGCCTTTCGGTCGTCGCACATGACGACGCTGATCCGGACCTCGCGCAGCGCGTCGATGATTCTGGCGACCGCCTCGTCCGTCGGTGACGGGCCGAGGGCCAGCAGGCAAGGTTTGCCCGGTCCCAACAGTCACAGATCGTCGTCTGAACCTTCGAATGGTCGTAGCCGGGTCTGTTTCGCGTAGCCACCAGAGGGCCGAAACGACGATCATGAAAGGGCCGGCCTGGCGGCTTCGGCGTTCTCGGTGCCGACGTGAAGCCCGCGACCGCCGAGGATGTGGCCACCGTTGACTCCGACGCGGCAGCGTGGGCCAGGCCCGGCGGGTCGTGCGTACCTGCGCGGACCGCCTGGCCTGCCGAAAATCCGTTGTCGGGCCCGATCTTCGATGCCGATACTGGCGCCGTGACGGGTAGCCGGACAGTCAGCGCGGTGATCAGCTGCGACGGGGAGAGTCTGGGGCTCGTCGGCCCGTTCGCAGTCCAGGGCTCCTGGGCGCACGATGTGCCGCCCGTCGTGGCGCGGCTGCGCGCGGAGCTCGGGGTTCCCGTCGCGGTGCTCCGGGCGGTCGAGATCCGGGGCGAGCCCCGCGGCGGCCAGGTCATCTACCACGTCGAGGCGTTTGAGCGCCCCCGGCGTGGCCGGCTCGGGCCCGTGCCCGGTGACCTCGAGGCGCGGATCGGGCCGGATCCGCTGCGGGCCGCCTGGGCCACGCGCGCGGGACTGCTCGACGCGCTCGACTGGGCGGCGCGGGTGCTGCGGGCGGTGGACCGGGCACCGGTCGGGCCCGCCGAACAGATCAAGACCTGGAACCTCTCCGGGCTGTTCCGGTTCCCGACCGCGCGGGGGCCGGTCTGGCTGAAGACCCTGCCGACGTTCGCCGCGGATGAGGCGGCGGCCCTCGCCGCGGTGGGCCAGGTCGCCCCGGCGCTGGTGCCGGCGGTCGTCGCCGCCGACCCGGCGGGCCGGCGGCTGCTGCTTGACCACGTCCCTGGCACCGACTGTTGGGACCCGTCGCCCGACGACGTCCGTGCCGCCGTAGGAGGGCTCGCCCGGGCCCAGGCCGCCCTGGCCGACGAGCCGGCGCTTATTCCTTCCGGAGTGGTCCACGACCGGCGGCTGGACACTCTTGCGGTCGAGGTCGCGGGACTGGTGGCTGGCGAGGCGGGCGCGCGTCTTGAACCCGCCGAACGGGCTGCCGCCCAGGCGCTGGTGGCACGCCTCCCGGACCTCGCCGCCGCACTGGATGCCTGCGGACTGCCGGAGACGCTCGTCCACGGGGACTTCCACAGCGGCAACTGGCGGTCAGGCAGGACTCGCGGCGTGATCCTCGACTTCAGCGAGTCCGGCCGCGGGCATCCCACCGAGGACGGTGTCTGGCCCCGGGAGTGCCTGCCGGACGACCTGTGGACGCTGGCGGCGGACACCTGGGTGGCGGCCTGGCGGGAGAGCCGCCCGGGCAGCGACCCGGCCCGGGCGCTGGCCCTCGCCGCCCCTCTGGGCCACCTCGGTCACGCCGTGAGCTACCAGGGCTTCCTCGACGGGATCGAGCCCAGCGAGTATCCGTATCACTTCGGCGACACCACCGCGGCGCTGCGCGACGCCCTGCAGGCGTCCGCCGAGGCGGCGGTCTGACCCTGCTGTCCTCCGCGCTGCTGGGTATCACCGCGGCTTCCCGCACGCTGCCTGATCACTCGGGGCCCCGGTACGCCGATCCGCTCGGCTTTCACCTCTCGCTCGTCGCGCCGTTGCTGCTCCTGTTCGTCGGTGCCTGGCGGACCGCGACCGGAACGCTGGAGATCGGTGACGTGGTCGCCATCTGGGGGTTCTGGATGCGCGGATCGACCGCGCTCACGCAGGTCATGACCAGCCTGCCGGACGTCCTCGCCGGAACGGCCGCCAGTGAACGCACAGCCGAACTACTCCAGGAACGCCCCGCGGTGGCTGACCGACCCCAGGCACCCGCCCTGGCCGTCACCCGGGGTGGCGTCGCCTTCGAAGGGGTCTGGTTCGCCTACCCGGGACGGGAGTCACGAGTCTGCGACATCGGTACCCATTCCGCACTGCTCGGCTCGTCGCCGACCTACCGTTCCTACTGCCGCGAACAGGCGGTTGCCTGACCGCCGCGGCACCGGCGGGCGTCGGCGTGCCGATCGGGGGGTTACGGCAGGCGCCTGGTCATCATGACCGAGGCCAGCGGCCTGCCTCGGTGCGCAGCGGGCCGTGGCTGGCCACGACACCGACCGTCCCGTCCGCGAGGCGGTAGGACAGTCCGACGACGGCGCACCGCCCCGCCGCGACCTCGGTCGCCAACAGCACCGACCGTCCCATCAGGCCCTCGACCGTCCGCTGGATGTGCGTGCGGACGAACTCGTCGATGTCGGTCGCGCCGGCGGCGCGGGCCTCCAGGATGCTCGGCATGACCCGTTCCACCACGTCCCCGATGTAGCCGGCCGGCGCGACGCCGTCGCGGTCGGCCTCCGAGGCCGCGGTGACGGCGCCACACGAGTCGTGGCCGAGGACGACGACCAGCGGCGCCTGCAGCACACCGACGCCGTACTCGATGCTGCCGAGCACCTCCGGCCCCGCGACGTGGCCCGCGGTACGCACCACGAACAGGTCTCCCAGCCCGCGGTCGAAGATGATCTCTGCGGCGAGGCGGGAGTCGGAGCATCCGAACAACACCGCGAACGGATGCTGCCTCGGTGCCACGGCGGAGCGACGATCGGCGTCCTGGTTCGGGTGAAGCCGGTCCCCATGCACGAAGCGGTCGTTGCCCTCCAACAGAGCCGCGTACGCGTCGGCGGGCGAGGCGGGAGCGAGGTCGGGCATGCGCAGCAACGTACCTGACCAGCAGTAGCGCGCCAGCCGCTTCACTCCGAGGATGGAGAAGGTCACGTTCGACCGCACGAAAGCCACGTGACTGGGTGAAGCGGGCCGGCTCCGGCAGGCACGGGAAACCTGACAGCCACTGTCCCTCGTCGCCTGGTCGAGGCCGTCCACCCACCGTGGTCATTCCCGGCTACCGCGTTCGCGGTACGCGTCGGGCGTGGCGTCACGGAACGCGACGCCGAACGCGGGCGCCAGAAGGCCCCAGCGCGCCGCTGGGGGAGGGCCGTCAGCCGGGCACGGTGAACGTCAGGAGCTCGACCGTCGCCGTCGCCGTCGCCGTCACCGTCACCGTCCTGCATGCTTGGCGGGCCCAGTTCAACCCCGCGCAGTCAGGCCGGGGCGTCGGCGTCCTGCATCGAGGTCGCGAACTCCTCGGGGCACTGCTGCGCCGCCGCCGGATCCATCCACATGACCTGCCAGCCTTGGCCGTCGAGGTCGTAGAAGCTGCGCGAGCACATGAAGCCGTAGTCCTCGAGGCCATCTGCCTCGACGCCGCCCGCGGCCAGCGCGGCCTCGGCCACCGTGTTGACCTCCTCGCGGGAGGAGACACTGAAGCAGTAGAGCGCGAGCGTGTGCGTGGCGGGATCGGCCATCGGGAGTTTCGCCAGCTCCGCGAACTTCTGGTGGCTGACCAGCATGACGCTGGCCTGTTCGCCGATCAGCATGCAGGCCGCGGTCTCGTCGGTGAATCCAGGGTGGAAGCCGAACCCGAGCTTCGCGAAGAATTCCTTGCTGCGCTGGAGGTCCGCTACGGGGATGCTCACGAACAGCATGCGGCCAGCATGTGCGGGGACGGTCACGGCAGGTCTCCCCAGGTCGGTAGCGCGACAGGTCCGGCCTGGTAGACCAGGCGGGCCGGCGGAACCCATCGGTAGAGCTGGCAGCGTCCTCGCGCGAGGCGTGACCGCTTACGACGCGGCGACGACCGCGATTTCGAGCAGCCAGGACGGCTGGGCGAGAGCCGGGACGGTCACCAGCGTGCTGGCCACCCGGCGGCCGCCGAGGAATTCGTCGCGTGCCGCCATGGCCTGCGCCAACGCGGGCGTCCCCGCGGTCGCGACGAGGTAGGTGGTGATGCTGACGATGTCCTCGACCGTCATGTCGGCCTCGGCCAGTAGCGTGCCGATGTTGATCCACACCTGGCTGGCCTGGGCCGGCACCCCGTCCGGTACCGAACCGTCCGGCGCCACCGGCACGGCCCCGGAGGTGTGCAGCCACCGGTTGGCGTTCTCGACCAGGACCGCGTGGGCATAGCGGGCCGCCGGCGGGGCCATGCCGTCGGGGTTGATCGTTCGGCGGGCGACGGCGTCGGACATGCCTAGACCCTAACGCCCGCTGCGAAGCTGCTTGTCGGCGGTGCCACGGCGTCCGGCCGCACTGTCCACTTCGGCTGACTGGTGGTCCTGGTCGTCCGGCACCGTTTCCTCGGCGTCGCCCGGCGGCGCTGACAGGCCGGCGCGCACGTGCTCACCGCACTCCTCGGCGGCCTCGGCGGTGGCCCGTAGCCGGACTCGCGAACGGATCCGAACAGTCGGGTTCTGGTCAGTGTTCTTTCTTGATGCGGGGTATGCGGGCGGACGGGTATGTCCTCGTCAACTCTTCCCGCGAGGCCGACGAACTGGGGCTGGGACACCTCGCCGTGCGGCACGGCCTACCGGCGGTGCGTATGCTGACGGTCCCCGCCAGTGAAATCGCCCAACGAACCCTTGGGCAGCCGCTGCCGAACACGGCTCTACTCGGCGCGTTCGCGGCGCTGACCCGAGTCGTCTCCCTCGCCGGCGTTGAGACCGCGATTCTGGAGTCGTTGCCGGGCCAGCTCGCCCGAGGCAACGTCGAGGCCGCCCGTGCGACGCACGCCTTCGTCTGCCATAGCCTCAACCGCCAGCAGGACCTCGCGCATCGGTAGAAGCCGGCGAGAGAGCCCTTCGGCCCGGTGGTCGCACATCGACCGCCGGGCTTTGTTCATGCGGGACTGATACGGCGGCCGACGGCCGCCGAAATGGCCAGGGCCGTCCGCGCGACCATGGCTCGGTCGTACGGCTGCCGGTGTCTTGATCGCAGGCTCAGGCCGAACCGCCGTCATTCAAGGGCGACGTCTGCAGCCTCCAGGCACCGGTGCGGTGCCCATCGGGCGCCGCTGGCGCGACCTTCGGTGCGTCGTCAGGGGCCAAACGGACCGGTCCCTGACGGTGCTCTCACCGGCAGTCTTGCGTTCGGCGGCCCCGTTGGGCACGAATTCGGAGGTGGCGGATGAGCGGCGAGACGATCGCGCGCTGGCAGTTCGGTATCACGACCGTCTACCACTTTCTGTTCGTGCCGTTGACCATCGGCCTGTCGCTGACCGTCGCGTCGATGCAGACGGCGTGGGTACGGACGCTGAATCCGGACTGGCTGCGGCTGACCCGGTTCTGGGGAAAGCTGATGCTCATCAACTTCGCGATGGGCGTCGTCACGGGCATCGTGCAGGAGTTCCAGTTCGGGATGAACTGGTCTGACTACTCGCGGTTCGTCGGGGACGTCTTCGGGGCGCCGCTCGCGATGGAGGCGCTGGTCGCCTTCTTCCTCGAGTCGACGTTCCTCGGTCTCTGGATCTTCGGCTGGGACCGGCTATCACGCCGAGTGCATCTCGCGACGATCTGGCTGGCATCGGCCGGCACGGTGATCAGCGCCTACTTCATCCTCGCGGCGAACTCGTGGATGCAGCACCCCGTCGGCTACCGGATCGACCCGAGAACCGGGCGCGCGCAGCTGACCTCCATCTGGAAGGTGCTGACGAACACCACTCAGCTGGTCACCTTCCCGCACGTCCTGGCGGGGTCGCTGGTCACCGCGGGCGCGGTGCTGATGGCCCTGTCTGCCTGGCATCTGCGTCGCGGCCACCAGATCGACCTGCACCGCAGGGCCGCGAAGCTCGGCGTCGGCATCACCATCGCCGCGTCGCTGGCCACCATGGGCTTCGGTCACCTGCAGGCGCAGGTGATGACCAGGCAACAGCCGATGAAGATGGCTTCCGCCGAGGCCCTCTGGACGACCGAGACCAACGCGCCGTTCTCCCTGTTCGCCTACGGCGACGTGAACCGGGGCCGCAACAAGGTCGACATCAGGATTCCGGGCCTCCTGTCGTTCCTGGCGACCAACTCGCCGAGCGGGCAGGTGCGCGGCGTCCAGGACGTCGCCGCCGCCGAGCAGGAGAAGTACGGCCCTGGCGACTACACGCCGGTCATGGGCGTCACCTACTGGACCTTCAGGCTGATGATGGGCTTCGGCGGGCTGTCGTTGCTGTTCGCACTGGCGTTCGGCTCCTGGCTGCGCCGCACGGGCAGGACCCCGCTCGACGAGCCGGTCACAGACCCGGCCGCGCTCATGACGGAGCCGACCGGGGCCCAGCCCCCGCGCACACCGAGCGACGAGCCCGTCGCCATACCGCCAGCCAGGGCAGGCTCCCGTGTGTCAGGCCTGTTCCTGCTCGCGGTCGTGTGGGGCGCGGCCCTGCCCTACCTCGCGAACTCGGCTGGCTGGATCTTCACCGAGATGGGCCGGCAGCCCTGGCTGGTGTTCGGGGTCCTGCGCACGGCGGACGGTGTCTCGCCCGGTGTGTCGACCGCCGCCGTGCTCGTGACACTCATCGGTTTCACCCTCTTGTACGGAGTACTGGCGGTCATCGCGCTGCGGCTCTTCCTACGTCACGGCCGCGAGGACATCCCCGAGCTGCCGGGGCGCGGCGGACCAGCCTCTGGCGGCGGCGGTGCCGGTCCCGGCGGCGCGGACGACGACCTTGACCGGCTCCCCGCTCTGGCGTACTGAGCCCGCCGACGACTGGCAGAGGAGATGTGCGGTGCTTGCCAACTTCTGGTTCGTGCTCGTCGCGATCCTGTGGACGGGCTTCTTCGTCCTTGAGGGCTTCGACTTCGGTGTCGCCGCCCTGCTCGGTGTCCTCGGCCGTGCGGGGCGTACGGCCGACCCGGCGCACGTGCCCGAACAGACCGCGTCCGAGGCGGTGGAACGTGACCGCCGCGCGGTGCTCGGCGCCATCGGCCCCGTCTGGGATGGTAACGAGGTCTGGCTGCTCACCGCGGGCGGTGCCATGTTCGCCGCGTTCCCCGAGTGGTACGCCAGCTTGTTCAGCGGCTTCTACCTCGCGTTGTTCCTCGTACTGGCCTTGCTGATCGTGCGCGGGATCGCGCTGGAGTACCGGGGGAAGGCGGCGACCGCCGCCGGCCGAGCCTGGTGCGACCGCGGAATCGTGCTTGGCGGGGCATTGGCGCCGCTGCTGTTCGGCGTGGCGTTCGCGAACATCGTGCGCGGCGTGAAGATGACATCCGACCACGAGGTGACGTCCAGCCTGCTTGACCTGCTGAACCCGTACGGCCTGCTCGGCGGCGTCACCGTGCTGCTGTTGTGCCTGCTGCACGGCGCGGTCTTCCTTGCCCTGAAGACCTCGGGCCGGGTACGCGGCCGGGCACGAGCCGCGGGCGACGCCCTCTTCGCGCCGGCCGCCGCGGCCCTGTTGGCCTTCCTCGTCTGGACCGTCGTGTTGCGTGGCGGCGCCGCGGTCGATGCCATAGCCGCGGTGGTGGTCGTCGCGCTGCTCGCCGCGCTGGCGGCCCACCGGGCCGAGCGGGACGGCTGGGCGTTCGCCGCCACAGCGGGGACGCTCGCCGGCCTGGTCGCGACCTGGTTCGTGGCGATCGCACCGGAGGTGCTGCCGCGGCTCGGCGGCGGCCCAGGACTGACGATCCACGAGGCGGCCTCCTCGCCTTACACCCTGAAGGTGATGACGGTGGTCGCCCTGATCGCCACTCCGGTGGTGCTGGCCTACCAGGCCTGGTCGTACTGGGTGTTCCGTCGCCGGCTTTACGGCGCGGATGGCCCGGCGGCCCTCACGGCCACGGGCGGCCCACGCGGCGGCCACCCTGGCGCGGGCGTGACGGCCGGCCGGGCCGGATCGACGGCCGTGCCGCCGGCCCCGACGGCCGACGCGGCGCCGGCCGTCGACCAGCCAGCGCTTGCCGCGCCCGCGCAACTGGCCGATCCGGCCGCTCCGGTCCAGCGGAAGCCGGGACCCACGTCGTGAAACCGGTCGACCCGCGCCTGCTGCGCGCCGTACCACGGCTGCGCGGATACCTCGGCCGACTGGTCGTGCTCACGGCCGTGTCGACCTCGCTGTTGCTCGTGCAGGCGACGTTCCTCGTCGACGCGGTCGTGCGCGGAAGCAGCGGCCGTCTCGGGCCGGGCGCGCTGGCGGGAACGCTCGGGGCGTTCGTCGGCGCGGTCGCGGCGCGGGCCGGCGTCGGCTGGCTCATCGCCCGCGACGGCGAGCGGACCGCCCCGCGCGTGATCGCCGATCTGCGGGCCCGCGCCCTCGAGGCGACAGTGGCCAGGGCGGCCCACGCGCAGCCGGTTCCTGGTGCTGGGCGCCTCGCGCCGGTGATGGGCGCGGGCCTCGACGGGGCCGAGACCTACCTGACCCGGTTCCTGCCCGCGCTGATGACGGTGGCCGTCGTGCCGCCCGTCATTCTGGCCGTTCTGGCCTGGACGGATCTGACGAGCGCCGTGATCCTGGGGCTGACGCTGCCGCTCGTCCCGGTCTTCATGGTGCTGGTGGGCCTGGCGACCCGGAAGCGCGCCGAACAGCGGCTGGCCGTGCTCACCCGGTTGTCGCAGCACTTCCTCGACGTTGCCGGTGGACTGGTGACGCTGCGGGTCTTCGGCCGCGCGCGGGCGCAGGTCGAGACCATTCGCCGGGTCAGCGCGGCCTATCGGGTCGAAACCATGGCCTCGCTGCGGATGGCCTTCGCGTCGTCGCTGGTGATGGAGCTGTTGGCGACGCTGTCGGTGGCGCTGGTCGCCGTCTCGGTGGGGCTACGGCTCGTCGACGGATCGGTCGGCTTCTCGGCCGCGCTGCTCGTCGTCATGCTCGCGCCCGAGGTCCACGCGCCGCTGCGCCAGGTCGGCGCGCAGTTCCACGCGACGATGGCGGGGCTTACCGCGACCCGGGAGGCGCTGGACCTCATCGACGCGGCGCCGTCGGTGCCGTCGGTGCCGCAAGCGGCTCCGTCGACGGATCCAGCACCGGTGCAAGCCGCCGGCCCCGTCGAGGTGCGGTTGGTCGACATCGGCCTGCACCGGGCGACGGCGGCCGAGCCGACGCTGCGCGCGCTGTCACTGACGCTGCGGCCGGGGGAGATCACCGCGCTGGTCGGGCCGAGCGGAGCCGGCAAGAGCAGCGTGCTGGACGTGCTGCGCGCAGCGGTGCGGCCGTCCGCCGGGCGTGTGCTCGTCGACGGTGTCGACGTCTCGACGATGGCGCCGTCCGTCTGGCGGGACCGGGTCACCTGGCTTCCCCAACGCCCACACGCGCTCGCGGCCGGAGCAACCGAGCTGCTGCGGGCCGGTCGGGTGGCGACCGTCGCCGACGAGGTCGCTCTGGGCCTGCCGCGGGGCAGGTCGGCCTCCGCGCCCGGCGAGGCCGGGGCCGTGGCCGTGGTCGCGGCGGCGATGGCCGCGGCGGGCGCGCCGGAGCCGGGCAAGCCCCTCGGCGAGGACGGCCGCGCGTTGTCCGCCGGGGAACTGCGCCGGACCGCGCTCGCCCGGACGCTCGCCAGGCAGGCTCCGCTGGTGCTCCTGGACGAGCCGAGCGAGAGCGTGGATCCCGCCACCGAGGCGCACGTCGCGAGGGCCGTCGCCGGGATGCGCGGGCGCGCGACCGTCCTCGTCGTCGCCCACTCCGCCGCTCTCACCGAAATGGCGGACCGTGTCATCACGTTGCGGGAGGGGCGCGTCGTCGCCGACGAACCCGGTCGTCGCCCGGCCGCCGGAGATGCGGACAGCCTCGAGCCCGATCACCCGCGACCTCACCACGAAGCCGTGACTGGGGTGCTCGCCGACGGCCCCCGGCCCGTACCCGACGCGTCGCGCCCCGGAGGGCCCTCCGGCAAGACGGTCCAGCTTCCCGCCGCGCCGGCCTCGGGCCCGCGCGTCGTCTCCGGCCGGCCGGGCCGCGCCGGCCCTCGTAGGCCCGGACGTGCCATCACTCGCGACAGCCCGCTCGCCGGGCTGTTGTCGGGGCAGGGCTGGGTCCGGCTGGGGCTCGGCGTCGCGGCGGGAGCCGGAGCCACCCTGGCCGGGTCCGGGCTCACCGCGACGGCGGCCTGGCTGATCAGCCGGGCATCGGCGCATCCCCCGGTGCTCACGCTCATGGTGGCGACTGTGGCCGTCCGGGCTTTCGGACTGGCCCGGCCGGCGCTGCGCTACGGCGAGCGGCTGCTCACCCATGACGCGGCCCTGCGCGGCCTGGCCGGACTGCGGGCCGCGGTGTTCGGCCATCTGACGACGCTCTCCCCGGCGGCGTTGGCCGCGCGGCACCGCGGTGATCTGCTCCGGCGCGTCACGGTCGACGTCGACGGACTTGCCGAGGCCCTGCCCCGCGCCATCGCCCCGCTCGCCGTCGCCGCTCTTGCCGCGGTCGGCGTGACGGGTGTCCTCGCCGTGCTGGCGACGCCCGCCACGGCAGCGTTGATCGCGGCCGGGCTGACCCTCGCGGGGCTCGCCGCGGCCCTGGGCGCGGCCACGGCCCGCACGGCCAGGCGCGCGGTCAACCGCGGGCGCGGCGACCGGGATGCGGCGGTGGTGGCGCTGGTCGAACGGCTCGACGAGGCGGTCGCGTTCGACGTCGCCGCCGGCAGCCTCGATGCCCTGCGCCGGTTCGACCTCGACCTGGTCCGAGCGGCGACAGCCCGGCGCCGCTCGGCCGCCTGGGCGGGGCCCGCGCAGGCACTGACCGCCGGCCTGTGTACCGCCGCGGTCACGGCGGCGGGCATCGGCGCGGTCCACGCAGGTGCGTTGCACTGGGAGCTGCTCGCCGTCCTGGCACTGCTCACCCCCGTGATCTTCGAGCTGACCAGCGGCCTCCGGGACGCATTCACCGCCGTCGGTGACGCCCGCGACGCCGCCATCCGCGTACTCGACGTCCTCGGCCCTGACCTGGACAGTCACGCCGCCACGGACGCTCTCGTCGCGCAGCCGCCGGACCCACCGACGCCCCGCGCGGACCCGGCCGCGCCCCTCGACCGCGCCTGCGTCGCCGCTGGTCTCCCCGACGGACCGCTCGGCGTCCGACTGACCGGGGTCCGCGCCGGATACCGCGGCACTCCGGCGGCGAAGGTCCTCGAAGCCGTGGACCTTCGAATCCCAGCCGGCGGGCGCGTGGCGCTCACGGGCGCGAGCGGCTCCGGCAAGAGCACGCTCGCGTCCCTGCTTCTACGGCTGGCCGAGCCGTCGGCCGGCCAGATCGAGTTCGGCAACGCGGCCGGTTGGGTCGATGTCCGTGACCTGCCCGAGCAGCAGCTGAGGGGGGCGGTCGCCGCGCTGACGCAGGACGCCCATCTGTTCGACGCCACCATCCGGGAGAACCTTCGGCTGGCCAGGCCAAACGCGCCCGAGACCGCCCTCGTCGCCGTTCTCGGCCAGGTCGGCCTCACCGAGTGGCTGACGACCTTGCCACTCGGCCTGGACAGCCGCGTCGGCGTCGACGGCGCGCGGATGTCGGGCGGCCAGCGTCAACGTCTTCTCCTCGCCCGGGTCCTGCTCGCGGACGCGCGGGTCCTAGTCATCGACGAGCCGACAGCACACCTCGACGCCGCTACCGAACGTCACATCCTCGATGTCCTTCTCGGCCTGCCAGCCAACCGCACGATCGTGATCATCACCCATCGGGCGACCGGCCTCGACCGCATGGACGCCGTCTACCGCCTGGCGGGCGGCCGGCTCACCTCCTTGAGCACTGGACCATCCCGACGGCCTGAACCGTCCCGGACCACGGTGCTCGACCCGGAGGAGCGAACGGCATCGCGGTGCCAGGAAGGATGGCTGACCGGCGAGGACGGCCGGCATTGGAGCGGGCACAACGACGGGGGAGTTCTGGAGGTCGGGAGCATTCCTGCCCGCTGAAGAGGTGATACCCGATGTCTGGCGTCACCGATAAGGTTCCCCACAGGCGCCGGCGCCGCCGCGACAGCCAGTCCGCGTCGATGTCCGGTAACACCAGGACCATCGCCGAGGCGGTCGCGGCAGGTCTCGCGGACCGGATGAGGACCGAGCTGGTCGAGGTGAACGCCGCGCCAGGCGTCCTGGCCGACGATGTCGACCTGCTCGCCGTCGGCGGGCCCACGCCTACCTTCGGCATGAGCCGCCCCGCGACGCGGCGGGACGCGGCGCGTCAGCTCGCGGCAGCGGCCAGACCCGCCGGTGCCGTGGGCTGTGCTGACGGCATCGGAATACGGGAGTGGCTGACGCGTGTCGATTCGGCCGGCCCGCGCCGGTGGCGGCTGTCCTCGATACCAAGGTCCGCTCGCCGCTGCCTGGGGCGGCCGCGGTCAAGGCCGCGTGCCATGGCTGCGGGCCTCACCGCCACCGTCCTCAGCGGCCTTCGTGACTACCACCGGGACAAGTGGCGCGAGAAAATGGTCGCAAGGTCGATCGAGAAGGGGATGACGACGAGCGACTTCGCGGACGACTTCATTGTGGAGCGCGCGAGTTCCGAGGACGCCGCCGACGAGCCGGATGACGTCCAGGTTGAAAGGCCCTACCAGACCGGCCCTGACTCCAGACAGGCGCAGACGCTGCGCGCTTTCGAGCAGCAGGGTGGAGACATCGTCTCGGAGGGCGTTTTCCACACGCCTCGCCCGAGGCGCTCGCGCGAGATCCCGCGAGACGAGTGAGAGGGTACGGCGAGCACCCGGGCGAGTCTTCCGGTGAGGTGGCGACGGCGTCCCCGACGCCACCTGCGGCCGCCCACTCATCAGGGCGCGGGTCAGGCTAGGAACGTAGGACGGCGACGGGGCGCGGCGCATGCAGCATGCACTGGTGCGCGGTCGAGCCCAGGACGAGTTCGGTGAAGCCGCCCCGGCCCCGGGAGCCGACGACCAGGAGCTGGGCGTCCCGGGCGGCCTGCAGCAGCCCGCGGCTGGGGAACTCGTCGACGGCGATCCGGTGGATCTCGACCCCGGTGTCGTTGCCGATGTCCGACGCCATCACGTCAGCGAGCAGCCGCTCGGCGTTCCGCTGAAGTGATGGGTAGAAGTCGACCAACGGCGGCCCGGGCGGAGTGACGTAAATGCTGTACGCGTGCACCAGGTGCAGGGGAACCTCGCGCTCGGTGGCCTGAGTGAGCGCCCAGCGCACGGCGGCGTTGGAAGGCGCCGAGCCGTCGACGCCGACCGCGATCGGCCGCCCGCCGCCTGAGCCGGCATCGGATTCCAGACCATGGACGACGATGACGGGGCTGGCCTGGCAGTGCAGCAGGCGCTGGGCCACGGACCCGGCTGTGATGCGGTGCGCGATGCCCGGTCCGCGTGGACCGACCACGATCATCGCGGCGGTCTTGGCGTTGTCGGCGAGGGCCTGCACGGGATCTTCGTTGACGACGGCCCGGCGCAGCTCTACCGGCGGGTCAGGCATGGGGACGTGTGCGATCACGCGGTCCAAGGTGAGGTCCGCGGCCTTCGTGAGCCCGAGGTAGTCGGCGTTGGCGGCCGCCTGGTAGACGGGCCGAGGTACGCCGTCAGCCGTCCAGCCCAGCAGGGCGGTCACCGGCCGGCTCTCCAGAAGCGCCGTCGCATAGGCCCAGCGCAGGGCGGACTCCGAACCCGGCGAGCCGTCGATTCCCACGAGAATCTCCCGGCTGTCGATGCTCATAGTCGTCCTTCCGCCGATGTGGGCCATAAACGATCGCCGGGGTCAGCGGTCTTGCAGAACTGACGCCGACGCTCTGCGTGGCATCGACGACCTTCGTGCGAGCTGTGCGCTGACGTGGCGATGGACGCTGGGCAGCCAGGTATCTGCCTGCCCAGCGTCCATCGGCCGTCTACCGCAGTGTCGGCCCGTGTCGGCCCGCGCTGGTGACCCCGCGGATACGACCGGTACGGGCCTGTCACCCGAGAAACGACGGGCCGTTGTCCAGGTCCGCCAGCCCTCGTCAGCGGGGGTACTGGGGATGTCCTGCTGCCTGCCTGCCGGGGGGACAAGTGCCGCGTGGACAGAGGAGGTCGCCTTCGCGAGCGCGACCGACCCGGTCCTGACGATCGTGGTCTCCACCGGCGGGCACCTCAAGACCGTCGAGCGGTTCGCGGTGACCGGAGCGCGCCCTGGCCGCGCCCCCCAGCACTCGCCGGGCGGTGACGCGCTCGGAGCGGATCGTCCTCGGCGGTTGAGCGGATTCCGGCCGCCGTGTGGGGCCGCCGCGATGTGCGGCGCTGATCCGACTGGGGCGAACTCCGCTCGGCCAATGGCCATGCGTCGCCCCGCCTCTACGCGGCCCTCGACCGGGGCGGTCGCGCAGGCCCCGCGCAAGGAATGCTCCGCACCCGACGGCTCGTCACTTCCGGCAGAATTCACCACAATCCTCAGCGACCATGGGCTTTTCTGTCAGCGGTGCCGGTTCAGCTATCGCTGAGGTGCTCGAGTACCTCCCCGATGGGACGGCGCCGGGTGGGAGTGAACGCGGGCGCCGACGTGTCCGGGTATCCCACCCGCAGGATCATCTGGGTCAGGCCGGTGCCGCCGGTCAGGGAGTGGACGAGGGAACGGGTCGCTTCGATGTCGAGCGCCTGGCCGAGCGGTGAAGTGGCGAGGCCGGCCGCTGTGGCGGTGAGCAGGACGCGGCTCAGCGCTCGACCTGCGCGTAGGCGGTCCGCGGGACCGTCCGCGTCGGTGCCGATCACCAGCACGTCGGGACGCTCGACCTGCGCTGTCCGGGCTCGTTCTTCGGCCTCGCTGGGGCTGGCCGGCTCGCCGCCCGTGCCGCCGGTGAAGTCCCGGGTCGGGAACTCTTCGACGCGGGGCTCGGCGCTCGACAGGGCCGTGGGGCGTGGGATGCCGTCGGTGGCCTCGGAGTCGTAGCGGATCCAGGAGGCGAGCTCGGCCTGATATCCCGGGTCGTGCTGTTCGGCCCAGTCGGCCCTCGCCAGCAGGACCGCCAGCTCCACCCGGGCGTCTTCACTGGTCAGGGTGGCCAGCCAGCAGCCCTCCGCCTCGGCGGCCCGCCGGAGCTCGTGCACCTGCTCGGCGGGCAGCGGGGCTGTGGTGAACGGGCGGCGGTCGGTGTGCCGGAGCGTGAGCGCCGCGGCGAGCCGCTTCTCGTCGGGCGTCGGTGGACGGGTGCCTTCGATACGCAGTGTCGCGAGCGGCACGGTGGCGAGGTCAGGACCGTCGGAAAGGTCGCTGACCTCGACGTCGAGGCCAGCGGCGCGCAGCGACAGCCAGGCGTTCAGCAGTGCGGCGCCGCAGCTGATCACCATCTGCCGGTGGTCGGGGTCGATCACCGGCAGGGCGCGGGAGAGGTCCGCGTACAGCTCCAGGGTCTCGTCGCGGTACCGCCATCTCCAGGGCTGACTGTTGTGGATCGACGGTGCGAGCCCACCTGCCTCGACGGCCGCGTACACCTGCTCGGTCGAGATCGTCGTGCCGTCCGTGCCCATCGTCTGTCTCCTCGCCGTCATTACCGAAATAGCTCGCCGGCCCGGGCCTCGACCGGACTCCGACCTCGGCAGGGACCTTCAAGTTGCGGATTCTGACACCTGTGCCCGGCGCAGACGGGTCAGCGCGAGGTTGGCGAGCAGCCGAGCTTCACCGGCGGCGCCCGGTTCGCCGTGACCGTGCCGGTCCCCGGCGGCCGCCGCCTGCCGGAGAGCGTGGTGGGCCACGTGGACATCCTGGAATGACAGGGGGCAGGTGTCCTCGGAGACCCGCGGTACCACCCGAGGAAGCGCTCCGCGGCGGCCGCGGTGCCCAGCCGTTCGAGGTCCATAGCCAGCGACGCGACATCGCGCAGCACGTCGCCGACGCGCACTCCGAGGTCGTGACCAGCACCTGGGTTGTCATCACGGTATGGACCGGCAGATTGGCCACGTCTTCCGCAGAGGCCTGGAATGTCCCGCGCCCGTCGGACCGCCGGCCGTTCTGCTCGTCGGAGCCGCCATCTCGTGGGGCGGTGTGCGCGTCCACTCGTGCCTCCTCCGACGGAACAGGTCGGCGCCCGATGGCCGCTGGTTTCCTCTTCATGGTGCGACGTCTGGAGGCGGGGCACGACCGACCGAACGCTGAGGAGACGGGGCCGTTTGGACCGCCGCCCCAGGGTCGTCCGGCACGGGGCAGTGACCAGCGGAACGAGCCGGTCCGGCCGCGAGTACCGAGCGCACCCTGGAGCGGGTCGCCCGTGCGGCGCCGCGGCGCTCCGCGGCGCCGGGCTCTTCAGCAGCCGGCTACTGCTCTACGGCATCGCCTTCGAGATCGCGTTCGCGATCGCGGTCGTCTACCTGCCGTTCCTGCACTCCGTGCTGGGGACTGCCGCCGTCAGCCCCACGAACCTGCTCATCCTGCTGCCCATGCCCGTCTCATAGGGGGCGCTGACGAGCTCTGGCGGGCCGCCCGCCGCCGCTCGGTCGCGGTCTTCGAGCGGTTCGACTAGCGTCACGCGGCTCGGTTCGGCCCACGAGCATGACCTTCGCCTGGGGTGCGGATCGTGAGGACAGCCAGATCGTCATGACCATCGCTGGGATGTTCGTCGGCCAAGGCCTGGCACAGGATCGGCAGCGGCCGGTCGCGGTGAGCCGAGGCCAGCGCGGCGAGCGCCTCCAGGCCGTGGTCGATCGAATGGCACCGGTCCTCGACCAGGCCATCGGTGAACAGGATGAGGGTGGCGCCCGGCGGCAGAACAAGGCTGTGGTCGCGTCGAGGCAGGCGGACGTCGACGCCGAGCGGCACATCGGGGACGACGTCCAGATAGCGGCTCGTGCCGTCGGGAGACAGCAGCAGCGGTGGGACGTGACCGGCGACGCTGAAGGTCATCCGCCAGGCATCGCCCGCCGGCTCGATGCGCGCGAGGCAGACGGTCGCGATGGGACCGTCGTCGATGGCTTGGAGGGTGCGGTCGAGCTGAGTCAGCACAGAGCTGGGCGGCCCCTCCTTGTCATAAAGCAGCGCGCGCAGCATGTTGCGGGTCTGCGCCATGGCCGCCGCGGCGACGAGGTCGTGGCCGACGACGTCACCGATCACGGCTCCGACGGCGCCGTCAGGCAGCTGCAGGGCGTCGTACCAGTCGCCCCCGACGTGTCCGGTCCGCGTGCCCCGCTCGGACGAGGCCTTGTAGACCGCGGCGACGGACAAGGGCGACAGGTCGGGCAGGCTTGGCAGGAGAAGCCGCTGGAACTGCTCGGCGCTTGCACGGACCTGGTCGAACAGGCGGGCGTTCTCGACCGCGACGCCGGCGGCACCTGCCAGCGCGATGACGACAGCCTCATCGTCCTGGTCGAAAGGTCGCCCGTCGGACCGTTCGCACAGGTAGATGTTGCCGTAGATCCGACCGCGCACTCCGATGCCGACGCCGAGCATCGTGCGCATCTGAGGATGACCCGGCGGAAACCCCACCGAATCCGGGTGCGCATGAATGTCGTCTACGCGCAGCGACCCGGGCGACTGAATCAACCGGCCCAGGAGGCCCCGCCCGTGGGGAAGCTCGACACCCGCGAGATCGCGGTACTCCGGTTCGCTGAGGCCGATCGGGATGAACTCGGCCAGGCTTTCGCCCCGTTCGTCCAGCACGCCCAGGGCGCCGTAGCGGGCGCCGACGAGCTCCATCGCGGTACTGACGATCTGGCGCAGCACCACGGGCAGATCCAGTTCCCGGCTGACGACCAGCACCGCAGCCAACAGCGCCTGAACCCGCTGGTTAGCCCGGGAAAGCTGTTCGACCCGGTCGTCGGTCGGCCCAGCCATCCCGACCGAGTGTCTTCTCGCCTGGGCTGCCTGTGCTGACCACTGGCGCAGGTCATCCCTGTCCTGGCTCACAGAGCCCCTCCAAGGCGCAGCCGGGATCCGAGACTCCGCCACACGCCCCGGGCCGCCTGCTTTGGGGCTCCTACGCTCTGCCATGACCGGCGGGAACCGGCCTGCTGAGACAGGCGCCGCGAATCTCGGTGGCCGGTCGACCGAGCAGGTAGCCCTGACCGTAGCGGATGCCAGCCGCGACGACGGCGTCGAACTCCTCAATGGTCTCGATTCCCTCGGCGACGACCCGACCGTCGATCTCCGCGGCCACCTTGGTCAGGCCGGCGGCCACGGCACGCCGCGCCGGATCGAGATGGATGCCGTGCGTGATGAAGCAGTCCATCTTGATGACTTCGGGCCGCAGGTGCAGAAGCTGCTCCAGCCCCGAGTAGCAGCTTCCGACATCGTCCACCGCGATATGCGTTCCGTGCCCACGCAGCACCTCGACGGCCAGGAGCAGGTCGTCCTCGGCGCGGATGTACTCGTGTTCGGTGATCTCGACCACGACACGGTGCGGAGCTCCCGTTCCGGCGATCAGGTCAATCAGGTCGCCCGTCACCGTGCTCGGCGACGCGTTCACCGCGAGGATCACGCCGGACGGCATGTCGGGAAGCGCCCGCAGAGCGTTGCGGATGGCGGCCATCTCCAGCTCGGCGCCCAGGCCCACGCCAGCCGCAGCCGCGAAAACATCCTCGGGTCCCGGCAGACCAACCTGGAACCGCGACAGTCCTTCGACCGCCACGGTTCGCCCGGTGGCCAGGTCGACGACTGGCTGGAAGGCCATCTCCGGGCCGTCCTGGTCGAGCAGGTCGCGGACCTGTCGCCAGGCCGCGCTGCGGGTATCCCACAGCCGCCGCAGATCGATCACGAACTCCGAAAGGAACGAAGCGAGCAACCGGAGGAACCCGCCATCGCTCTGGTGGAGCGAGGGGCCGGGCTGCCGGCCGAGGCAGCCGAGCATGCCGTACACCTGGCCGTCGAGGTCCGTCACCGGAGTCGCCGCGTACGACCCGATGCCCAGCTCGCGGACCGACGGCACGTCGCGGGTGCGCGGATCAGCCCGGACATCAGGGAGCAGCGACGGAAGATCCCCAGCCAGGACCCGTGCGTACAGCGAGCCCACACGGCGGATGCTGGCGCCCGCTCCCAGCCCAAAGTCGATGCCGTCGCCGCTGACGACCTGAAGGGTGAGCAGTTCGCCGTCCAGCCGCCCGAGCCAGGCGAAATCCATCTGCAGGCGGCGCCTCAGCACCTCGAGCAACTGGACGAGGACCGCCCAGGGTTCCGGAACCTCCGTTCGAGGCCCCAGACAAGACGTTCGGCGCCGCGGCGCCACCTCGGCCACCCGTTGGGCTTACCCGTAGTCATCCCGCTACACACGGCATGCTCCTAGGCTCCCGTCGAAGGGGCAGTAGTCCTCACACCGCTGGATCCTCAACGTCTGTCGCAGGCCGCTGATCTCCGCGTGGCGGGGAGGGCGGCTCGTCGGCGACGTTCGGGGTCCGGCTCACCGTGATGACGCCAGGGATCGCACGGATGAGGTGGTCGACGAGGGGGCGGGTCGGACCAGGCGGAGTGGCGATGCTGGCCTCGCCGTTGATCACCCGGACCTCGACTCGCTCCGGCGGGTACCAGTACGACAGGACGGCGCGGACGTCAGCCTCGATCTCGACATCCGGTCGGATCAGTGGTCTGACCGCGTCGCTTCTGCTGACCAGTCCGGCGAGCCGGTTGTCCTCGTCGAGCACCGGCATGCGGGTGAGGTGCTCGGCCAGCATGATTCTGATGACGTCGGCGATGTCGGTGCCGGTCCTCGTCACGATCACCGGCGAGGTCATCACGTCGGCCGCCGTATGCGGTGATGGGGCGTCGTCGGACAGGTCCCGACGGAGGTGGCGACGGGGGTCCGGCGCCGCCTCGATGGCGACCAGGTCCGCTTCGGTGATGATCCCGACCAGCTTTCCGTCGGCGGCTTCCACCGGCACCGCGCCGAAGCCGCTCCGGACCAGCAGGGCCGCGACTTCCTTCACCGGAATGTCCGGCCTCACGACCGACACCGGGGACGTCATGATCTCATCGACGCGCATGTCGACGTTCCTTCCGATCCGGCCCGACTCACCTGCGGCGTGCCTTCTCGCGCTGATGCGAGTGGCACTCCGCCGCTGAGGGGAGGGCGAGCGTGGTTCGAGTCTCCCCACCGCGGCGGCGTGGTAGGTGGGGCGAGATGTCTCAGGCGCACGGGCGGAACGGGCCGGCGCCAGGAGCCCTGACGGCCCGTCCGGGATGTCCGGCGCCGGCCGACAGGCCCGCGGGTCCCGGCCCAAGGGACTGGCCACGGCTGCCAGATGGCCGAGGCTCTCCCGGTTGTCTTGATGGAACAGTCCCATCAACCCGATCACCACGGAGATAGGCGCCAGGCGATCGGTGAAGATCACCCGGGACGTCGGCCCGAGCGGGCGGCGGATGGGTGCCGTATCGGACCTGGAGCGTGGGAAATGAACAACTCGCTACGAATTCTGGTCGGGGTCGACGGCTCTCCCGGTTCCGAGGCCGCCCTGCGGTGGGCGCTGGCGGAAGCGGCCCTTCGGGCCGCGAGCTCTGACGACGGTGCCCCGGCGTCCACCGTGACGGCGCTGCTCGCCTGGACCGGCGAGGGCCTGCCCGCAGGTCTGCTGCGCGCCGCGGAGCAGACCGAACAGGGCGCGCTCGGTGCTGCCGCCGCTGACATGCTCGAACGCACGATCAAGCGGGTCGGCGGTCCGGCGGTGCCGGTTGAGCTGCGTCGGCTGGTCGTGCAGGGCAAGCCGACGCAGGCCCTGACCGCGGCGGCCAGGAACTACGACCTGCTCGTCGTCGGCGAGCACGGACACACCCCCCTGCACCGGCGGACCGCCGGCTCGGTCAGCCAGGGTGTCGTCCACCACTCGGCGATTCCGGTCGTCGTCGCTCGCCGCGACGGCAAGCCGGCCGCGCCCACGCAGCGTGCCGATCGTCCGGTCGTCGTCGGGGTCGACGGGTCGGACCTGTCGTTGGGCGCCCTGCGGTGGGCCGCGCATGAGGCGGCGCTGCGCGGTGCCCCGCTGCGGGTGGTGCATGCCTGGGGCGGCCTGGACCAGATGTACGCCGAGGCGCTCGTCACCGCGCAGGGTGCCATTCTCCGTCAGGCCGGGGGCATTCTCAGCCAGGCGGTGACGCTCGGTCTCGACGGTGCGGCGGGCCTGCCCGTGGACACGGTCCTGTCACCCGACTCGGCGGTACGCGCGCTGATCCGTGAGGCCCGTGAGGCTCAGCTGCTGGTCGTCGGCAGCCGTGGCCTCGGTGGCTTCGCCCGTCTCATGCTCGGTTCCGTCAGCCACCAGTGCGTCCTGTACGCGGCCTGCGACACCGCCGTCGTCCACACTGACGGCGACGCGGTTCCGGTGGACACGCCGAACGCCGCGATGGCCGGCGCCAGTCTCACGGCCGACTAGGAATCCGAGACGGCTGACACATAGTCACAGCTGGCCGGGGCGCTTTTGAAGGACACGCCCCGGCCGCTGTCCTTCTCAAAGCCGGCCAATGGCGTGCGCGGATGCGCCCGCGTCTGACGGTCCGAAGGTCCTTCTGGGACCGCAGGTCGCCAGACGGGGCGGCGGGGGCCGAGATGTTTCGCTGGAACCATGGTCGGACGGGCATGCAGAGCGCGCAGCCGCTGCTGCGCGCCGACGGCGTACGGAAGAGCTACCGGACCGGCGCGGTCGAGGTGGCGGCGCCGCGGTCTGACTGCTAGACGGCGCCGCGGTGCTCGATGCTGCCGTCGAGGCGGTGGATGAACAGCTCGGCCGGCGCGGCCGCGGACGCGAGGTCGCGGAGGTGGTCGAGGGCGTCGCTCAGTTCCGAGTGAGTGTCGTAGATGTGCCGGCCGTGACGGCAGGCCCACTGGCCGTCGGCAAGCTCGATCGCTCGGAAGAACCAGCCCATACGAGGAGTCTCTGTCAGCT
Organism: Pseudofrankia sp. DC12; assembly: GCF_000966285.1. Classification (NCBI taxonomy): domain Bacteria; kingdom Bacillati; phylum Actinomycetota; class Actinomycetes; order Frankiales; family Frankiaceae; genus Pseudofrankia; species Pseudofrankia sp. DC12. The sequence continues at coordinate 6,372,293 of NZ_KQ031391.1, forward strand.
GAGAAGTCATCCCCAGTGGCCTTGGCCTGTCATCGACAGGCTTGACGTCCGGCGCTGCCACTGCCGATCGGCACGGGGGTGAGGAGCCGGCCGACCTGGATCTCGACAGGTGACAGGCTGTACCCGACGAAGCCCGGCGCGCTCGATGGGTCACAGGGTGGCCTCCGGCCAGGTCCAGTCCTGGACCTCGGGTAGATCCTCGAAATGTTCGGCGACATACGCCTCGTGGCGGGCGAGCTGGTTCTCGCAGTGGCTCACGAGCCGGTCGGTGCCAGGGTGGGTCGTGCGGGCGAACTCGACGGCGAGGCGGGCGAGGTGGTAGCGGCTGACGCCGTTCCTGACGACCATGTCGAATGGCGTCGTCGTGGTGCCCTGCTCCATGAAGCCGCGGACGTGAAACCGCTGTGGGTTCTTGCGGCCGTGGAGAAGCTGGTGGACGGCGCGGCTGTAGCCGTGGAACGCGACCACGACGTCGGTCTCGTCGGTGAACAATGCGCGGAACATCGGCGTCGAGAACCCGTGCGGATGCAGATCGGGCCGTAGCAGCGCCATCAGGTCGACGACGTTGACGAACCGCACCGCGAGGCTTGGCACGAAACGCCGCAACAGGTCGGCCGCAGCCAGAGCCTCCATGGTGGGGACGTCGCCGATTCCCACGATCACGACATCGGGATCGCGGCCGGCCCGTGCCTCTGTGCCGGCCCAGTCCCAGACCGAGCCGCCCCGTGCGCAGTGCTCCGTCGCCTCGTCGGCCGAAAGATACTGCAGGTGCGGCTGCTTGTCGGCGACGATCAGGTTGACGTGATCGCGGCTGCGCAGGCAGTGGTCGGCGACCGACAACAGGGTGTTCGCGTCCGGCGGCAGCCAGATCCGCGCGACGCCTGGGGACAGGGGTACCACGGTGTCGATCAGTCCGGGGCCCTGGTGAGAGAAGCCGTTGTGGTCGTTGCGCCAGCATGTGCTGGTGAGCAGGACGTTCAGGCTCGGTACCGGCGCGCGCCAGGGCAGCCTGGACGCTTCCTGCAGCCATTTCGTGTGCTGGACCAGCATCGACGCGGACACCATGGCGAATGCCTCGTAGGTGGCGAACAGCCCGTGGCGGCCGGTGAGGGTGTAGCTCTCCAGCCAGCCCTCGCACAGGTGCTCCGAGAGGACCTCCATCACCCGTCCGGCCGGGGAGACCCGGTCGTCGAGTGGATCCGCGGCGGCCACCAGGCAGCGGTCGCTCACGTCGAGGATCGCCCCGAGGCGGTTACTGGCGAGCTCGTCCGGGCTGAACACCCGAAACGTCGTCGGATTGTTCCGGTAGACGTCCGCGAGCAGCTCCCCGAGCGGACGGGTCGTCTCGTGGAAGGTGTTACCGCGGTGGTTTGGCCCGACATCGAGGGCATGGCTGCGCCAGTCGGGAAGCTGGAGGGCCGTCGTGCGCAGGCCGCCGTTGGCGTAGGTCGTCGCGCCGAGACGCTTCTCGCCGGTCGGGGCGAGCGCGGCGAGGTCTTCTGCGAACCTGCCTTCGGTGTCGAACAGCCGCTCCGGCCGGTAGGAACGTAGCCAGGCTTCGAGCTGGGCGAGATGCGCCGGGTTGTCCCGCACGTTCGCGAGCGGCACCTGGTGCGCCCGGAAGGTGCCCTCAACCCGGACCCCGTCGACCTCCCGCGGGCCGGTCCACCCCTTGGGCGTGCGAAGCACGATCATCGGCCAGCGCGGCGGAGCGGTCACCACCGCGCCTTCGGCCCGTGCATCGCGCTGGATGGTGCGGATGCTCGCGTGGGCGGTGGCGAGCGCGGCGGCGAAGTCGCGGTGCACCGCCCGCACGTCGCTGCCCTCGACCCACAGCACCTCGTAGCCGTGGCCGGCGAACAGCGTCGTCACCTGTTCACGGCTCCGCCGCCCGAGCACCGTCGGATTGGCGATCTTGTACTGGTTGAGGTTCAGGATCGGCAGGACGGCGCCGTCACGGCCTGGATGCAGGAAGTTGACACCCTTCCAGCTGCCCTCCAGCGGCCCGGTCTCGGCCTCACCGTCACCGACGACCGCGGCGACCAGCAGGTCCGGATGGTCGAACACGGCGCCGAAGGCGTGCACGAGGGCATAGCCGAGCTCCCCGCCCTCGTGGATGGACCCGGGGGTCGGGACGCTGACATGGCTGGGGATGCCACCGGGTGTGGAGAACTGGCGTACCAGGCGGGTGAGCCCGGCGACGTCGCGCGACACCGCCGGATACACCTCCGAATAGGTGCCCTCCAGGTAGGTGTTCGCCACCAGGGCCGGGCCACCGTGCCCGGGGCCCGCGACGTAGAGAACGTCCTGGCCGGTCCGGACCACGAGCCGGTTCAGGTGCGCGTAGATCAGATTGAGCGCCGGCGACGTGCCCCAGTGCCCCAGCAGCCGCGGCTTGATGTCATCGGCCCGCAGGTCCCTGCGCAGCAACGGGTTGTCGCGCAGGTAGATCTGCGCGACGGTCAGGTAGTTCGCCGCGTCCCAGTAGTCGATCAACCGGTCCAGGGCCGCGTCGTCGAGGTCCCTGCCGAGGCCGTCGGACTGCGTGGCCGCGATCATGCCGGCCGCCTGCTGCTGTGGCCCGGTGCGCCCGGAGCCCACCGCCACCCCGGGATGCTCTCGAGCGTTGCCCGGCGATCGGGGGCGAGCCGGTCTTCCAGGTGCGCCTCACGCTGGGTCGCGACCCACACGGCGAGCGGGAACCCGGACTCGTCGACGTAGCCGTGCGGCAGGTCTACACCGCTATGCACAGCGGCCCATTCCCTGACTGCGTCCAGTCCGCAGGCGAACTCGGCGGCCTCGGCAGCGGCGTCGGCCGCTGACAGATGCCCGACCGCCTGTTCCAGGCGTGTCGCCCGTACGCGCGCTGCGCGCTCGGCGGCGGGTCCTGACGGTGGATCTGACGCGGGAAACCTCACGGGCACTCCAGACACTCCAGACGCGACAAGCGGTCGTTTCAGATGTCGGGGGCTAGGCGTGGCGGTTGTCTCAACCAGCCAAGGCTACCCGCCGAGCGGCCGGCGGATCGAGCGTCGAGCGCCCGAGGCGATCCATTCGCAGGCTATCCGGGCGGTCGCTGAAAGCCGCCTAGGCCGAACGGCACCTGTTCCGGAGCGATTGGCCGCCGGCGGCCCCTGCCAGCCGGCCCTCCTGACGGCCTCGGTCGACTGCGACAGGCGATCGGTTACCGGAACAGTGCACCGCCTCGCCGTCGTCGACGGCGAGGCGCCTGCCGCCTTACCCGTCACCTCGCCGCACGGGCTGGGGCATCGCGCACGCCATCCGCATCGGCCAGGCACTCGCGAGCCTGCCACCACTCCTCGTGATCTACACGATCACGGCATACCAGCTGTCCGAGACCACGCAGGTCCATCCCCAGGTCATCCGCGCCGCCCGCGCCGCCCGCGCCGCCCGCGCCGTCGCACAGGCCGTCGCCGCCGAGACCGAGCGTTACCGGACCTCCGCAGGACGGGCCCACGCCAGGTAACCGGACTCATTCCGGTCCAGTTCTGACGCCCCGTCTGGCCCGCGGTGACCGGTGGCGCGGGCCGAGGCCCGAGCATTCACGGACCCGCTCGACCAGGCCCTCGTCGCCGTGGACGTCGGTGAAGGTCTGGTTTATCCCAGCGAACGAGGTACCCGCGGTGTCCTCCGCGCCGCGGTCGCCGACGAACGGACCGCGACCTCCAACGCCCGGCCGGGCCCGCCGACGAGCCTGTGGTAGGCCTCCAGCACCTCCTGGCCTACGTCGTCCGGCATCGGCGCGGTACGCACCAGCCTTCGCAGGGCAGCCGCTGCCCGGCCGAGGGCAGCCGGGTCGTCAGGGCTGACCTCCGCCATCCGCCGGGCGGGCTCCGTACCGAGGCCGCTAGCAGCGAGCGCGCGCTGGTAGGCCGCGGACGTCACGACGAACCCGGCCGGGACCGGGAACCCTGCCCTCGTCAACTCGCCCAGATTCGCCCCTTGCCCCCGGCCTGAGCGACGTCGCGCAGCGACAGCTCGCTGAACCAGGCGACCCACGGGCAGCGCGGGCTCATCGCGACCGATCGTGGTGGCGGACCTCCGCATCAGGCCCGGGATAGATGAAACTGACGCGCCCGTCGTCATCCCACCGCACCGTGAACGGCGGATCGCCGGCGGGCGAGCGCACCTCAGAGATCTCCCCAAGCCGGTCGGGGTGCCCGGAGGAACGGCGATGGATGATCAGCGTGTCACCGGCGCGGGCCCGCATCGCCAGGCGGCGGGGCGACAGGCTGCGGGCCGCTGGAAACGATTCCTCGCGGATCGCGGCCGGCGGCGGGGCTTCGTGATGCGGAGCAAAGATCTCGTCGGCGAGCGGGTGGACCAGCTCGGCGATCTCCTGCTCGGAGCGCACCAACAGGTCGTCAACCGACAGCAGACCGACCACGCGGCGCCCGTCGACGATCGGCAGCCGGCGGATCGCGTGGTCACGGAAAATCTCATACGCCCGCTCGGTATCGGCGGTCGCCGGCAGGGTGATCACGTCGATGGTCATCAGAGCGTCGATCCTCGCGTCCGGCGGGACGCTTCGCGCGAGGCCCCGCAGCACAAGGTCGCGGTCGGTGACGATGCCGACCAGGTGTTCGCCCTCGACGACCAGCAGCGCGCCGACGCCCTGGCGTTCCATCTCCCGTGCCGCGTCGCCGACAGTGGAGGCCCGGCCCACGGTGATCGGCTGGCGCAGGAGCCTGTCCCGGATCTGGGCCATCGCTGCCACCTCCGTATGACATGTACCGCCGGCGACGTGACGACCCGAGATCGCCGGCTCCGGCAGAAGACCTGTGTTCGACGCGTGCCGAGTACGCGCCGAGCACGCGTCGAACACCTTCATCGCGTCAGGGACCTCTTGGCGCGACAGTCATGCCTTCGGTTTCCGAGGGTCAGCCGTGGTCTTCGCCCGGCTCCGGACGGATCTCGATGTGTCTGGCGTGGCTCGGCTCGGTCTTGGCCAGCCGGACGGTGAGTACCCCGTCAGCGAGGGACGCGCTCACCGCCTCCGGGTCCACCTCGCCCGGAACCACAATGCGATGCCCGAAACGACCCGCGGCGCGGTGCCGGCGGTGCATCACCCGCTGTTCCCGTTCCTTGATCTCACCGGTGACGACAAGTTCACAGTCGCGCAGATCGATCGACACGTCGTCGCGCCGCACCCCAGGAAGGTCAAGTTCGACGATGAACGCGTCGCTGGTCTCCTCGATGTCAACCGGCGCCGTCAGGCCGCCAATCAGGCGGGCGGACAGCCCCTCCCGGTTGCTCATGGCCTCCCCGAGGAGACTGCCCATCTGGGTCCACACATCCTCCATCTCACGGAACGGATCCCACCGGGAAAGCCTCGACGTACGGTCACCGAGGCGTGCGGGCAAGGTCATTTTCTCACTCTCAATCAGTGTGACGGCCGTCGCGGCCACTCGCGAAACTGACTAACTGCTCTTCTGCCTTGCCCGCGCCGCCTCGCGTAAACCGCGGCGCGTTTCGTGACCGGCCCCGCGATTCGCCCGCATTGCCCATAATCCTCCCCTGGCGCCGCCGCCGCGGCCGCGAGCCGAAAGGGGAAAATGCGATCGGCAGGTGCCGCGGGACGGCGACGGGCTGAAGGCATCGAAAACGTGCGAGACGTACCCAGAACCTCTGGATACCAACGCCTGAACAGACGCCGATCTTGTTCGACGCAATCTCTGGCCGGCTTCGCCCGCGTGACGGTGCGTCGCTCGCGAGACGCGAGTGGGTTGGCCGCGGGGCTGCCGATTCAGGGCCGAGCCGTCAGCCTGTGGCATCGACGCCTCGGTGGTCCTGTTCGACAAGACCGGCACCCTCACCGCCGGCCGCCCGGCACTGACCGAGATCGTCACGGCGGACGGCAGGGGCGACGCCGAACTGCTCCGGCTGGCCGCCTCGCTGGACCAGGTCTCACCGCACGTCCTCGCCGCGGCCGTCGTCCGCGCCGCCCGGGAGCGCAACCTGGCGCTCACCATGCCGAGCGAGGTCGAGGAGGTCACCGGAGCGGGCAACCGCGGCCTCGTCGACGGGCACCACATCACCATCGGCAAGGCCGCATGGGTTGGCGTCGCCGGGGGCGTACCGCCGTCCGGGGTGGGTCACCTGGGCCGCGGCGGCCCAGGCGGTACCTCGCCGGGGCGAGGCTGGATCCGCGCCGTGCGGCGCCGCTCTTCCCGCGATGGGTCGATCACGGTCTTCGTCGGCGTGGACGCTCAGGCCGCCGGCGCGCTGCTCCTCGACGACCCGCTCCGGCCGGACGTGCCGCGCATGATCCGCCGCCTACGAGACGCCGGCATCACCCGGACCGTCATGGTCACCGGAGACCGCACCGAGGTCGCCACCAGTCGCCGAAGCCCTCGGTTTCGACGCCATCCTCGCCGAACGCACCCCTGAGACTGGCAGGAAGCATCGTTGCGCGGGCCGTCCCGGGGCCGTGTGGTTGACTTTCGGAGGTGTCCGAGAGCCGAGAGATCGCCACCTTTGACACGGCCGGAGCGTTCGAGGCCTGGCTGAGTGAACGGCACGCGGACTGCGCGGGCATCTGGCTGAAGATTCGGAAGAAGGGGCCGGGCATCGTCGCTCTGGACTATGACCAGGCCCTCGACGTGGCGCTCTGCTTTGGCTGGATCGACGGGCAGAAGGGCGCGTTCGACGACGAGTGGTGGCTGCAGAGGTTCACCCCGCGCAAGCGGAACAGCAGATGGTCGAAGATCAACTGTGATCGGGTGGCGGCCCTCCTGGGCCAGGGCCGGATGCGTCCGGCGGGCCTGGCCGAGGTCGAGCAGGCAAAGGCGGACGGCCGGTGGCAGGCGGCCTACGACGGCGCCAGGACGGCCCAGGTGCCGGACGACCTTGCCGCCGCGTTGGCGGCCAGCCCTGCCGCCGCGGCCTTCTTCGAGACGCTGGACGGACGGAACCGTTACGCCGTCCTGTACCGCATCCAGAACGTCAAGAAGGCGGAGACCAGGGCACGCCGGATCGAGAAGTACGTCGCCATGCTGGCCCGCGGCGAGAAACTCCATCCCTAGCCAGCGCCGGTGGGCGAGCTGATACGGGTCGGCATCCTCCACCCACCGCCAACCCGCCGATGGGTCGCGGGCCACCGCGGGGAACCGCGTGGGAGGCGTCCGAGGGCACCCTTCTCGCCGCGGGCCTCTCAGCCTGGGCGCGGGCCTGCCCCCGGCCGCTGGTCCTGTTCTTCGACGAGATCGACGCACTGAGCGGTCAGAGCCTCGTCGGTGTCCTCAGCCAGCTCCGGGACGGCACCGCATCCCCTCGGCCGGCGTCGGCGCTTCCGGTGGTGGGTGGGTTTCTGTTGGTGTTCGGCGGCGTGTTGGTGGTTCGGGGCTGGTGGCGGCGTGGGTGGTTCTGGGTGGGAGAACAGGCGGAACAGCGTCAGCAGGGCGGGTACCAAGGCGACTATCCCGCCTCCGATTGCCAGGAGGAGGGCGTGGATGTTCGCGGTTGGGGCTGCGGCATCTGTCACGGTGGTGTGGCCGACGACCAGGTCGGGGTATTGGGCGGCGGCCCAGCCCCAGAGCACGGCGGCGACGGCCAGTCCGGCCGCGAGCCGGGCCAGGGTGAACCGGCGTCGCCATACGAGGGCGAGCGCGGCGATCCCGCCGGCGGCTGAGAGCGCGACGAAGGGCAGTGCCCGTTCGGTGAAGCGGCTGGCGACGACCGGGGCGTCGCGCCACAGCAGTGGCAGTAGCACCGTGGCGAGTGCGCCGGCTGTTACGGCGCCGCCGAGGGCGCGTCGGCGGAAGTAGGGGACCAGATGTTCGGCTGCGGGTGAGGAGGCCGCGTCCCGGCAGAGGTAGACGGCGGCGAGGAAGGCGGTCGCGACGACGGCGAACACCCCGGCTACCAGCCCGAAAGGGCTGGTCAGCGGGGCGGCCGGGTCGTCGGGGGAAAGGTCGCCGGTGGCCAGCGCGGCGCCGCTGATGCCGAGCGCGAAGGGTGTGATGGTGGAGGCGGCGGCGAACACGTGTCCCCACCAGTGGTCCGGCCCGGCGCCGCCGTCGCCGTAGGCCCGGTAGACGTAGGCGGCCCCGCGCAGCACGATGCCGACCAGCGCGAGGGCGAGGGGCAGCTCGAGAGTGGACCCGACCACGCCGAACGCCGGTGGGAAACCGCTGAACATCGCGACGATGACGAAGATCAGCCAGACGTGGTTGGCCTCCCAGACCGGCCCGAGCGCTCCCGCGACCAACGTCCGCACGTCGCCCGCTTCGTGGCTGCGGGCCAGCAGGTCCCAGACGCCGCCACCGAAGTCGGCGCCGGCCAGCAGGGCGTAGGCGGTCAGCCCGGCGACCATGACGCCCAGCAGCAGATCGGCGGAGCTCACCGCGCACCCCCGGTGGACGCGGCCACGACCGGGAGCGGGACCTGTGGAGCTCCGTCGGCCGGCGACGGCGGCTCTTCGCCTGGTGGGCCGGCGGAGGGCGGCGGCTGGGCTGGGCTGCCGGTGGCCATCCGGCGCAGGATGAGTACCAGCGCCGTGGCCAGGCCGAGGTAGAGCGTGAGCGTGCCGGCGAACGCCCAGCCGAGGCCGGCATTGCTGGTGACCGCCTCGTTGACCCGCATCCGTCCGTAGACGATCCAGGGTTGGCGTCCGCCTTCGGTGACCTCCCAGCCGGCCAGCATGGCGAGAACTGATGCCGGGCCGGTCGCCGCCGCCCCCAGCAGCCAAAGCCTGCCGGTGGGTAGCAGCGGGCGGACGCCGCGGCGTCGGCGGCGCAGCGCCACGAGGGCCACCAGTGCGGACAGCGCGATCAGCGCCGTGCCGAGCCCGACCATCAGGGTGAACGCCGAGTGGACGAGCAGGGCGTTCGGCCGGTCGGGGGCGGGCGCGGCGTCGAGGCCGCGGATCACGTGGTCTCGGTGGAAGCCCTCCAGCAGCGACAGTCCGTCGGGAATCTCGATGCCGTAGCGGACCTTTCCCGTGGTCGCGTCGTAGATCCCGCCGATGGTCAGCGGTGCTCGCGGCCCGGTGCGGTACAGGCCTTCCATCGCCGCGAGCTTCGCCGGCTGTGCGTCACCGACCACGCGGGCCGCCCAGTCGCCGGTCACCAGCTGCAGCGGCGCGCAGGCCAGGACGGTGACGAGCCCGACCCGCAGCCCGGCCTGGTGGTAGGCGTCCCGCCGGCCGTGCAGCAGGCCGACCGCGTAGACGCCGGCCACCACCCCGCCGGTGCACATCAGGGCCGCCAGCAGCATGTGCACGATCTGCGGCGGCGCGGACGGGCTGAGGAACGGCCCGAGCGGCTCGGCCGAGACCACCTTCCCGTTAACCTCCCGTAGCCCGCGTGGCACGTTCATCCAGGCGTTGGCCGTGATGATGAACAGCGTCGAGAGGGTGCCGGCGATCGCGATCGGCCACAGCGTCAGCCAGTGCGCCCGCGGCGAGAGCCGCCGCCAGCCGTACAGGTACATCCCGCCGAAGACCGCCTCGACGAAGAACGCGAAACCCTCCAGGGTGAACGACAGCCCGAGCGCGCCGCCGTAGCGGGCCATGAAAGCCGGCCAAAGCAGCCCGAACTCGAAGGACAGCACCGTCCCGGAGACCGCCCCGACGGCGAACAGCACCGCGAACGCCCTGGCCCATTTCCGGGTGAGCGCGTACCAGACCTCGTCGCCGGTCCGCAGCCAGCGCCCCTCGGTGTACAGCAGCAGCCATGGCAGACCGACGCCGAACACGGCGAAGCAGATGTGGAACGCGAGGCTGAAGGCAGTCTGCCCACGGGCCAGATCAGCCGACGCGAGGATCACCGGTGCCGCCGCCAGCTCCATGAGCCGCTCCAAAAGATCTTCTACGCTCCGTCGAAGACATCTTCTACGGTACGTAGAAGATCACGTACCGGCAAGCGGGGCTGTCCCGCTGTGACCCAGCAGACGGCAAGGCGGGAACGAGAGCAGGCCGCGTGCGCCTCACGGTGAGCCGTGCGGCCAGCCGCGCCCCACAGCCCAAGCGCCCACGCAGGCCTGGAGACGGCTTCGCCGTCGCTCATCCCCAGCGGACCGGCAGCCGGGCCGCGAGCGCCGCGCACCGTGCGGGGCCGCCCCTCCAACGTCAAGGCTGCTACGCATCGCCTACGGCGACCGGGTCCCCTCCGGCGCCCACGGGCCCTGACCCCGGAGCCTCTGCGACCCCGCGGACAGGACAAAAGGGCAGGTAGGGACCTGCCCCGATCAGACGCGCGGCGCCGGGTACACCCACCAACAGGAACAGACAGACCAAACCAAAGCCACACCATCGCTTGATCCACCATCCACGGAACCGGGGGAAGCTCGCAAGACGACGAGCTACGGCTACGACGCCAAGGGCGACCTGCGCCACGACGTCGACCCCGCCGGCCTGGTGCACGACTACACCAACGACGAGCTCGGCCGCCGGCTCACCTCCAAGGAGACCTCCGACACCTACCCGGCCGGCCTGACCACGACGCTCACCTACTCGAAGCTCTCGCAGGTCGCGACCGTCACCGAGCCGGGCACCGCCAACCTCGTCTCCGGCACCACCCACACTCCGGTCACCACCAACACCTACGACGCCAACGGCAACCTCACCCAGACCGTCGTCTCCGACGCCACTGGTGGCGACCCGTCGCGCACGACGACGTTCTCCTACGACCACGACGACCGGCTGCTGTGGCGGACCGACGGGTCGGGCAGCTACACGTGGGCGACGTACGGCACCACCTACGACGCGAACGGCAACGTCGCGACGGCGAAGGACCCGAACGGCACCGTCACCGCCTACACCTACACCGACCGCAACCAGCTCGCGACGACGACGCTGCAGGGCTTCGTCGACGACCCGGTCGCCGGGACGACCCCGCGCGACCTGCTGCTGGAGTCCCGGGCCTACGACCCGGCCGGGCGGCTGGCGTCGCTGACCGACACCCTCGGGCGCGTCACCCAGTACACCTACTGGCTCGACGACCTGCCCCGACAGACCATCCTGAAGGGCTACCGGCCGCCGGACACCGTCAACGGCGTGCTGTCGGGCCCCGGCGCTCGCGACATCGTGCTGGACGACCGGACCTACGACTCCGCCGGCAACCTGGTCAAGGACGTCGGTGGCGGCGGGACGCAGACGGTCACCGGCAGCTACGACGCCGCCGGGCGGACCAGCCGCACGACCGTCGACCCGGACGGGCTCGCCCGCACCACCGACTACACCTACGACGCCGCCACCAACGTCACCTCAGCGGTGTCCGGCGCGGCCGGGACGACGGCGACGCAGCGCACCGACTTCGGCTACGACAACGCCTCCCGGCTGACCGCACAGACCGTCTACGGCGACGGCACGGCCACCTTTGTGACCTCCTACCAGCGTGACCAGCGCGGTTACGTCACCGCCGTCACCGACCCGCGCGGCTACGGGGCCGGTGGGACGCTCGACCCGGCGTACACGACGAACCTGGTCACCGACTCCGCCGGCCAGCTGGCGCAGACGATCGCGCCGCCGGTGGCGGTCGAGGAGAACGGCGCCGCCCCGGCGACGTTCCGGCCGTCGGCCGAGGTCGGCTATGACACCTTCGGCGATCTCACGCAGGCTCGGGACGGCCGCAACAACGTCACCGCGACCAGCTACGACACGCTCGGCCGGCCGTACAAGACGGTGGCACCGTCGTACACCCCGCCGGCCGGTGGGGCGGCGGTGACCCCGACCGAGAAGTGGAGCTACGACTCCAACGGCAACGTCCTGACCGACACCGACCCGCTCAACCAGGTCACCACCACGGTCTACGACAAGCTCGGCCGGCCCGTCTCGGTCACCGACCCGCAGGTCACCGGCGCATCGGCCGCCGGCGTGACCCGCTACCTGTACGACGACGCGAGCAACCTGCGTACGACGGTCGACCAGGACGGCGCCTGGACCTGGTACGCCTACGACGACCTGAACCGGGTGTGGGCGACCACGCAGACCGAACGGTCCCCGCAGGCGGCCTTCACGACGTACACCGACCACGACGACGCCGGCAACGTCAACAAGGTCCTCACCTGGGCGAACGTGCCGACGCAGGCCGCCGCGACCGCCAGCTACGACGCGGCCGGCGAGGTCGTCGACGCCCATGACGAGCTCGGCAAGCTGACGCACTACACCTACGACCTCGGCGGCCGGCCCGCCACCGTCACCGACCCGCTGGGCCGGCAGGTCCGCTACACCTACGACCGCGCCGGGCGGCAGGTCACCACCGGCCAGTACTCACCGTCGAACGCGCTGCTTCGTTCCACCTCGGCCGGGTACGACGCCGCCGGCGACCCGGTCACGCTGACCGACGCGGCCGGCCACACCACCAGCGCCACCTTCGACGCGCTCGGCCAGCCCCGGACCATCAGCGTCCCCGCCACCGCCTCGACCTCGCTGAACACGAGCGCGGGCTACGACGCCGCCGGCGACCGGACCCGGGTGACCGACGGCAATGGCAACGCCACCATCAGCACGTTCAACAGCCTCGGACTGCCCGAGCAGACCATCGAACCGACCACCGCGGCGTACCCGAACCTGGCCGACCGGACCTGGACCACGAGCTACGACGCCGCCGGCCACCCCACCACCCAGACCGAGCCCGGCGGGGTCAGCCGGACCGGCACCTACGACCAGCTCGGGCGCCTCACCGCCGTCTCCGGCTCAGGCGGCGGGGCCACCGCGGCGTCGCGCAGCTTCGGCTATGACCTGGCCGGCCAGGTCACCTCCGCCTCCCACCCGAGCGGCACCGAGTCGTTCAGCTACGACGACCGGGGCCTGCTCACCGGCAGCACCGGCCCGGCGGGCAACGCGACCTTCGGCTACGACGCCAACAGCCGCATGACCAGCCGCAACGACGCGGGCGCCAACTCGACCTTCGGCTACGACGCCCGCGGCGAGCTCACCGCCCTGACCACGAACGCCACGAACACGACCGCGGCGCTCGGCTACGACGACGCCGGCCAGCTGACCAACGTCACCTACGCCAGCGGCAACGCCAACAGCACCATCCGCACGTACGGGTACGACAACCTCGGCCGCACCACCTCGGACACCCTCACCAAACCCACCGGCACCCTGCGCTCCCAGACCTACGGCTACGACGTCAACGACAACCTGACCTCGACGACCATCAGCGGTTCCGCCGTGGCGGGCGCCGGAACGCAGAGCTACAACTACGACCAGGCGAACCGGCTCACCAGCTGGACCAACCCCGCCAGCGCCACCACCAGCTACGGCTGGGACGCCGCCGGCAACCGCACCTCGGTCAACTCCACGACGGCGACGTTCGACGCCCGCAACCGGCTCACCTCGGACGGCGCGGCGAGCTACACCTACACCGCCCGCGGCACCCTCACCACCCGGACCGCCGGCGCCACGACCACCACCACCAACTACGACGCCCTCGACCAGCTCGCCTCCGAAGTCACCGGCGCCACCACGACGAGCTACGCCTACGACGCGCTCGGCCGCGTCGGCACCCGCAACGGCACCGCCCTGTCCTACGCCGGCGCCGAGGCGCAACCCGTCTCCGACGGCCCCTACGGGTACACCCACACCCCGGGCGGCGCCACTTTCGCTGTCAACTCCTGGGCCGGCGGCTGGGACACCCTCACCAACGCCCACGGCGACCTCATCGCCGCCGCAGCCCCCACCGCCACCGCCCTCGCGGACAGCCGCAACTACGACCCCTTCGGCACCCCCACCACGGCCGGCATCACCCACATCGGCATCGGCTACCAGAGCAGCTGGACCGACCCCACCACCAACCGGGTCGGCGCCGAAAACCGCTGGTACTCACCGGGCACCGGCACCTTCTCCAGCCGCGACGCGACCACCCTCCCCTGGACCGGAAATGCCGCCGACAACCTCTACGGCTATGCCGGCGCCAACCCCGTCACGAACAACGACCCCACGGGCCGGATGATCGCGTCGGCTGGCGGTGGTCGAGGAGAAGAAGGAACACTTACACCGCATTACCACACCGACTATTATCCGTGTACAGACTTTAAGCGCGCACTTCTCCTGCTCAATTGCAGCCGACAGGTCTTTGTCGGGAACACCTTCACGCCCTTCCCCCCGCAGCCGCAGCCCCAGCCCCAGCCCCAGCCTCAGCCCCAGCCGCAACAACAGCAGGACTGTGCCTGCTCACCTGGACAGGTCAACAACATCCCGTCGAGGCAGAACCGAGGAGGCTCCAGCGCGACCGCGGCCGCGGTGTCCGGTCGGTCGACGCCGGCTCCTGTGGCGACGCCCGTGGCGGCGATTCTGTTGATCCCACAGTCGGAGTGGATCGCGGCGAGTCCGCGGCCGTCCGCGAACCCGCCCATTTCCCAGCCCACCTCGTTCATCGTGCTGCAGCAGAACGTCATGCCGACCGGCGGCCTGCCCGTCGCGGCCCCGGCCCCAGGGACGAACCCGAGCAGTGGTCCCGCCGCGGCCTACAGCCCGCCCCAGGCGAGCGACCCGTGGTCGACCGGCGCCATCGCGGTCCTCTACGCCAGCGCCACCCAGCCGTGCGCGGCCACCCCAGGCCAGGTCGCCCTCGCCGCGGCCTGCCAGCCCGGCAGGCCCGCCCCGCCCGCCCAGTCCCAGAAGCACTGCGGCTGGGCCGGCTGCACCCTCGGTGGTCTGGCCAGCTCCGCGGGCCACGCCATCACCAGTACCGCGACCGGCGCCTACAACTACGCGAGGAACCACCCCGTCGACGCCGCGCTCGACGTCGCCATGTTCGCCCTCGCGTTCGTCCCCGTCGGCGGCGAACTCGCAGACGGAGCCATCCTCGGCGCCAGACTCGCCGAAGGCGCCGACGAAGCACTCACCCTCACACGCGGCGCCGAAGAAGCCGACAGCGCCGGCAGTGCGCTGCTGAAATCCTGTCGACTGAACAGCTTCACCGCCAGCACCCTGGTCCTGATGGCCGACGGCACATCCAAACCCATCGACCAGATCCACGTCGGTGACACCGTCCAAGCCACCGACCCCACCACCGGTAAAACCAGCACCCAGCCGGTGACCGCCGTCATGGTCCACCACGACACCGACCTCCTCGACCTCACCATCCAGGCCGACGGCGTCACCTCGCTGATCCACACCACCGACCACCACCCGTTCTGGGACGACACCACCCACACCTGGACCGACGCCGGCAGTCTCACCCCCGGCGACCACCTCCACACCGACGACGGCACCACCGCCACCGTCATCGCCACCGGCCGTCCTCCCCGGCAGCGGCGACATGTGGGACCTCACCATCAACCACACCCACACCTTCTACATCGAGACCTCGACGACCTCAGCCATCCTGGAGAGTGAATCTCCCGGACACGGAGACGCTGGGACTGCGGGTGCCACGGATGCCGGCGTCGGCATTCTGGTCCACAATTGCGGCCCTGGCGATGTCGTTCCGTATCGGCCAACGCAGCCCGGCCTTGAAAACCATCATGGTGTTCTGGATGTCTGGGCGCGGAATAATGTTCCCGGCTACGGAATTCGGCCCGCGGACAGCACGACAGTAGCGCTCACGCCCGCGCAGCATGCTGCGACAAAGGCAGCGTACCGTGACTGGCTCGAGGAACAGACGGGTAGGCGTGTCGGCGGCAAGGTTGATTGGACCTCGATCGGCCCGCAGGAGATATACTCGCTGTCAGAGCGGATGTTCGATGCGGCCGGTGTCTCGCAGGAGAGCCGTCTCGCATATTACTCGCAATACACGAGCTACCTCTACGGACTTGGGTGATGGGAATTGGGCGAAATTACCGAACTCGTTGCTGCGATCTCGCGGGATGAAAGATGCATCGTACTACCGCCGAGCGGTCAACCGGTAGTCCCTGGGCGCCGTACCCCCGACGATCTCCGCGAGTTTTACACTATTTGCGGTGGTATCAACCTCTTCCAGGACTCGAATTACTCATGGGCAATTTCGAGCCCTGACCACCTCGCTCCGACAAATGTCGAGGTGATCGGCGATCAGGTAAACGATGACATCACGACGACCTGGTACATAGTCGCACGTGACAGTGGAGACAGTTCGGCGTTGATCAGTATCGACCTGGGCGACGACAGGTTGGGTTGGTGCTACGACAGCGATGTAGAGGTCCACGGCGTAGCAGGTAGCTGCGCTGTCATTTCTCATTCGTTCGCCGAACTTCTCAGAGCTCTATACGCGGCGCGAGGTGACTACCTTTTTTGGGGTGCGCCCGACTTTATTGGCCTAGGTGATGCCTACGATTGACATGTAAGTAAGTTGTCGGTCTGGGAGGGAGGGCCCCGGCCCCCGGGACCAACCCGAGCAGTGGTCCCGCCGCTGCCTACAGTCCGCCCCAGGCGAGTGACCCGTGGTCGACCGGCGCTATTTCGGTCCTCTATGCCAGCCTCACGCAGCCGTGTTCGGCTACGCCGGGTGAGGTCGCCCTCGCCGCGGCCTGCCGGCCCGGCAGGCCCGACCCGCCTGCCCAGCCCCAGAAGCACTGCGGCTTTGGTTGCCATGCTCTCGGCTGGGCCCACACCGGCGCCAGCACCGTCGCCAATACCGCGACCGGCGTCTACAACTACGCGAGGAACCACCCCGTCGACGCCGCGCTCGACGTCGCGATGGTCGCGCTCGCGTTCGTCCCGGTCGGCGGCGAACTCGCAGACGGAGCCATCCTCGGCGCCAGACTCGCCGAAGGCGCCGACGAAGCACTCACCCTCACACGCGGCGCCGAAGAAGCCGACAGCGCCGGCAGTGCGCTGCTGAAATCCTGTCGACTGAACAGCTTCACCGCCAGCACCCTGGTCCTGATGGCCGACGGCACATCCAAACCCATCGACCAGATCCACGTCGGTGACACCGTCCAAGCCACCGACCCCACCACCGGTAAGACCAGCACCCAGCCGGTGACCGCCGTCATGGTCCACCACGACACCGACCTCCTCGACCTCACCATCCAGGCCGACGGCGTCACCTCGCTGATCCACACCACCGACCACCACCCGTTCTGGGACGACACCACCCACACCTGGACCGACGCCGGCCGCCTCACCCCCGGCGACCACCTCCACACCGACGACGGCACCACCGCCACCGTCATCGTCATCGCCACCGCCGTCCTCCCCGGCAGCGGCGACATGTGGGACCTCACCATCAACCACACCCACACCTTCTACGTCCTCACCACCAACGCGGGTACTCTGAGGCGTGAATACCCCAGCCACACGGACGATGGCGGAACTACAAACGGCACGGCTGTCGGTGTCGGTATTCTTGTTCACAATGCATGTCTGCCCGAGTTGCGTAATTGGAGTAGTCAGCGCTTCCAGTTCGGGCAAGCCCAGTTCCAACTAGACAAGAAGGGGCTGACACACATCCTTGAGCGGCATCATCTGGACTACTGGGATGGATCGGTGAAGGCGCGCCAGACCTTCTTCGACTCGTCGATGTCGATCGACGATGTTCAGGCTGCGATCGGCGAGGTGGCCCGGCAGAACCGCACGCAACTGATGCGGATCGGTTCGGGCATAGATCAAATCCAAGGCGCCGTCGGCGGGGTCGACTACGTACTTGGAGTATCCCGCGGCCGAATCGGCCAGTTCTTCCCTGGGACGTTGCCGTGAGCCGAATCCGAGTCCAGAGCTACGTGCGGAACGGTGACGACCTACGGCCCATAGCTGAGGTCCAGCGCTACGACGGTGACTGCATGTACGTTCCCGGTGCGATCAGCCTGATGATCGACGGGTCGGAGGTGCTTGGAACCGATCTTTGGGATGATGTGAACTGGCTCTGGCCCTTCGTCGTCCGAGCGTTCGATGAGTGCCGCCGAAAGGGTGTCGGTAGGAGAGGATTTCCTGATCAGCCCATAACGTTCAAGGTGGAGAAGGTTTGGAAAGGAAATCTTCTTCTTACTGTTACTGACGGGGCATTGATCAATCGAGTGGCGGTGGCCTCCGGGGGCGAATTGTACGAAGCAGTCGGCCGCGCCGCCCTCGATTTCTTCGATGATTTTCAGCGCCTGTGTCCGGGGGGCGACGGTGGAGGCGAAGAGCGTGAGATCGCCGCTTCGTGGCTGGCGTGATTCACACATTGCTGTTCACGAAGCGCGGCCGACGGTGACGGTGTAGGCGTAGCTGTTCAGCTCGGGTGGTAGACGGTGTAGTGGTGCTTGCCCGTGTCAGGGCGCCTCGGAGCGCCCCGTGCGCGATGCGCACGGTGTTGGTGGTGGTGTTGGTGGGCTGGTCGCGGTCAGCCGGGTTCGGCGGCGGGTGGTAGCCAGGGGCCGGTCGTGAAGAGTCGTTCGAGGACGTCGAGGGCGTTCAGGCCCCACTTGACGGCGGTCGACAGGTAGGACTGCACGATGGCGAAGTCGACGAGGCCGGCCAGGGTCCGCCAGCAACCGCCGGAGGTCCGTTGCTGGACCTTGACGGGCCTGACCTCCCTTTCCGCTTGGTTGTTCGAGAAGGGCACGGTCAGGTCGACGACGAAGCGGAGGATCATGTCCTCCTCGCGGCGCATCCGGCGGATCAGTGTGCGGGCGTCCTTCGCGAGCGAGGAACGGTCGCCCTGGTTGTCGGCCTCGCCACGGGCGAGTGCACCGCGGTAGTGGTTGCGGACCCGGGCGACGGCCTCGGGCGTCAGCGCGCTGTGCCCGGCGTCGCGGGCGGCGCACGCGGTGTGGTGGGCGTCGAGCAGGGTCGTTGCCATCGCGTCGGCCCAGAGCTGCCCGGCTGGGTCACCGTCGTGGATGGACCGCAGGTCGCGCAGGGTGTGCGCGCCGCACCAGGCGTGCAGCGCCTGCGTCAGGTGGGTGTAGCCGTTGTAGCCGTCCCGCATGAGCACGCCGGTGAACACGGGCCAGATCCCGCCGGCGTCGATCGCGGCGGCGGTCCGGTCGCCGGTGTGCAGCGCGGTCAGGTAGTCGGTGGCGGCGACGTGGACGTAGCGCAGCGTGCCGTCGGCGCGGGCGGTTGTCTCGTCGGCGTGCGCGACCGGCGCGGCGGCGATCAACGCACGGACGTGCGGGAGGAAGGTCTCTGAGTTTCCCCTCGGGAGATGGAGGTATTACTTAAGAGGGGGAGGCTGATCAGGATGGAGACACGGCGTAGGTTCGATCCGGATTTTCGGGAAGGCGCTGTCCGTATCCCGCCGTTACCGGCGACGCACGTCGGAGTGGGGACGGGTCCTTGAGCAGTGAGCCTTTCCCTGCAACGACCCGTCACGCTAGGTAATCATCACGGGTCGTGATCGACGGCTGGGTCGCCGACGACGAAACGCGGGGCAACCGGTAGGAAGTAGTCCTCTCACAGATCACTTCCGCCGGAGCCCCGCGTCCTCATGAGTGTCACATACACGAGCGTCCTGCCCCTGAGCGATCACACGGTCGTCCGCCTTGCCACGCTCCTGATTGCGGAACGTAGGCGGACCGGTACGCGGAGCGGGACCCGCGCCCTGTCTCCATGGGAGCAGGCCGTGTTCGTCCTGCGCTGGTTCTGTGACGGAACCCCGGTCATCCGGCTGTGTCGGGACAACAACATCGGCAAGTCGGTGGGCTACCGCTACCTGCACGAGGGCCTCGCAGTCCTGGCCTGGCAGGCCCCTGACCTGCGCAACGCACTGATCGCCGCGAAGTTCGCCGGCTACGACCACGTGATCGTCGACGGGACGGTGATCGAGACCGACCGGGTGACCGTCCCCGGCCCGACGAAGGGCGTGGACCTGTGGTGGTCAGGAAAAATCAAGAACCACGGCGCGAACGTGCAAGTCGTCTCGGGTCCCGAGGACGGCTGGCCGCTGTGGGTGTCCGACGTCCGTCCCGGCCGGGAGCACGACACCACCGCCCTGCGCGCCTCCGGCGCCCCGGAGGTCTTCGAGGAGTGGTTCGCCGACGGCGGGCAGGTGCTCGGCGACGGCGGCTACGAAGCGTTCGGAACCCAGGAGGGGCAGTTCGCGGTCCCGTTCAAGAAGCCGAAGGGCGGGGAGCTGACCGCCGAACAGAAACTGCACAACCGCATCCACTACGCCCTGCGGGCGGTCGGGGAGCGCGCGAACGCGCTGCTCAAGGTCACCTTCCGCCTGCTCCGCAACGTCACGATCGACCCCTGGAAGATCGGGCTGGTCGCGAAAGCGTCCCTCGTCATCCTCCACACCGAGTACCAGAGGACCACCTGACGACCAACACACGATCACACTATTGATACTCACCCAGGGTAACGGTCGGTTGCAGGGAAAGGCTCACTGACCCGAAACTATCCACTCAATATTTCCGACCCTCCTTTATGGATAGTTCACTCATCTCGTGCGACCTCGTGTCGCACACCAGGGCGGCGAGTACACCGGGACGGTGTTCACCGACGCCTGCGACCGGATGGGCGTGACCCAGTCGATGGGCCGGACCGGCAGCGCGCTGGACAACGCCGTCGCCGAGTCGTTCAACTCCACGCTGGAGTTCGAACTGCTCGCCACCACCCGTTTCGCGACCCGCCGCGAAGCCCGGAGGGCGGTCGCCGGCTTCCTCGACCGGTACAACCACACCAGGCGGCACACGGCCTGCGACAACCAGGCACCGGTCGCCTACGAACAGGCCCAGGCCGCCGCCGCGGTACCTCCCACCCAGGCCGCCTGACCCTCCCCGGGGCCGGGAAAAGAAACCACCTGGAGACGGCTTCGCCGTCGCTCATCCCCAGCGGACCGGCAGCCGGGCCGCGAGCGCCGCGCACCGTGCGGGGCCGCCCCTCCAACGTCAAGGCTGCTACGCATCGCCTACGGCGACCGGGTCCCCTCCGGCGCCCACGGGCCCTGACCCCGGAGCCTCTGCGACCCCGCGGACAGGACAAAAGGGCAGGTAGGGACCTGCCCCGATCAGACGCGCGGCGCCGGGTACACCCACCAACAGGAACAGACAGACCAAACCAAAGCCACACCATCGCTTGATCCACCATCCACGGAACCGGGGGAAGCTCGCCTGTCCTACGCGGGCGCCGAGGCGCAACCCGTCTCCGACGGCCCCTACGGGTACACCCACACCCCGGGCGGCGCCACTTTCGCTGTCAACTCCTGGGCCGGCGGCTGGGACACCCTCACCAACGCCCACGGCGACCTCATCGCCGCCGCCACCCCCACCGCCACCGCCCTCGCGGACAGCCGCAACTACGACCCGTTCGGCACCCCGACCACGGCCGGCATCACCCACATCGGCATCGGCTACCAGAGCAGCTGGACCGACCCCACCACCAACCGGGTCGACGCCGAAAACCGCTGGTACTCACCGGGCACCGGCACCTTCTCCAGCCGCGACGCGACCACCCTCCCCTGGACCGGAAATGCCGCCGACAACCTCTACGGCTATGCCGGCGCCAACCCCGTCACGAACAACGACCCCACGGGCCGGATGATCGCGTCGGCTGGCGGTGGTCGAGGAGAAGAAGGAACACTTACACCGCATTACCACACCGACTATTATCCGTGTACAGACTTTAAGCGCGCACTTCTCCTGCTCAATTGCAGCCGACAGGTCTTTGTCGGGAACACCTTCACGCCCTTCCCCCCGCAGCCGCAGCCCCAGCCCCAGCCCCAGCCTCAGCCCCAGCCGCAACAACAGCAGGACTGTGCCTGCTCACCTGGACAGGTCAACAACATCCCGTCGAGGCAGAACCGAGGAGGCTCCAGCGCGACCGCGGCCGCGGTGTCCGGTCGGTCGACGCCGGCTCCTGTGGCGACGCCCGTGGCGGCGATTCTGTTGATCCCACAGTCGGAGTGGATCGCGGCGAGTCCGCGGCCGTCCGCGAACCCGCCCATTTCCCAGCCCACCTCGTTCATCGTGCTGCAGCAGAACGTCATGCCGACCGGCGGCCTGCCCGTCGCGGCCCCGGCCCCAGGGACGAACCCGAGCAGTGGTCCCGCCGCGGCCTACAGCCCGCCCCAGGCGAGCGACCCGTGGTCGACCGGCGCCATCGCGGTCCTCTACGCCAGCGCCACCCAGCCGTGCGCGGCCACTCCTGGCCAGGCCGGCCTCGCCACCGCCTGCCAGCCCGGCAGGCCGGCTCCGCCAGTGCAGACCCAGAAGCACTGCGGCTGGGCCGGCTGCACCCTCGGCGGCCTGGCCAGTTCCGCCAGCCACACCATCGTCAGCACCGCGACCAGCGCCTACAACTACGCGAGGAACCACCCCGTCGACACGGCGCTCAACGTCGCGATGGTCGCTCTCGCGTTCGTCCCGGTCGGTGGTGAGTTCGCCGACGGCGCCATCCTCGCCGCGCGGGGAGCGCGAGGCATCGAGGAAGTGGGAGCACTCGTTGACTCAGGTGGGATAGACTCGAAATTGGTCCGTACGGTGGACTCTGAATACGACGCGATAACGACGAAGGGCGGAGATAGGTATCTTTCTATCAGGAAGCGCGGGCCGGTCCTGACGGGAACGGCTGACGCATTGACCGGCGATGTGGTGACTTCTCTTAACTGGGGCACCGACGTTGCGAATCTGCATCCCACCTTGGTGGGTCGTCTCAGTGGAGAGGGATTGGAATCGTTTTACGGTGGTCCCTCTGGGGTGCACGGGGAGATTCACGGCATCAATGAGCTTCTCTGGCGACGGGAAGATGCTGGTTTGAGTACCGAGATCGACGGCACCTTCACCTTCTACAGCCGAAGGCTCCGAGGTGCCGAGCAAGGTGATCAGATTCCGAGGTGCGCGGCGTGTGAATCCCTCACCTCAGGCGCGGGAGAGATTCAGCGGTGACGGAGAGCGGCCCTGTCCGAGTGCTTGATTCGGACCTGGACTACGATTCGGATCTTGTCTACTCGTACCGCGGGCAGCCGTTCACCGGAGTCGGCTACGACGATGTCCCTGGCCATGGATTGTCGGAAATATCCTACGTCGATGGGCGCCAGGAAGGCTCATCCCGCGACTGGTATCCCTCGGGCAATCTCCAAGCCGAGACATTCTACAAAAGAAATATGCGACACGGCCCCAATCGGGAGTACAGGGAAGACGGGTCCATCGCCCTCGACGAGTACTACGAGTTCGGGGTGCGAGTGTCGTCGCGCACAATTGATGAAAACGGCTCCGTAGTCGAGAGTTATCAGCTCCTTGATGACAGCGACGGCCGTCGCAAGATCGATCGACTTCGCGAAATCTTCGGCGGATAGTTTGCGAATCTCCCCGCCAGCTGATGGCTACTGTGCTCGCGGTGAGGCGTCGCTGACCATTGGTGACGCGGAGAAAATTCAGGAGGATTTGCGCTCCCTGGTAAATCTGGACAGCGCCGTCGGGGCCAGCCGGAAAACTGTCACCGGTCTCGACGTGTCCTATGTGAAAGATACTGATCTGCTGGCTGCTGCCGCAGTCACCATCGACATTCAGACGCTCGGCGTCTTGGAGACTGCGATTGTCAAGGGAGAGGCAACGTTCCCATATGTGCCGGGCCTGCTGGCATTTCGTGAGGCTCCTGCGCTGCTGCATGCCCTAGAAAAAATACTGGTCACGCCCGATGTCCTGGTATGTGACGGCTACGGTCTTGCGCATCCGAGGAGGTTCGGCCTGGCATGCTACCTCGGAGTCATAACCGGTCTCCCGACTTTCGGGGTCGCGAAGAGCTCGTTTACTGCACGCTTTGTCGAGCCTGGCGTGGAGCGCGGCTCGTGGTCGCCGCTCCTCGATGGCGATGACGTAGTTGGCCGCGTGCTGAGGACACAGCCCGGCGTAAAACCCGTATTTGTCTCGGTGGGCCATCGCATCGACCTGGACGAGGCATCCGACATAACACTTAAGATGTCTCCCAGATTCCGCGTGCCGGAAGCAATTCGCCGCGCGGATTCGCTGTCTCGAGCCGCGCTCCGGACTGGATCCGGCTGACGCCGATCATTTACCTTATCTCCTGCCAGGTCTGCCACAGATGGCGACCACGACCAGGCGGCGGGCTTCGAGAACTCTCCGAAAATGCTGTGACCCCTCGGCCAACATGCGTGCACAGACTCCGACGAAGATCACAGCCGTACCTGCCTGTGCGAGATAGTCAGCCGGTGGCGGCGGCGTCGAGGGATTCGGTCCTGGTGGAGGTATGAGCTCGGCAGTCGAATGCGGGTGTCCTGGCACAGCACCGGTCAGGTGTCGGCCAGATGGTGACGTCGTTCCCGGGCATTGCCGGGCTCCAGCGCCGGCGCTGCTCGGTGATCGTCATTTCTGATCGGCGTCGTGCGCCTTATTGTTGGCTGCGTCGATTCGGTTGCGGTCGGCCGTCGTGCGGAGGCGGCTCAAGGAAGCCTGATGACGATGTCGCTGCGGATGCGGTGCCGGCTCTCGATGAGGCTTCCGGGTCTTTCGCGATGTCGGGCGCGATGCCCACAGGCGGCATGGTCGTCCACAGGTGGCGTAAGAGGACTGGTGCGGTGAGCGCCGTGATGTTGCACTGGGCACCCTTGATCGCTTCGCACGTGGGAGGTGTCGATGGGCTGGCATGCGCGGGCTGAGGAGCTGGTGCGGCTGGAAGGGCCGGTGCTGGAAGCGGCGTTGATGTTGTTGGAGCATGCGGCGTCGGGGCTGCTGCACCGGCCCGCGTTCGACAGTCTGGCCGGGGCGTCGGCGCTGGCGGATGTGGACCTGGCGGTGTTCCGGCTGGAGATATACGGGCTGCGGGTGCCGCCGTCGTTTCCGGTGGGTGGGGATCGGGTCGAGGCTCGTGACGTACGGCCGGTATTGGACGCGGCAGCGGCGCGCCTGGCCACGGGTCTTACGACCGCGGCGGATCCGATGCAGGTGGCCCGTGCGGGGATCTTCACCCGTGAGGCGCTGGCGGCGTTGGGCGATGACTGAGCGAGGGGATGCGCGCGGGCTGAGCGACGGCTGGCTGATGGAGCGGGCCGAGCATGCGGCGGCGTTCGCGGTCGCGACGCGGCATCCGCAGCAGTGGTCGGTCGAGTATCTCGGGCAAGAAGCGGCCGGGCTGGTGGCGATGGCCGCGGTGGTCCACGGTCATGCCCGCTTTCTCGCCCGCGAGATGGAGCCGGGGCATCCCGCGCGGGTCCTGGCGGGATTTCTTGACGCCGTGCGCCGTCCGCTGCGAGGCATGGGTCAATCGGGCGGCGAGTTGGCCGCGGCGAGCCTGTGGCACGGGGCGGTCGAACAAGTGGCGGTCGCACATGACCTTTTGGCGGCACAGGTCGGTGGCGTGGCGGAGCCGGGCCTGGACCACCTCGGGGGGCAGGCCGGCGGTCGCGGCGTGCAGACCACGCACGGCGGCGTGGCGGGTCGCGGTGAACGACAGTTCGGCCACGAGCACGGGCAGCCCGGCGCGGTGGCCGCGGGCCGCGGGGGTGGCCAGGGCCGCGGTGGTCCGTTCGAGGGCGCGCAGCGCGCTGACCACGGCGATCCACGCGGGCAGTTCCTGGTCGACCTCGAACGGGCCGGTCGCGCGCAGCATCGGCCCGGTCCCGGGTCCGGCACCGGTGAGCAGCGACTTTCCGTCACGCAGCGGGGTCTCGGTCGCGCCCCACCGGCTGCGGTAGGCCGCCGCGATCTCGGTCGCGGTCAGCGCGGCAGGATCGGTGACGTTCGTGGCGATCGCGTAGGTCTCCCCGGTGTGGACCCCGTCGGCGAACACGTCGTACTCCACGGCCCGCCAGCCGGTCAGCACGTCCTCGACCCCGAGGCCGGCGAGGAACGACCCGTCGGGCAGCCAGTCGCCGACCCGGCGCACCGTCAGCCCGGACGGCAGCCGCACGAGCAGCCGCCACCCGGTCGCGGCGAGGCGGCGCAGCCGCGGCGCCCCGGGGAAGTTGCGGTCCCCGACATGGCCCAGGTCCTCGCGGGCAAGGTCCGCCCCGGCGGGCCCGTCCGCGACCTGGTCGAGCGGGGCCTGCTCGGCGGCGAGCTCGGCGCGGACCGCCGCGAGCAGCCGGTCGGCGAGCGCGGGCATGAGCCCGGCTGGCAGGCCCCGGCGCGCCGCCGCGAACCCGGCCCCGGTCGGGACCGAGCAGCGGCCGGTGAACGCCACCTCGCCGAGCGGGCCGAACAGCCCGGCCAGTACGTCGTCCCACGACGCCTCCGGCATCAGCACCCCCGCGAGCTGCCCCCGCACGAGCAGCGGCCACGTGAACACCCGCCCCGGATCCCGTCCACCAGCCCCGGCCCCGTCCTCGGCGGCCTCCTCGGTGCCGGCGGGGGTGAACTCGCCGACAAGCCGGTCGATCTCGGCCTCCAGCAGACCGAGCCGCACGAAGTCCGCGGCCTGCCCCTCGACCTCGATCCGCCCGTCGTCCCGGACCCGGGCGACCCCCACGAGCACCGGGCGCAGGACCACGACCCGATCCCCCTGCCCGACCGGCCCCGCGCCCGGCGCGACCGTCAACAGCGAACGCCGCCCCGCCGGCGCCTGCCCACCCCCACGCCGCCCGGCCGTCCGCGCCGTCCCCGCCACAACGTCCTCGACGCGCACCGCGACGAGCCCGGACCCGACCTCCAGGGACCCGGACAGACCAGCCGCCGACACACACGAGTAGAAAGACACCAGCGGGCTCCGGGGCAGAGAAGGCGTAGGAACCTGATCTCCTACCCGGAGACCCGCCCCAAAGCCCGCATCTCGGGCCCTTCCAACAGGGCCGGGCGTGTCGCGCCCACCGCCCCAACCACCCCAGAATCGTCACTCGCGGTGACCATCATCCCGAGGCCTCCATGCGGTCACACCACCACGATCATGCGCTGGTTGTCGGCATTGCCCCTTCATCCCTGTCCAGGCCATCAGCGACTGATTGCCGCACGTTCTTGGTGCTGGCCCAGTGGCTGCCAATGCCGTTGTAAGGCGCTTGATCGCGAGGTGTGGGGTACCCGGCCGCGCCTGGGCCAACGGTGATGTTGGGTGACGGTCGGGCGTGGGGTGGGAGGTCGCCGGAGCGGTGGATTTGGGTGCTGGGAGTGCCCGGAGTGTGGGGTTTGAGCGGATCTCCGGGTGAGGTGAAGGGTGTCGAAGCCAGTTCCCTGACCCGGAGCTTCGACCACCGCGAGCAGGCCCAGGCGCTGGCCACCCTGATCGTCGACCGCCACGAGAACGACGGCTGGGACGGAGCGCGCCTCACGCCGCTGGTCGCCGGCCTGCGCGAGGTCATGCCCTGAGTCCGCCAGTGGCACAACGAGGTCGACCCGCGCTACGACGGTTCCCCCGCCGAGGTCTACGACGCCTTCCTCGCCGGCACCCTGGGCCAGCACAACCTGACCGAGGCCGCCCTGACCGGCTGGCGCCCCTCCGCCCCGACCCGCGGTCGCCGTGCCGCCCGAGGGTAGGCGGTCGGTGGTGCTGCGTAGAGTTGCGCTGATCGACTTGTGGCTGGGGGAGGGTGGTGTGGGATGGCTCGTTGGTTCAACACGGCTGGACCGTGCGATCCCGAGCTTCATTTCATGATCCCGGCCGCGGCGCGGCTTCCAGGGGTACCTGGACTCGTGGCGCGGCATGGCTACTTCGTCGTGCATGCTCCCCGGCAGACGGGGAAGACGACGACGCTCCGGTCGCTGGCACAGGAACTGACCGCGAGCGGCCGGTACGCGGCGGTGCTGACCTCCTGTGAGCCTGGCCGGCCCTGGTCCGATGACGTCGCCGCGGCGGAACAAGCCATCCTCCGGACTCTTCGAGACAAGGCTGCCGACGGCCTGCCTGACGATCTCCGCCCGCCGGCCTGGCCGGAGGCGCCCGCCGGGGCAGTGCTGAGCAGCGGGCTCACGGCCTGGTCGAAGGCTTGCCCACGTCCGGTGGTGCTCTTCCTTGACGAAATTGACGCCCTGGAGGGCCGCACGCTGATCAGCGTGCTCAGCCAGCTGCGCAGCGGCGCCACCGAACGGCCAGCGAACTTCCCGATGTCAGTCGCCCTCTGCGGCCTGCGCGATCTCCGCGACTACAAGACCGCCTCTGGGGGAAACCCCAACCGCCTGGGCGGTCCCAGCCCCTTCAACATCATCGTTGAGTCGCTGCGGCTCGGGAATTTCACACCCGACGAGATCCGCGAACTCTACGGTCAGCACACCTCTGACACCGGACAGCCGTTCACCGGCGAGGCCGTCGAGCAGGTCTTCGACCTGACCGACGGCCAGCCCTGGCTGGTCAACGCGCTGGCGAACGAGATCACCGTCAAGATGGCGGTGACGCCACCGACCCCAATCACCGCCGCCCACGTAGAGAAGGCAGCCGAACGCCTCATCCAGGCCCGGGCCACCCACCTGGACTCGCTGGTTGACAAGCTCAACGACTCCCGGGTCCGCGCCATCATCGAACCTTTGATCACCGGCACCCAGCCGGCACAGCGGCCGAAGAACGACGACATCCAGTACGTCCGCGACCTCGGTCTGCTCGCCCAGGACCCACCGGTCCGCCCGGCCAACCCGATCTACAACGAGGTCATCGTCCGTGCCCTGACCGACGGTGTCCTGGAATATGCGACCGACGTTCCCCGGCCTCGTGCCTATGTGCTTCCCGACGGACGGATGGACTTCACCCGCCTGCTCACCGAGTTCGCCGCCTTCTGGAAGGGCAACGGCGACATCCTCGTCTCGCAGCAGATCTACCACGAGGCCGCTCCTCATCTCGTCCTCCAGGCGTACCTCCAGCGGGTGGTGAACGGTGGTGGCACCGTCCTGCGCGAGTACGGCGTAGGCCGCGGCCGGCTCGACCTCCTCGTCACCTGGCCTTACCGCAGTCCCGACGGTGCTCAGGCCGTGCAGCGCCAAGCCATCGAGCTGAAGGTCCGCGCCGAGGGCGATGCCGACCCCCCAGACCCCGCGTTGGTCCAGCTCGACGGCTACCTCGACCGCCTCGGCCTCGACACCGGGGCGCTGCTCCTCTTCGACCGCCGGCCGACGGCTCCCCCCATCCACGAGCGCACGACCATCACCGCCAGGACCAGCCCAGCCGGCCGGCCGATCACCCTGTTCCAGGGATAACGCCGCCGACCGCCAGGAGCCAAGGGGGCCAGCCAGCCTCGCCATCGGTCGCGCGGCTCACTTTGACAGCAGCCGTCGTCTCTCGCTGGTTCGCTTGGACTGGGGAATATCCTCGCCGTACAGCCAATGCCACTTCCGCTAGTTCGATCATGATTTGTGGCGCTGCTGAGCACGCCGGTTGAAGATTCGGCCAGTGGGCGGCTGGGAGGCCCCCGTGCGGCGGCGGGGCCCGCGGAGCGCGGTGCCACGCGGGTCGGCGCGCACCCGCGGCCCGGCGGTGGCGGGTCGGTGGCGTGTCCGGGTCCGTTCCCGGTGCTGCGGCGCGGGTCCGCTCGTTCTGGCGAGCCTGATCGTGGCCGGCGCGTCGTAGCGGATCCCGTGCTGCCCAGGGCTTTTGACCTTGTAGTGGTTGTGGCGGGCGCGGCGCACGACCCGGGGGTAGCCGCGCTCGCGGCGCTCGTTGAGCTTCTCGGGCCGGGTGATGTCCGCGTGGACGCGGGCGAGGGCCCGCGCCTCGTGGTCAGGGGGAAGAAGACGGGTCACCGACCCGTCGACGAACGAGGCGCATGGTGCGCGTGTAGCGGACTCTGTCCGGGTCGATCCAGGGCCAAGGGAAGATCACTCCAGGTAGCGAACTATCGCTCTGAGTAATCGTCACGATCGAGCTCTCGGTCCAGGTTTCGACGGGTCTCGCGGGTGCAGTTCCTTCCGGCCGGAATCTCGCCGCCCGCGCTTCCGAGCTATCGGAAATGACGCCATCGGCAGCTACGAATGCCTACCCGAAAATCCGCCGCTGTGCGCCCAGTCGCCATGGCCGTTGAATTGACGAAAACAAGAGCCGCCGTTGCGAAACGACGGCCTCCTGATCGGGACAATGAGAGTGCGAACAAACAATCCCCCGAGACAGAAGGCCGCCAAGTGTCATCATGCCAGACCGGCGCCGCTTTGTCGAGCGGCCTTGACAACGCCGGCAAAGAAAAAATCGGTCGACTTCTTGCCATGCTGCGTCTTGTGAAGGATTTCCGCGACGCCCGGGGCCGGGTTTACGACCTCGAGTTCGTGCTTGCCACGGCGACCGTCGCGACGCTCGCTGGCGCCACGTGTTACCGCGAGATCGGAAGCGAGGCGGCCGACCTCTCCCAAGGGCTCCTCGCCGCACTCGGCGCGCCCTACGGCCTTTTTCGGGGCTGCTACACCGTTCCCTGCGAATCCACCATCCGCGAGACCCTCAAAGGAGTCAACTCGCATGTGCTGGACCTGGTCGTCGGCACCTGGCTGCACGAACAAGCGACCCGCGATCACAACGGCGATCTGGTGATCGCCCTGGACGGTAAGGTCTTGCGCGGCGCTTGGAGCACGGAGAACCAGCAGTTCACGCTGTTCTCTGCCATGACTCACAACCAGGGGGTCGTCATCGCCCAGACCAAGGTCCCCGCGGATACCAACGAGATCACCCAGGTCGCGAACCTACTCAAAAACATCAAACACGAGCGCGGCCGAACCGTCATCACCGCAGACGCCGCGCACACGCAGGTCAAAACCGCGATCCTACTCTGGAAAAAACGAATCGACTACGTGTTCACTGTCAAGGGGAACCAGCCGAAGCTCTTCCAGCAAATCTTCGATCGCCTCCTGCCGGTTATTCAGAAAACACCGGGGCATGAGGTCGAGGAATGCTCCCGCGGAAGTATCAAGCGCTGGACGACTTGGACGCGACCCGTGGATGACATCCGTTTCCCACGGGCCCGAACAATAGCCGTCATCTGCCGCGAAGAATTCGATCTCACCGGCGCCCGTCTCAGCAAGGAATACGCCTTCATTGTCACCAGCCTGCGCGGTGAGCGCGCCGCTCCGGACGCTATCCACACCCACGTCCGAATGCACTGGGGCATAGAGAACCGTGTCCATTACGTCCGCGACACCACCTGGCGGGAAGATGCCTGCCAAGCCCACCAAGAAAACGGCCCGCACAATCTCGCGATCCTCCGCAATCTCGCGCTCGGCCTACTACGCCTCCACGGCGTCACCAAGATCAAGGAAACTGTGCAGGAGATTGGCCGCGACCGTAATAGAGCCGTCCAGTACCTCGCTACCTAGCGTAGCCGATCAACACGCAGTGCGATCTTCGCGAGGCCCTGGGTAAGAACTTTGCCCTGGCGAACCAGACTGGTCTGCAGCGGACACCGCAAGGCTATCCTTGGCATCACCATCAGGATCCGGGACTGATGCAGCTCGTCGAGAGCGGTGTCCACAGCCGGACTGGTCACACTGGGGGCTTCTCGCGTGGGGGTTCGTGATGGAGGATTTCTTCCAGGACGATGACTACTACACGGGACCACCACTTTGCGATGACCTGATCGCAGCAGCTCAGTCGGCCGTAGGTTTTGTCCTTCCTCGGGTGTACGTCGATGCCCTGCGGCTTCGGAATGGCGGTATACCGAAGCGCAGATGTTTTCGGACGAGTTTCAAGACATCCTGGGCCCCGGATCACTTTGAGATTTCTGCGATTCTTGGACTCGGCGGAGAGCTAGGGATTGATTCGGTCGACTCCGGGAGCCGTGTGCTTATTGAAGAGTGGGGATACCCTGATATTGGGGTCGTAATTTGTGCCATGCCCTCGGGTGGTCATGATGCGGTGATGTTGGACTACTCTGAGTGTGGCCCGATGGGCGTACCGGGCGTGGCCTACGTCGATGAAGACCGCGCCCCCCAGCGCATCTCGAAATCATTCGAAGAATTTATCGAGAGGCTCGATTTCTGCGCATTGCCAGGCGATCCGTGACGGTTCGTAACGCAGTCGAAGGCGGCCTGCTCGGGATGACGCCGCTTGGAGAGCCGTAACCAGCCGGCAGGCCGCCCGGGTTGAGCGACGGCATCGAGTAGCTGGTGACCGCGGTGGGCGGGGTGGTCCGGCCGGTGGCGGAGGTGTCGCCGTCGGGGGTTGGTGACTGGCAGACGATGAGCAGCAAGATGGCGGCTGGCAGGCCGATGGTCGGCAGGCCGAACACCTGCGCCAGGCGGACGGCGCGGGCATGGGGGCGTCGCCTGCGGTGACGGCCGGGTCGCCTCCGTGCCTCCGAGGCGCGCTCGGCTGGGTCGGCGTCCGCGGCTGGGTCGACGACCGCGCCGGGGCTGCTCCGGGCGTCAGGACTGGTGGGAACGAGAACCGGTTCGCTGTCTGGGCGGATACCGACCGTAGGGTCGGCCGGCCGTGCGGGCGGGTCGCCCGCCGCGGCGGATGTCAGTTCCGTCGCTGCTGGCGGCCCGGCCGTCGGGCGATTCTTCCGGCTCACGTTCGGTGTTCCTTCGGGGTTTCTCGAGAGGCGTCGCCTCGAGGTGCGCCCAGGCCCAGGACCGGTTGGGAGCAGGCCGGCAGGCCGGCGCGCGGCGGGCCATGACCGGCCGGTGGGTAATGGTTCGATCTGTCCGCGGAGGGCCTTCCAGCGGAGCTGCGCTACATCGGATGATCACCTCCATCGGACTCTAACGACGAGAGTCATGCCCGCGCTTCTGTCACACACAGCTACTAGTAACGATCCGGGCTGGCCGTGATCTGAATTCCAAGAGGTGAGCGGTGCGCGGGGCTTCTGCTGGAGCGGTGAAGCGCGTGGGAGAGGTCTGTGGGCGCCCATGGTGCCAGCTTGGCGGCCAATAGGCACGCGAATCCCACAGTGGATCTTCAGGTCGGATCAAATGTGCTGGTCAGCGCATCGTAGGAGATCAAGAAATGCCGACGGGCCTGGGCTGAGGCCGAGGCGGGGCCCCTGACCCAAGGCGTCAGCCCAGCCCGGCGTCCTCGCGTGGATACGTGACTGTCTGTGTTGTGAGCCTCCTGCCTTTGGCGATCTCGTCCTTCTAAATGGTTGTGCCTCGGAGGACTTGGTGCCATGCTGTCGCTCGCCGCTCCCCAGCGGCAGTCCGTCAGCCTGGGCGCCCGCTTTCTGTGTGGCGCTGCGGGCCGATGTAGTGCGTGTACAGAGCTGTACGCGGCGCCCCTCGTCATTCCTTTTCATCGCCTCTTTGTGCTGCCCTCGACTTTCGCGTTCTTCTTGATCGGGAATGTTGGTTTGTCTTCGCGTGATGAGGTTTCTATTCGATCGTGGTGAGCTGTTTGTGTGGTGCGGGTGTTTGGGGTGGTTTGTCGCCTCGGGTCGGTGCCTGTTTTGGGCTGTTCCGGGGGCTGTGGGCCGGTCAGGGGCCGGTCTGGGTGGCTGGTGGGGCGGGTTCAGGCCGCGAGGCCGTGCTCGGTGGTGTCCCAGGCCAGGTGGAGGGTGTGGATTTCCGCGGCGGTGGGCGTGACGGGGTCAGCTGGGCGAAAACGCGCGGTGATCAGGACGCGGCGTAGCTTGCCGAGGGCGTCGGCGGTCGAGACGGTCGTCTTGGTCGTGTACCAGGGTGCGCGGGCGGTGGCGTCGGCGACGTCGGAGTCGTGGTGGCCGGCGGTGAGGTACCAGGTCAGGGTGAGGGTCTGGGCGAGCAGGGCGAACGGGACCGCGTGCCGCACGGCCTGCGCGGTGCGGGTGTGGGTCTGTCCGACGCCGAAGAGCTGCTTGGCGTCGGCGATCGCGACCTCGACCGCCCAGCGGGCGGCGTACCGCTCGGCGATCGTGGCGGGGCGGCTGAACAGGTCCGTGCTGATCAGGGCGAGCAGCGGGCGGCCGGGTTCGCGGACGAGCACGAGCTGGACGAGGCGGGGGCCGAACACCGAGTACCACAGGCAGACGGTCACCGCGACGTCGACGGTGTGGACGCGGCCGTAGCGGGTGACGGTGGTCGGGCGGAAGTCGGCGGTGGCGGCGAGCTGGGTGATCGTGGCGAGCCGGTCGCCCTTGACGCGGGGGCGGCCTCGGCGGCCGGTGCGCGGCGGGGCCGGCGCGAACAGGGCGGCGTCGGCACGCGGTCGAGTCGTCCAGGTCACGTTGCGTGGCAGGGACTTCAGCTCGCCGCCGGCGTAGGCGGAGTCCGCCACGACGTGGACCTGGCGGTCCGGGAACAGGCG
The DNA here is from genome assembly GCF_000966285.1 of Pseudofrankia sp. DC12. Lineage (NCBI taxonomy): Bacteria > Bacillati > Actinomycetota > Actinomycetes > Frankiales > Frankiaceae > Pseudofrankia > Pseudofrankia sp. DC12. The sequence continues at coordinate 6,406,179 of NZ_KQ031391.1, forward strand.
GGCGAGCCGGGCCGCGGCGCGGGCGGCGAGCCACAGCCGGGAGCCGGACATGGTGCCCTTGACAACCAGGCACGCGTAGACCGGCAGGCAGATCGGCCGCGCGAAGACCGTGCCGCGCAGGACGACACCGACGATGACCCAGTTGTTGCCGAAGCCGACCGGCGTCTCGCCCTTCGCGGCGCCGTCGTGGAACCAGCCCGCGGCGAAGACCTTCCGCCCGGCGCGGTGGAAAAGGGTGTCATCGACGACGACGGTTATCGGCCCGGGGCCGGTGAGCAGACCGACGACGAGACGGGCCAGCGTGTCGCCGACCTCGTCGAGCGTCCAGGCGGCCTTCGCGAAGAAGTAGTGGGCCCGGTGGTGCGGGGTGTCCCGATGGCGGCCGGCGCCGACGAGCATCCCGACGACGGTGCGCCGCCCGGGCGCGGCGACCAGCCCGGTCGCCAGCATCCGGAACGCGGCGAAGCTCGGCGCGGTGAAACACGGCCGGAAGTACTCCAGCAGGACGGCGAACGACGGCGGTATCGTGACGTGCGGGAGCATCGGCGACCCACTCTTCGGAGTGTTGGTGTGGAAACGCCGATGCTCCCGCCACCAGCCCCGTGAGCTGGACCTTCCCCTCATCAACACTCCGCGTGAAGCCACGCGCGGAAACAGCCGGCGAACATGCCCACACTGAACCAGTCAAATCATCAACCTCCTTGACGACCCACAAAACCGATCATGAAAAGTGCGAAACTCGAGAGATAAGGACGGCTCCGTGAACATACAGTTCAGCCGCCGGATGCGCCACCCCCGGTGACTGTCGATGGCTGGACCGTATATTCGACTGATACTCGGCGGCATCAAACGGTCGTAGCGACGCCCCGATAGGATGATCGCGATGGTGTCGAGGGGCTGGATGGTGGATGGGCGTACGGGAGCGGTTGACGGTGGAGGACCGCGAGGTCATCTCGCGGGAGTTGAGTCAGGAGCGTTCGGCTCGGTATATCGCCGCTGTGCTCGGTCGTCATCATTCGGGGATCTCCCGGGAGATCGAGCGTAACGGCGGTGCCGCGGCGTATCGGGCGGTGGATGCGCAGGCACGGTGTGATCTGATGTGCGCCCGCCCGAAGGAACGGAAACTCGTCGCGTCGAAGGAGCTGCACGACGCGGTGAACACCGGCCTGGTCGAGAAGTGGTCGCCGAAGCAGATCAGCGAGAGACTGCGCACGGACTTTCCCGACGACGAGAGCATGCGCGTGAGCCACGAAACAATCTACGAGTGCCTCTACCTCCAGGCGCGCGGCGAGCTGCGGACGGAACTGAAGATCGCGCTGCGTAAGGGCCGGGCCAGGCGGGTCAACCGGTCGCGCAGCACCCTGACCAGGGGCGGGATCGTCGGCATGGTCAACATCAGCGAGCGGCCGAAGGAGGCCGAGGACCGCGCCGTCCCCGGTTTCTGGGAGGGCGACCTGATCATCGGGAAGGGCAACGAGTCGCAGATCGCCACGCTGGTCGAGCGCACGACCCGGTTCGTGATGTTGGTGCGAATACCGTACGACCGTAACGCCGACAAGGTCGCCTACCTGCTGGGCAAGAAGATGGAGACCCTGCCCGAGTTCATGCGGAACTCGGTGACCTGGGACCAGGGAAAGGAGATGGCCCGGCACGCCGATTTCACCGTCCGCACCGGTATTCCCGTGTATTTCTGCGACCCGCACTCACCGTGGCAGCGCGGCTCGAACGAGAACACCAACGGGTTGCTGCGCCAGTACTTCCCGAAGGGCACAGACCTGTCCTTGCACACGCAGGAAGAACTTGATATGGTGGCCACGCAGCTGAATGGGCGGCCACGGCAGACGCTCAAATGGGCGACGCCGCTCGAGGTCTTTACCGAGCTGCTGGAAAGTCATGTGTCGCCATGACCGCTTGATTCCGCCCATGGTCATGCGGGGTGGCAATTGGCCGTCACAGTTTTCTTCGGATAACCAACCGGGGTCGGCGACGTGATCGAGGAAACTCTTGGCTGGGGTGCCTCCTGCCCACAGTCGAGCTCCGGCCGGTCCATCTTGGAGTTCGTCGTAACCGATCACACAAAGCAGGTCGTGGAAAGGTTCATACACCTACGCGGCGACGAACTCGATGACCGGGCACCTGGTGTCGCCGAACTCCTGACCGAGTGGCTGTCGAACGACACGGCGTTCGACACCGTCTGGGATGTGGCCTTCGGCGACTTGTACGCGTCATTGTCCTCGGCCGCTGGCGATCTTTCAACATATGCGGCCGGGGTGGGCCTGCGTCTGAACGAGCGCGGCATGGCCGGTGAGTGGGAGACCTGCTTCGAACGACCCGTGCGGCTCCGCTTCGGTCAATGGCTGTTGCCGAGCGCAGAGTCCATTCGCGTCGCCGCTGACTCCGCGACGGTCACGGCTCGTCTGAAGGTGACCAACACTTGGCACAAGATCTCGTACGACCGTGACCAAGGTGCCTGGGATGATTCTCATGTCACCAAGATTCCTCTGGTCAGCGCCGGCGGCGCCGAACTCGCAATCCTGGGTGCCGAAGCGCTCTCGGCCGCCTGCGTCAGGAGGCTGCTGAGCGCGGACGCCTACGACTTCGACCCGAGGGACGCGATTGGCGGGCAAGGGTGGGCTCCGACCGTCGAGGCAGCCTTGACACTGATCGCCCGATCGGGGGACACCTACCTACAGTGGGTCAAGACAATCCTCCGAGCCGTGGTCCCGCTCAGGGCGCGAGAAGGGACGTTGAACAGCGGAAGCGAACGCTTCTCCCCGGGAGTCATCTGCATCTCAAACCAGCGAAACGCGTGGTTTCTCGCCGAGATGTTGGTTCACGAGGCGACGCATCAGTATCTGCATGTTATCTCGAGAATGGGCAAGCTCGACGACGGGAGCGACCAAAGCCTCTATTACTCGCCGTTCCGAGACAAGGACCGGCCCATCGTCTTCATCCTGGTTGCGTATCACGCCTTCGGCAACGTACTCCTGTTCTACAGGTCGGCTCGGGAGCGCGGGTTGGTCCCCGATGACCTTCCTGCAGACCACCAGCTCGGTGACCGTGAAGGCACACTTGAACGCCAGCTGCGGCAGATCGAGCCGGCGCTGGAGAGCGCGACCTCCTTGACGCCCCTCGGACGGGCGTTGTGGGAGCCGCTGTATGCACAGATCCACCAGGAGGAGCATTAATGAGTGCCGTTTCGGCCTCACCCGCCGCTGTCGCGCCCGCCGACCGCAACACAGATTTTCGGGTCGCCTTGGTCTGCATGCCGTTCGCTCAGGCGAACCGGCCTTCCATCCAGATGGGGCTGATCAGCGCGGTGGCCGAGCGCGCCGGGTTCGAGACGGACACGTATCACTTCAATGTGGATCTCGCCGCGCAGCTCTCACCGGAGCTCTACGACCGTCTGTGTCTCATGCGCGGGCACATGACGGGCGAGTGGCTGTTCGGCCGCGCGGCCTTCGGCGAGGACGTCCCCGAACCTGCGGCGACATACCTCAGTCACTTCCCTGACGAGTTCCGGTGGTCTTCCGAGATCGGCAAGGACCCGGACTACTTCGTATACCTCCGCAATGAGCTGCTGCCCTCCTTCGTCGAGCGCTGCGCCCGCTCTGTCGACTGGAGTCGGTACAACGTCGTCGGCTTCAGCTCGATGTTCCAGCAGAATGCCGCTTGCCTGGCGCTGGCGCGCCGCATCAAAAGTCGACACCCGTACGTCGACGTCGTGTTCGGCGGTGCGAACGTCGAAGGCGAGATGGGCTCGGAGCTGGTTCGGGCCTTCTCATTCGTTGACTTCGTCGTCTCGGGCGAAGCGGACGACGCCTTCCCCGCACTGCTGGACCGGCTGTCCCGTGGCGAGCGCCCGTTGCAGATCACGGGGGTTGTTACCCGTACCTCACTGGGCATCCAGGACGCCGGTCCGGCGCTTCCGGTCCACGACCTCGACCGGTTGCCGGTGCCTCGCTATCAGTCCTACTTCGCGCGGGTCACTGAACTCGGCCTCGCTTCCACCTACGCCGGGACCTGGAGCCTGCCCTTCGAGAGCGCGCGGGGCTGCTGGTGGGGTCAGAAGCACCATTGCACCTTCTGCGGCCTCAACGGAGAGGCCATCGGCTATCGGTTCAAGTCGCCTTCCCGTGTGCTCGCCGAATTGTCGGAGCTGGCGAGCACGCATGACATCAGCGACTTCACCGCGGTCGACAACATTTTGCCGATGAAGTACATCCGCACCATCTTCGCGGAGATCGAGCGAGCGAATCTGGACTACAGGTTCTTCTATGAGGTGAAGGCCAATCTCACTCGTGAGCAGATCCGCCAGATGTACAACGGTGGGGTTCGGAGCGTCCAACCTGGTGTCGAGAGCCTGAGCACGAATGTCCTCCAGCTCATGCGGAAGGGCTCGACAATGCTCGACAATGTTCGTTGTCTGAAGTGGTGCCGGTACTATGGGATTAGTGTGGCCTGGAACCTGATCTGGGGATTCCCAGGCGAGACGAGTGAAGACTACAAGGCGGAGTTCGAGGTTCTGCGGGCGATCAGCCACCTCGAGCCACCCGAGTCGGTGGGAAGGATCTGGCTCGAGCGCTTCTCTCCCCTCTTTGCGGATCCCGCCTTCCCAGTGCATAACAGGCGGCCTGAGAGCAGCTACGCGTACGTGTACCCGTCTCATGTAGACCTTGACCGGCTCGCGTATTTCTTCGAGTACGACATCGAAGACGTCGCGCCGGAGGCGGCGCATGCTTCGACGCGTGAGCTTGTCGCCGCCTGGCGTGAGAAGTGGTCGACGGGAAAACCCGACGTCTTGTCGTATCGCCGGACGACCGACACCCTTCTAATCGACGAGAAACGGGGTTTGGATCCGCCCGGCACGTACCGCGTCACGGGTACAAATGCGCTCATCTACGAGTACTGCACAGAAACCATGCGAACGCCCGGCATGATCGTGGAACACCTGCGGAAGGTCTTGCCGGACGGTCCGGCCTGGGCCGCAGACGACGTGCGCGCCGCGCTCGACGAGTTCTGCCGGATGCGTTTGATGGTAAGTGAGGGCGACAGGTATCTCAGCCTCGCCCTGCCGGCGAGCCCAAATTGGTGAACTTTGACGCGAGGGCGTGGCCGCGGTGAGGACGACGCGGCTGGGCCGTACGGATCTCGTCGTCTCGGAGATGGGCTTCGGGGCATTCGGCATCGGTGGCAACATCTCCGGGAACAGCTACGGGCCGACCGACGATGAGACATCGATCTCCGCCATCCATGCGGCATTGGATCTGGGCTGCACGTTCTTCGACACGGCGGACGTCTATGGATACGGGCACAGTGAACGCCTGCTCGGCCGTGCGTTGCGTCGGGCCAGTCGGCTGGACGACGTGGTGATCGCCACCAAGGTCGGCGGCAACTTCTCCACGGGCCGCACGGTCGTCGACTTCTCGCGGGAGCACATTTCGACGAGTATCGACGCCAGCCTGCGACGGCTTGGACGCGATCGGGTCGACCTCTACCAGCTTCACAACCCCTCGCTGGAGGTCATTGAGCGTGGCGAAGTCTTCGATGTGCTGGACGACCTTGTCGCGGGTGGGAAGGTGCGCCATTACGGTGTCTCCGTTCATACGCGTGCCGAGGGCCAGGCCTGCTTAAGCTACCCATCAGTGGCTGCGTTGCAGGTCCCCTACAACTTGTTCACGCTCCTACACCCGGAAAATTCCTTCTTGCCCTTGTTCGGTACCGCAGTTCGGTGTGGCGTCGGCTTGATTGCGCGCGAGCCACTGGCGGGCGGTTTCCTCTCGGGGAGGCACACTCGGACGACCACGTATGGTCCGGGCGACATCCGTGGGCAGTGGCCGCCGGCCCGGCAGCACATCCAGGTCGCGCTCACCGACTCGTTGCGCTACCTGGAGTCGGGCGGTGCCACGTTGGCGCAGGTCGCCTTGCGGTTCGTGCTTGATGAGCCGACGATCTCGACGACGGTCGTGGGCATCAAGACGGCAGACCAAGCCCGAGAGAACCTCGTGGCCGTGGAGCTGCCGGGCTTCGCCACGTTCGAGTCCGATGCACGCTGATCGCCATCGGATGCTGCCGACAGCGAAATGGCTGAGCGCAACGGCTACTGATGGGAATGCTAGTTACTGGACCCCGGAGGACCCATCCGTGCAGGTCGTGAGTCTGCCACAGTCCAGCTACTAAGATTCTTTTCAATATCGTGCGACGAAATGCACCTGCCGAAAAGAGGTCGGGCGGCCCGGGGGTGAGATCCCCCGTGCCACCCGACCCACGGCCGCCCGGTTCTCTGCCGGAAAGGTCGCGCCGTCGATATGTCGGGATAGTACCGTCGACGGCGCTGGCGGAGTCATGTTTGGTGGAAGGGCCGACGCGGACCGGCGTACAGTCGCGGGCAGCGGTCCGTTCGTTTCGGGGGGTATAACGTGCCTGCGCCCACAGAGGAGAGTCCGCCTTCCGCGGCGAGCGGACTCCGTCCCGGTCATCCGGCAGGCCCGCCGGGCAGGGGCGTCATCGAAGGGGCGTTCCATCTGTTGGAGACCATCTCCGACGAGGGAATGGTCGGGCTGTCTCGCCTTGCGAGATTAACCGGTCTGCCGAAGGCAACCGTCCATCGCCTCCTCGACCAACTCGGCGACATGGGCGCGGTCGAGCGTCTGCGATCGGACTACCGCCTCGGGCCGACGATGCGGCGTCTCGCCGGTACCGAGACGTCGTATCCGTGGCTGCGGCACGCCTCCCGCCAGCCGTGCCTCGATCTGGTCCGCGCGACGTCCGCCATGGCGGTGATCGCGGTAGTCGGGGAAGATCCCGCGCTCGGCGTCGGCGTCGTCAGCGTCGCCGCCGAGCCAGGCGCTCACCTCGGCATCGGCACCGCCGCACCGCCTGGGACCGCAGCCGGTCAGGTCCTGCTGGCCGAATGGCCCGGCCTCGCCGCGCCGCCGCCCTTCTCGGACGGCGAGTGGCGCCGGGTCCGGGCCGACATTCGCGACCGTGGCGTGGCTCTGGACAACCAGATGTTCGTCCGCGGAATGTGCTGCGTCGCCGCGGCGATCCGAGGGTGCGACGGCCGGGCGGTGGCATCCGTCGCCGCCATGGCGACCCCGGCGACGAACCGGTCCCACCTGACCGAGCAGGTACGGCACACCGCCACGCGGATCAGCAGGAACATCGCCGCCCTGCCCGGCCTGCCGACAGCCGTGATCGAACTGCCGGTCCACGGCGCGGCACGACATCTCGGAGGCGGATAATGGCCAATGCGCGCACGCTCATAGCTACCGATCTCGTGTTCCAACGATCCGCCCCAAGGTAACCGACATGTCTACCCGTGACCATCAGTCGTCCTTCATCAGTGACCTCTGGTCGGCATGTGAGCAGTACGCGGCCGATCCGAACTGTTGGTCGATTCAAGCGCCCGGGGACGCCAATCCGGAAGGCTGGCTGACGGTGGCGCACCGAGCTGTCGTGCTGCCCGAACAGGGCTGGAAACTTCATGTATCCGCTTCGGTTTTTACCGCTCCAGCAGTGCTCAGGCGTGTGCTGCCGGTCTTGTTTGCGAGTCCGGCGGCGTTCAAGGTCGCGGCCACGACAGAGTCGCTCGTGCGGCTCAACGACGGTACCCTGGGTATCGCCCAGGTCGGGAAGTTTGTCACCGTATACCCCGTCGACGACGGTCAAGCGATGCGTCTCGCTGTCGCGCTCGACGCCGCAACCACTGGGCTTCGCGGCCCGGCCATCCCTTCTGATCGCGTATTCCGCGCCGGAAGCATCGTTCACTACAGGTACGGTGGTTTCAGCGGTTTGACCCTTCAGAAGCGGACGGGCGAGGTCGTACGGGCACTACGCGCTCCCGACGGAGATCTCATTCCAGATCTGCGGCGTGCATATTTTGCCCCACCGGACTGGACCACCGATCCGTTCCGCCTGACGGGCGTGGACGAACATCTGCCGTCCCGTCCGCTTCTGCTTGGAGAGCGCTTTCTTCTCACCGGACTGCTGCGGCGATCGGTCCGCGGGTGCGTGTACTTCGCTGTGGATCTCGAATGCAACAGGCCCTGTGTCGTCAAGCAAGCACGGGGAGGGACGCTCGAGCTTCGCGATGGCGGCGACGCCCGCTCACTCTTGCGGCACGAGAGCGACGTCCTACACGAGTTGGCTCCGGACGTTCGCTTCCCTCGTGTCCTCGGCCTCGTCGAGGAGGGTGACGACTGCTATCTCGTGATGAACGACCTTGCGCCGAGGTCGCTGCAAGATCACGTCGTCGCGCTCAGGTGTCGAGGCCGCACGGTCCCCATGTCGCAGGTGGCACGGTGGGGGCGAGGCCTCGCGGCCATGCTTGAGAAGATCCATACAACCGGTTACGTCTATCGGGATCTGAAGTCGACGAATGTCCTGATCGACTCGAACGAGGATCTCTGTCTTGTGGACTTCGAGTGTGCCTGCCCAGCGGGTACGTCGTCGGCCCCGGCTGGCGCGGGCACGCGGGGATACGTCTCGCCTCAACAGCGGGCGGGCGAGCCACCCGTGATCTCCGACGATATCTACGGGCTGGGTGCACTGCTGCTGTATCTGTCGACCGGCGTGGAGCCTTCACTGGTCGCGGACCCCAGCCGGCTACTGGCCCGGCCTCTGGATGTCCTGAATCCCGCGATCTCGCCAGAGATGGCGTCCGTCATCGGCCGTTGCCTGGCACCCGATCCGGAGCACCGCTTCCATACCGTCGCCGCGGTGGACCTCGCCCTGACGTCGCTCGACGTCACCCCAGCAGGACTGTCGCTGCCGGGCTATGGCCAGGAGACTTCGTACCAAGAGGCGAACGAAGACTATCTGCGCAGCAGGTATAGCCGTCTGGCGCGCCGAGTTGGTGACACGCTCTGCGGGGTCGCACGTCGCGATCCAAGCTCTGGCGCGGCCTACTGGGTCTCCCGGCACCCTCTCAGCGCCGACGTCTCCACCCGGGACGTCAACACGGGAACGGCCGGAACAGTGCTTGCCCTCGCGGAACTGGTGGCGGACTTGGGCGACCCCGGGCATCGAGAGATCCTCGAAGCGGGGGCCGCATGGCTCGCGCTGTCCCCGCCGCCCGGCAGAGAGCAGTTTCCGGGTCTGTACGTCGGCGAAGCCGGTACCGCGGCCGCGGTGTTACGTGCGGGCCAGGTTTTGGCCGATCCACGCCTCATCGACATTGCGTGCGAGCGCGGGCGCTGGATCGCGGCGCTCCCACACGACTCACCAGACCTCTTCAACGGCACCGCCGGCCGACTGCGGTTCCACCTCCTACTCTGGGACGAGACAGCGTCGGTCGAGCACCTGCGTGCTGCGGTCACGGCCGGAGAAAGGTTGGTGACTACCGCGGTGACAGCCGGGATGGCTGAATCCTGTTGGACCATTCCGCCAGGATATGGAGCGCTGAGCGGAAAGTCCTATCTTGGCTACGCCCATGGTGCCGCAGGAATCGCCGACGCACTACTCGACCTCTACGAAGTGACCAGCGATGCACAGTTTCTCAATACTGCGGAGGGCGCCGCGCGCTGGCTGGAACGACTCGCCATCCCAGCGCTCAACGACGGCAGTGGCCTGAACTGGCCCAGCCACGCCGGCGCGGATTCTGCTGCGCCTTACTGGTGCCACGGCGCGGCCGGGATCGGCCGATTCTGGCTACACGCGGCCAGGCTCGGAATTGTCAAGGACGCGAACCAGACCGCTCGCCGCGCCGTCCTTGCCACCGCCCGTGGCAGCCGTTGGGCTGGCCCGACACTGTGCCACGGCCTCGGGGGAAGCATCGAGCTCCTGCTCGACGCCTACCAGGACGACCTAGACGTTGGCCACCTGGCCGAGGCACGCTCGTTCGGTCGCTTGTTGGAGCCCCTTGCTGTCGAGTTCGGTGACGGCCTGGCCTGGGCTTCGGAATCTCCGTACATCATCTCGCCCGACTACAACGTCGGCTACGCCGGCATCGCCAGTGTTCTGCTCAGGCTGGCCGAACCAGAGAAGCGCCCGCACGGGATGGGCCGTGCTGTCTTCCGTTACAGCCGCCCATTCCGTCAGCGCCAGGAGGAGGGAGTCCGACAATGAGTTTCCCCACATCCGACGAAGTCAACCGCATCAAGGCGTACCAGTTGATAACGCGACTGGAACAGGACCCCGCGCTCGCCGAACGGGCTAGGGCGAACCCGAGGTTGGCTCTGGCCGAAGCCGGCATATCCGCGGAGACGATCGACGAGTTGCTTGGCACCCGCGTCGGCGACATGTCTGCGCCGGCGGAGGACGACGACATGTCGCACTGCACCGACACCACCTGCTGGTCCAGCGACTGCCCGGGCACCTGCTACCTCACGATCATCACCGACTCGCCCGAGCCAGTGATGTGAAGGAGCCAGACGTGACGGGCGGAGCCTCGGCACCTTCGTCGTCGCGCGGCTGCGCGCGGAGGTCCCGGTCAGCTCCAGCCGGCCCCGCCTTTACCACCTGCGCCAGGAAGCCGGCCGCCAGAAGGTGGACATCGTCGTCGAACCCCTCGGCGCCAACATCGTCGCGCCTCGCCGTCCGGTCCTGGTCGGCGGAGCAGAATCACGCCCGGCGCCCCGACGTCGAACCGCGCGCCGAAGCGGCGGCTGATCCCGTCCAGGGTGTTCTGCAGCCACTTGGTGTCATCGGGTGAGGACTGCGCCGGACCTACCGCGAACATCCCGCCATGTACGGAACGGAACCGTCCGAGCCAGCCGTTCACGCCGCCCAGGTCTTCCGCGCGGCCGGCGCCGGACAGGTGCTGGAGCTGGGCGCCGGCCACGGCCGCGACGCGTTGTACTTCGCCCGCGCGGGTTTCACCGTGCTGGCCACTGATTTCAGTCCGATGGGCCTGGCGCAGTTGCGCGAGGCGGCCCGTAGCCAGGGCACGGCGGAGCGGATCACCACGGCGGTCCATGACGTACGCGAGCCGCTGCCAGCCGTGGACGGGTCCGTCGACGCGGTGTTCGCGCACATGCTGCTGAGCATGGCCCTGTCCACCCAGGAGATCCGCACCATCGTCGCGGAGGTACGCCGGATGCTACGGCCGGGCGGCACCTTCGTCTACACCGTGCGGCATACCGGCGACGCCCACTACAAAGTTCTCCTGGCCCTGCGGGCACGCCGCCCGGGCGTGAAACCGTCGCCTGGCGAGCCCGGGCAGGTTGGGGCGGTGTGGGAGCGTGCGGGTTGACTGCCCGTCCAACGCCGTCCGTTGCTTGGCCTTCGTCGCCGTTACAAAGTTTGGCGAGGGACTTGACTTTGCGGGTCGCCCGCTGTGCTTCGAGCACGCCAGTCAGAGTGTTGATCTGTGTCGGTCCCCGGGCGGTCGCTACCTGTAGGCATCGATCGGGTGGGGTGCGGTGGACGGGTCGGTTGAGGTCGTCGTGGACGACACCGAGCAGATCGTGGAGCGGGTCGCGGCGATCGACGTCGCGAAGGCGTCCGGGAAGGTGTGCGTGCGGTCCCGCACGACACGCAGGAAGGGAAGCGGACCACGCGCGTCTTCGACGTCGTCGCGACGGGTCCCGGCCGTCGAGGAGCTGGCCGACCATCTGGTCTGCCAGGGCGTCCAGCGGGTGGTCGTCGAGTCGACGTCCGACTATTGGCGAATCTTCCACTACGTGCTGGAAGCGCGGGGTTTGACCGTGTGGCTGGTCAACGCCCGGGATGTCAAGAACGTCCCAGGCAGGCCCAAAACGGACAAACTCGACTCTGTGTGGCTTGCCAGGTTGAACGAGCGCGGCATGCTGCGCCGCTCGTTCGTGCCGCCGCCGGAGACCCGCCAGATGCGGGACGTGACCCGGATGCGGGTCGACCTCGTCGCGGACCGCACGCGCGCCAAGCAGCGGAGCGAGAAGGTGCTCGAAGGGGCGCTCATCAAGCTGTCGTCGGTGATCTCGGACATCTTCGGGGTGTCGGGCCGGCGGATCCTCGACGCGCTGGTGGCCGGGGAACGTGACCCGCGCCGGCTCGCGGCGCTCGGGACAGGGCTGAAGGCATCCCCGGACAAGCTGGCCGCGGCGCTGACCGGCCAGTTCGACGACCACCACGCCTTCATGCTCCAGATCTACCTGGAGCAGATCGACGCACTCGACGCACAGCTCGCCACGCTCTCGACGCGGGTCGACCAGATGACCGCGGCGATCCCACTACCCGCCTGTCCCACCGACACCTCCGAGGCGGCGGCGCCCCCCGAGGCCGGTGCGGTCACCGTGGTGGACGGCCTGGCCGGGGCGGTCTCCACCCTCACCGGAGAGATCATCCCACCCGATGCGGGCACGGGCGAAACAGACGAGCCGGACGCCGGCAAGCGACCGCGGCCGCGGACGGTCGCGGATCTCGTCGCGCTGCTCGACGCGATCCCCGGGGTCGGCAAGGACACCGCGCAGCTGCTCCTCGCGGAGATCGGATGGGACATGGACCAGTTCGCCACCGGCGGGCACCTGGCGTCATGGGCGAAGCTGACCCCCCGCATGATCCAATCCGGGGCGTCCCTGCGGATGGGAAGGACCGGGCGCGGGAACCGCTACGTGCGCCGCACCATGGGCACGGTCGCGACCTCCGCCGGGCGCACGAACACCTTCCTCGGGGCCCGCCACCGGCGGCTGCGCACCCGCCGCGGCCCCTTGAAGGCCCTCGTCGCGACCGGCCGCACCATCCTCGAGATCATCTGGCTGATCGTGCACGACCAGGTTCCGTTCCGGGAGCTCGGCGCGGACCACCACACCCGCCGCCAAGACCCGGAACGCCGCAAACGCGCACTGGCCCGCCAGATGAAAACCCTCGGGGTCTCCCCCGAGGAGGCCGCCTCGATGCTCGCCGCGGCATAGACCCACCACCGACTCCCCGGGACGCCTGACGGCTACCCAGCAGCCGGTCAAGTCAAGGGACACCGGGCACGCGCCCGTACCGCTCGCCGACCAGAAGGGGCCATCTGGCACCGACGCCGAACCGCCGCCCTCACACGCACCAGCAGCCAAGCGCCCTGGTGGGCGCGAGCCTGCCCACGTCACGTTGGGTTTTCCAGTCAGCGCTCAAGTCGACGCTGCGCGGCCCGGGCCGGCCGCTACGCGGCCAGCAGGAGGTATGGGCCCTGCTCACCGTCTACAACGCCCTCGTCGACCAGGCCATCACCGCCGCGGCCGACCTCGGCGTCGATCCCGACGAGATCTCCTTCACCGCCGTCGTGGCCGCGTTCCGCCCTGTATCGCCGCGAACGGAGGGGTCATGCCGGTGACCGTCCACTCCGACAATGGCACCTCGATGACGAGTAAGAACGTCGCGGCGCTGCTCGCGGACCTGCACATCGAACGGTCCCGGTCGCGGCCGAAGGTGTCGAACGACAACCCGTACTCGGAGGCCGCTTTCAAGACGTTGAAGTACTGCCCCGCGTTTCCCGGGGACTTCGCCAGCATCTACGACGCCCGGGTGTTCGTCAACGAGTTATTCGACTACTACAACACCGAGCACCGTCATTCAGGGATCGGACTATACACACCCGGATCGGTCCACGACGGAACCTGGAAATACGTCCGGGACGCCCGTCAGATCGTCCTGGACGCGGCCTACGCCATCCACCCGGACCGGTTCCACCACGGGCCACCCCGGGCCCCAGAACTCCCGAGCCGGGTGTGGATCAACCAACCCCCAGCCAAGATCGAAACTCAGGAGGATCAACCCACGACCTGAACATCATGTTGTCTCAAATCGCTTGACAGGTTCCGCTACGACCGTTTGATGCCGCCCCAGATCCTGCTGGTTCATGAAGGTCGCGATGTCGATCATGATCAGCGGCCATTGCGGCTCACTGAATGTCGGCGGCACAGGTACTCTGCTCTCGTGATCAGGGCTGTCGGCCGCTTCTGGACTGCCGAAAGCGTTCCGCGGCCGGTGGTGATCTAACCACTGGCGTGCGGCAGCCAGATTTTAGGTAGGTGGCGTGCTCGGGGTGAGAAACCAGGTGCAGGGCCATACTGGCCTGATCTGCGCAGGAGGCTGTCGATCGGCTCCATGCAAGCCAGTAGGACGGCGCGCCCGCCCCTCTCGAACGGCTTCATCGACGACGACGAAGAGGTCGGCTCAACCGCGGCAACGGTATCCGCGTCCGCGGTGGTTGCGCCCACCAACTCGTCGAGGACGGCGTCTCGCCTGCGACGCGCGGCGGCCAGAGCGGGTTCGGGAGTCCGTGCCAGCACCACCATTCGCACCAGCGACGCCGGCCTGTATTCGAGGCGTTCCCGCAACGCCGCGCCGGCCGAGATCGGGATGACGAGGGCCGCGCCTGACGGGAAACCTCGTGCGGCCCGTCGAGACCGAGCGTCTCCTTGCGTTCGGCGCGTCAGCCGGCCCCGCCCGCCGTCACGTCTGGTCCGTGGTGGGGGTCTGTGTCGCCGGTTTGGTCGTGGAGTGAGGCGACGATCTCTTCGAGGAGGAACTGGACTTTGGCGTCGATGGGTCGCCCGCTGTACATGGCCTGCACGAGATCGAGGCCTTCGTCGACGGTGGTGTAGCCGAGTTGGCGGTAGAGGAAGGCGATGTCCTCGGCATCGGCCTCGACGCGGGAGGCGAACAGTTTCATCGCCAGGAGGTAGTGGGCGGAGGCGACGTCGACGGTGAGGTGGTCGGCTTCAAAATATCTGGTCGCGGTGGGATCCGGGCCGGGCAGGAAGCCTTTGACGGCGTCGTTGAGCCAGTCGGTGGGGAGGGCGTGCCGGTCGGCGAGGGTCGTGGCCGCGGCGCGTACGACGTCGGTGGGTAGGAAGACGGCGTCGAGGTCACGGGTGGAGCGGGTCGCGTCGTAGACGAGGGCGAGTGCGGCGCCGCCGACGAGGAACAGGTCGGCTTTGGCGCCGCGTCGTCCGAGTTCGTCGTTGAGTTCTTGGAGCAGGGTGGTGATGGCTTCGCGGTCGAGGCCTGGGGTGGTCATGTCAGGCTCGTTGTAGTGCGCCGCTGGTGATGAAGATGCCGCGTTTGCGGAAGGACAGCGGTGATTCGACCAGGGCCCGGGGGTGTAGGCCGCGGAGCGCGGTGACGAACCACCATGGCACCGCCTCGAGATTGGGATCGCGGACCCAGGCTGGGGTGGGCCAGCCGTCGCGGCGGGCGAGGTGCTCGCCCAGAGCGGCGAGGGCCGCGTCGACGCGGCGGTCTCCGGTCGGGCGTGGGTGGGTGGTCCACATCGCCTGCGCGGACGCGGGCCCGTCGTGGCGTGCGAGGCTGGTGTAGTCGTCGAGCAGCTGGATGATCGCGTGGCGCCAGATGTCCTGCAGGCGAGAATGTGCCGCGATCATGTCCGCGGCGACGGCGGCGGCATCGTCCACGGTCCGGAACGCGCGCAGTGGGTCCACGCTCCAAAGTTACTCGGTCGATCATGCGGTCTGCCCGCTGACGGCGGTCCTGGACGGCCTGCCTGCATGGTTGCGCGGCCTGGGCGGCGGATCGCGACCGGTACGATCAGCCGAGGGCAAGGCGGTGCTGGCGCCGCAGGGCGTGGGCGTAGTGGTCAAGTCCGCCCTCGGACGCTTTCGTTCGTACATGATCGTCGGGGGCTTGGCTTCTGCGATCACTCGGTGTGCTCCGGGTTCGTAGGTGAGCTGTAGGCCGAGCTGAGTGTAGATGTCCGCCTTGTCGGCGGGATCGGCCTCTCCCAGGACAGTCACGATGTCGCCCATGGCGGCGACGACGTCGGTGATCTCTTGTTCTGTCATGCGCTGGCGGCCGGTGGTGGTTCGGAGTCGGGCCAGGGCGGCGGCGCGTTCGGTGGTGGCTTTGCTGGTCCAGCGGGCGACGAGGGTGGGGTCGGTGCCGGCTTCGAGGGCGAGGCGGTAGCGCTCCAGTTTGGCGTCGCAGTCGGCGATGGTTCGTCGTGCTCGGTCGAGGTCGGCGTCGTGGGTGATCGTGGCTTCGTCGTCCTGGGCGGCAGTGAGGGCGGCGATGGTCGCGGGTAGGCGTGATGGGGTGAAGGCGCGGGCGAGCCAGCGCATGCTCTCGTCGTCGGGAAAGTCCGTGCGCAGTCTCTCGCTGATCTGCTTCGGCGACCACTTCTCGACCAGGCCGGTGTTCACCGCGTCGTGCAGCTCCTTCGACGCGACGAGTTTCCGTTCCTTCGGGCGGGCGCACATCAGATCACACCGTGCCTGCGCATCCACCGCCCGATACGCCGCGGCACCGCCGTTACGCTCGATCTCCCGGGAGATCCCCGAATGATGACGACCGAGCACAGCGGCGATATACCGAGCCGAACGCTCCTGACTCAACTCCCGCGAGATGACCTCGCGGTCCTCCACCGTCAACCGCTCCCGTACGCCCATCCACCATCCAGCCCCTCGACACCATCGCGATCATCCTATCGGGGCGTCGCTACGACCGTTTGATGCCGCCGAGTATCAGTCGAATATACGGTCCAGCCATCGACAGTCACCGGGGGTGGCGCATCCGGCGGCTGAACTGTATGTTCACGGAGCCGTCCTTATCTCTCGAGTTTCGCACTTTTCATGATCGGTTTTGTGGGTCGTCAAGGAGGTTGATGATTTGACTGGTTCAGTGTGGGCATGTTCGCCGGCTGTTTCCGCGCGTGGCTTCACGCGGAGTGTTGATGAGGGGAAGGTCCAGCTCACGGGGCTGGTGGCGGGAGCATCGGCGTTTCCACACCAACACTCCGAAGAGTGGGTCGCCGATGCTCCCGCACGTCACGATACCGCCGTCGTTCGCCGTCCTGCTGGAGTACTTCCGGCCGTGTTTCACCGCGCCGAGCTTCGCCGCGTTCCGGATGCTGGCGACCGGGCTGGTCGCCGCGCCCGGGCGGCGCACCGTCGTCGGGATGCTCGTCGGCGCCGGCCGCCATCGGGACACCCCGCACCACCGGGCCCACTACTTCTTCGCGAAGGCCGCCTGGACGCTCGACGAGGTCGGCGACACGCTGGCCCGTCTCGTCGTCGGTCTGCTCACCGGCCCCGGGCCGATAACCGTCGTCGTCGATGACACCCTTTTCCACCGCGCCGGGCGGAAGGTCTTCGCCGCGGGCTGGTTCCACGACGGCGCCGCGAAGGGCGAGACGCCGGTCGGCTTCGGCAACAACTGGGTCATCGTCGGTGTCGTCCTGCGCGGCACGGTCTTCGCGCGGCCGATCTGCCTGCCGGTCTACGCGTGCCTGGTTGTCAAGGGCACCATGTCCGGCTCCCGGCTGTGGCTCGCCGCCCGCGCCGCGGCCCGGCTCGCCCGCCTGTTCCCGGACCGCCAGGTCCACGTCGTGGCGGACTCCGCCTACGCCGGCGGCGAGCTGAAGTCCCTGCCACGCAACGTGACCTGGACGACTCGACCGCGTGCCGACGCCGCCCTGTTCGCGCCGGCCCCGCCGCGCACCGGCCGCCGAGGCCGCCCCCGCGTCAAGGGCGACCGGCTCGCCACGATCACCCAGCTCGCCGCCACCGCCGACTTCCGCCCGACCACCGTCACCCGCTACGGCCGCGTCCACACCGTCGACGTCGCGGTGACCGTCTGCCTGTGGTACTCGGTGTTCGGCCCCCGCCTCGTCCAGCTCGTGCTCGTCCGCGAACCCGGCCGCCCGCTGCTCGCCCTGATCAGCACGGACCTGTTCAGCCGCCCCGCCACGATCGCCGAGCGGTACGCCGCCCGCTGGGCGGTCGAGGTCGCGATCGCCGACGCCAAGCAGCTCTTCGGCGTCGGACAGACCCACACCCGCACCGCGCAGGCCGTGCGGCACGCGGTCCCGTTCGCCCTGCTCGCCCAGACCCTCACCCTGACCTGGTACCTCACCGCCGGCCACCACGACTCCGACGTCGCCGACGCCACCGCCCGCGCACCCTGGTACACGACCAAGACGACCGTCTCGACCGCCGACGCCCTCGGCAAGCTACGCCGCGTCCTGATCACCGCGCGTTTTCGCCCAGCTGACCCCGTCACGCCCACCGCCGCGGAAATCCACACCCTCCACCTGGCCTGGGACACCACCGAGCACGGCCTCGCGGCCTGAACCCGCCCCACCAGCCACCCAGACCGGCCCCTGACCGGCCCACAGCCCCCGGAACAGCCCAAAACAGGCACCGACCCGAGGCGACAAACCACCCCAAACACCCGCACCACACAAACAGCTCACCACGATCGAACAGAAACCTCATCACGCGAAGACAAACCAACATTCCCGATCAAGAAGAACGCGAAAGTCGAGCGGTACCAGGCGTGGTTGTCTGAGGTGGTGCGGTTTATGTTTTGACGGCGGTCGGTGAGGCATGTTTAGCGCGTGGGTCAGGCGCTCGGTGTGCGCGCGGCTGGCGCCCGCCGCTAACTGCCGATCTGGTCGCATCGCTGGGCCGCGGCCGAGAGTCGTCGACGTCGTGGGCCCTACTTTCACGACCGATGACAGGCCGCATCACTCGTGCCCGGCTGGCTTGGGAACACCTCGCTGTGATGTGGGACACGTGGTGGCGCGGCGGGCTGACCCTTCATACAGCGGAGTATTCGGCGATCCACGGTCGCGCACGACCTGCATCGCTGCAGCTCAGCACACCGCTAAGCCGAATGGTCCTCATAATCCGCTGGTAGCGGAGCCGATCCGGCTATGCCGACCTACCTGCAGGTGGATACTTCCGAGGTGGTTGGCCTCCCATGGAAGATCGCAAACTGGCATACGTGGCGCGGTTGGTTGGCGGGAGCGGTACTTTTGATCTTCAACGGTCTCGTCGCGATGGCGGCCGATGGCTGGCTCCCGGGCGTGGCTGGCCTTCCGGTCGGCGCTGTCTGCCTACTCCTGGCATGGGTGCGGCGGCCCCGTCGCCAGCCCGTCGACGATTCCCGCCGTTCGACACTCGCTGGTCCAGTTGCGCCGGACAGCGGACCGGGCGACCGGAGCTGACAGCCAAGTTGACCGTCTCCCTTCTGGTGGCGGAGTGCGCGGGCGCAGCAGGTAGGTCGAGATTCTCCCTGGAGGCCGGGTGTCACCTCTCAGATGAGGCGCCTGCGCCCAGAGGCCAAGCTCAAGATTCAACCGGGAGGCAGGCTCACTCAGCCCCGATCCACCGCTGGATATGGCGGGGTTGAGGGTGCGCTGAACGCGTAGATGGGCCGGGCGGGCGCCCACTTCTCGATCACCGTGCGGCTCAACCCGGCGATCCGCGCCGCCATCGCCACGATCGAGGAGAACGCCTGGCTCCCCGATCCACTACCCGCAGGCGGTCTGGGACGACGACGAGGGCGGTTCGTCTCCGACGCCGAGATCGCCGAGGTGCGCTACACGGCGTTCACCGCTCGCCGCAAGGCCGAGCAGGTCACCGGCCGGCTGCTGGCCCGCCGGGTCCGCCGCCTCAACCCCGCCTGCGTCCCGCAGGGCCAGGGTGAGTTGTTCGCCGTCTACTGGTACTACGCCGCGTTCACCGACAGCCCCTTGAACTCGTGGCGGCCGAGGCGACCCACCGCGGCCACGCGATCATCGAACAGGTCATCGCCGACCTGAAAGCCAGCGCCCTGGCCCACCTTCCGTCGGGCAGGTTCACCGCGAACGCCGCCTGGCTGGTGCTGGCCTGCCTCGCGTTCAACCTCACCCGCGCCGCCGGCGCGCTCGCCAGCCGCCACCACGCCCGCGCGACCACCCAGACCATCCGACACCACCTCGTCGCAATCCCCGCCCGCACCGCCCACTCCGCCCACGACCAGACCTGCACCTGCCCAACGACTGGCCCTGGCAGGACACCGCCACCGCCCTGTTCGACACCCTGCACGCCCCACCCCTCACAGCCTGAACCAGCCCTGACCAGCCTGTAGCGTGCCAAAACTCGATTCGGGGGCGTGACCTGCGGTTTCGCTGCTGGATCAGGCAGCGCGGTGGTACTCGTTGATGACGCCTCCGAGGACCTTGCGGCGGCGAATCGGGCCGTCGAGGGGTGCGACGGCGGCCGGGTCGTCGTTCGGCGGGCGCTGGTCTCGCCCCTGGTGGGGACGATGATCGTTGAAGTGGCGGGCGTACTCGTCGAGCACGGCGGTGGCGTGGCGTTCGCCGTAGAGAAGGATTCGGTCGGTGCACTCCTGGCGGACACAGCGGATGAACCGCTCCGCGTAGCAGTTCGCCCGCGGCGTCTGCGGCGGAGTCTTCACGACCCGGATGCCTTCGGAGACGAACACGTCGTCGAAGGCCCGGGGATACCTTGCGTCACGGTCGCGGATCAGGAACCGGAACGTGCCGAGGCGTCCCTCGAGGTCCATGAGCAGGTGGCGTGCCTGTTGGGTGACCCAGGCTCCGGTCGGGTGGGCGGTCACGCCGAGAATGTGGACGCGGCGCGTCTGGATCTCCATCACGAACAGCACGTACAGCCGGCGCAGAGTGATCGTGTCCACGTGGAAGAAGTCGGTGGCCAGCAGTCCGCTGGCTTGGGCTCGTAGGAAGGTGCGCCAGGCAGTGTCGGCCTGGCGACGTGGGGCGGGGCCGCCGAGGCCTGTACCGGCGAGGATCCGACGTACCGTGCCGGCGCCGATCCGATATCCCAGGCCGAAGAGCTCTCCTTGGATGCGGCGATGACCCCGGGTGGGGTTGTCCCGGGCGAGGCGGATCACCAGCGCCCGCAGCTCGTTGTTCACTGGCGGGCGGCCCATCCGATGCGGGTAGGTCGACCGTCGGCGGACCAGGCGGCGATGCCACGCCAGCAACGTCGCCGGGGTCACCAGGCGGTGTGATCGGACCTCCTGGGGCAACAGTCGGGCCACTGCGGCCAGGACCGCGCGGTCCGGCCAGGTGAACCGGGGCCGCCCGACCTGACGGCGTAAGACCGCGACCTCGTGGCGCAGCATCAGCAGTTCCGCCGTCCTCGCCGCGTCGCTGCGCATCAGCAGGACCAGACAGCCGAACACCCGCACCGTGACCAAATACGCCATCCGCACCACCATGAGCTACGATCATGCACCACCGTCGCTGACAGCGAAGTCGCAGGTCAACGGCCCGAAATCGAGTTGTGGCACGGTACAGGCGTTGGACTGCGATAGCGACATCCTTCTTGTCCGGCCGGCTACCCAGCCCGACGACGTCGAGAAGCCTGCGTACAAGCAGAAACACCGCCGTTGACACCGTGACCAGTGATCCCAGAAGGGGCTGTTCGCCCAGCTCAGCGTCCCCAACCTCACAGGGATGACCTTCGCTTCATCAGCGACCCGCGGATCCGCCTGACGACAACGACGCCGGGCGCGACATCAGACCTGATGGCGATCCGGCGCTATGCCCGGACAACGAGTCATCGCGCGGCGACAACCTCCACGGTCGCTGTCGCCGAAACGGGGATTCCGGCTAGTCCAGTGACGCCCGAAGGGGCAAGGAATACGGTCCGGTAGGTCCCGGCTGGTAGTGCGGGTGATTGCCCGTCGCTGTCACACATCGGTGTGTCTGGATGGACTGAGCGTGGGTCTGAGGTGCAGGCGGCGTATGTAGCGGTGATAGTGAATGGGAGCCTGGTCTTGCCCTGCGGCAGTACCAGTGGGGAGTTCAGGTGGCAGTCGCCTGGAAAGAACGCGGAAGCAGGCAGCTGGCCGTTCTCAAGTGCGACCTTCCATTTAGGCTCGCATTGGCCGTTGTTGAGTCGCAGCGTGGCGGCTGTCCGGTTCTCTACTTCAATATAGCCCGAGATGGTCGATTTCTGGCGCACCGTCGGCGTCGATACCACAATGCGAGCGCTTGTCGTCTGATCTGATACTTGAGGCGTTGGCGTTCCGCCTGTGAGAGACGATTGCGTCGCCGAGATTGTTGAATCCGGCTGTGAACAGGCGGCGATTGTCGCAAAGGCAGCGAGCGACAGTGCGAATCTCGTTGCTCTCTTCATGCTGACTCCCTTTCGGGTAGGTATGCATTCCCGGTGCTATCGCGGCCGACGAGCCCGCCAGACCGAACGGTGGCTGGTGATCCATCCTGCTCTGAGCGAAATCACTCACCTTCTTTTGCCGGTGCCTACCGCGGCTGGCCGTATTTCTGAGAGTAGCGGATGCGACGGATGGAGTTGGGAGAGTCGGCAGCACCCGGTGACCGTCGGCGCCACGCCGTCCGAGAGAGCCTGCTCGCGGGCAGAGTCGATGGATGCGAAACAGGTCGGGCGGGATCGGGATTGCCCGCCCGACCTGTGATCGGTGCTGAGCGACGCTCGGCAACTATGGATCTACGGCGTCGCCATCGTTAGCAGTTGGTGCCGTTTGACGACACGTTGGGATCGGCTTGGTATATGAAGCGGATAGCGTTGATCATTGTTCCGATGGTATAGGTCTGGCCATTCTTTATCGCTGATCCCCAGACGATGCCGGCCGCGAGGGGGCCGAAGAGTGATGGCTGAATCATTGATCCACCACTGTCGCCCTCCACCGTGGAACCGCCGGCGACAGAGAAGAGATTTGTCGCGTGCAGGGTCTTTCCGTTGTATGTCTCTGGGAAGCTGAGATTGAGTTCGGAAACGGTTCCTGACTTCTCGTAGCCGTGTGCACCTTCGGACAGAATGCTAAGGCCCTGCGACGGCTGGTTGTAGCCCGTGATGTAGTATCGGACCAAGGGCGACGGTGGGACGCTGACGCCTCCCCATGAAATACAGGAGCTTCCGCCGGATCCAGGGTCAAGTGCTTGGGCGTCGACAACTTGTGCTCCGGACGCGCTCGTTTCCATGGGATCGCTGCCAGTGACTGTTACACCCATGAGTGAGCCGTAGGTGTTGGCGACCCAGTCATAGTTGTAGAAGTAGTCCGGATGGCAGTGTCCGTCTGTAAGCAGGTATTTGTGGCCGGTGCTAACGCTGTGCATTCCGAACCCGGAGGTGCATTCCATGGAGTTATCCTCCTCGCGCGGTCATCCGCCCGACGGCCGAGAGCTGGCGCGGGAAGGGTGCATGATCAGCCCGCAGGCCCTCGACTGCTCCGAGCAGGGCGCGGTCCACGCAGCGTTTTATCCCACCTCCTCATCTGGTCTATTCATGCTGCCCTGGAAGGCATCGGCGGTCGTCGCTGTGCTGGTTGTTGAGGGCAGGTCGCCGGCGCGGGTGCGGCTACCCAGGCTGGTCTCTTGTCGTTCGGCTTTGTCCTGCTCACGTCTTGTTCGGGAGCCTTGATGTCCGGCCGGCACCGCCCCGCCACCCGTAGCCTCCTCTCCTTTGGCCGTCTCTCGTTCGGCCGGCGCAAGTGGCGGCGTGACGCCCGGGTCCGCCGGGTGGCGCCGCTGCTGGCGGTGCTGCTCGTGGTCGTCGGGCTGGTCGTGCTGGACGCGCCGGCCAGACCGAAGGCTGTGCCGATCGCGGATCAGAACCCGTTTCGCGGTTCGGGCAAGCTGCCGGCTTCGTCGTCGGGTAGCGCAGCGGGGAAGGCCAGCCTGGTCCCGACGAGCGCGACGCAGGGCACGGCGAGGACAGGCCCGGCGACGCTGCAGGGCAAGGCCCCCGTGGTGGCGGGGGCGGTGGCATCGACGGGGGCGACGATCACGCCGCTGAAACAGGTTGCGTTCACGCCGCAGAAGCCTTCAGCGGATGAGGCGGCGAGGGCGGCTTCCACGCCGCGGGGCGCGCAGCTCGGGCCGTCTCGGCCCCAGGCGGTGACGAGGCCTGACGCGAGCGGCGAGATGAAGCCGCAAGCCGGACGGGTCGAGGTTCCGGGGCTACGGACGGCGTCGTCGCAGGTGTTCCACAACCCGGACGGCACGTACACGTCCGAGGCGACGATGGGCTCGGACCGGTTCAAGAGCTCCAAGGGTGACTGGGTCGGGATCGACACGTCGCTGGTTGCTGGGGACAAGGGCCGGCTGCACGCCAGGTCGACGCAGGCCGGCCTGGAGGTCGCGCCGAAGGCGGACGACGCCGAGCTGGGCAGCATCGACCTCGGTGGCGGCCTGTCTTTCGGTTTCGGGATCGCGCAGGCGGCCGGGGTGGCGGCCAAGGTCGATGGGTCGAAGGCGACGTTCACCGGAGTGCGGGACCAGGCTGACCTCGAGCTGGGGCCGACCGCCGGCGGGCTGAAGGAAGTCCTGGTGCTGAAGTCGGCGGCGGCGCCGACGACGTGGGTGTATCCGCTGACCTTGTCCGGGCTGACCGCCAGCCTGGACGACCAGGGCGACGTCCAGCTGCTGGACAGGGGCGGCACGGTGCGGGCGCTGATCCCGCACGGGTCGATGGCCGACTCCCGGCCGACGACGAAGGACGGCTTCTACGCCTACTCACGTGGGGTGACCTACAGCCTGGTCACCGTGTCGAACGGCCAGCAGGCGCTGCAGGTGGACCTCGACAAGGCATGGCTGGCGGCACCGGAGCGGGTGTTCCCGGTGAAGGTGGACCCGAACGTGTCCACGCTGCTGACCGGCGCTGACGACACGTATGTGTCGTCAGCCAGTCCGTCGACGAACTACGCCTCGGAGCTGGATATCAAGGCCGGCTACTACTCGCCGACCAACGACATCGTGCACGGGTATCTGAGCTTCCCCGGCGACGCGTCGCTGACGAACGCGACGGTGACCAACGCCCATGTCAAGATCTTCAACTGGTTCTCCGCCAGCGGCTGCACGCCCCATCCCGTGAGTCTGCGACAGGTACTCATCCCCTGGTACGGCGGGAACATGACCTGGCCCGGCGCGACGCTCGGCGGTGAGGTCGCCAACAAGTCGTTCGCCGACGACGGCAGCTCGTCGTGTGGCGGGTCGTGGGAGTTCATCGGTGACTACGACACCCGGCTGAGCAACCTGGTGAACACCTGGACCCACGACCCGACTGCCAACTTCGGCCTCGGGCTGACGACGTCGGACACCGACACTCAGTGGCTGAAGTCGTTCTACTCGAACAACTGCTGGTGCAACCCGGCGGACCCGACGTCGGACTACCGCCCGCGCCTCGAGCTGGAATGGACGCCGTACGGGGCGGAGTATTCGTTCCCATCAGGGAGCGCGACCTGGTCCGTGCCGCCGACATCGACCGCTCCGGGGCAGATCACGGTCCGGGTGAAGAACACGGGCCAGACGACGTGGACGTCGGGCGCTGGCTATGCGCTGTCGTACCACATCTATGACGCGTCGAACACGTTCGAGCTGATCCACCAAGGTGTCCAGACACCGATCCCAACGACGGTGGCGTCGGGCCAGTCCGTGGACGTGAACGCGTCGGTGGACCTGTCCAGCCTGTCGTCGGGTAACTACACGATCCGCTGGGACATGGAGCAGACCGGCACGTCCTGGTTCTCCGGCCAGGGCGTCGGCGAACTCGCCACCCCGGTGAACGTCGCCGCCGGGGTCAACCAGTCGCCGTACATCGTCGGGGTCTCGCCGATCTCGGGTTCCGAGGTGCCCTCGACGCAGCCGACGCTGGGTGTGCTCGCGCTCGACCCGGACAACGACCCGCTCACCTACCAGTTCGAGCTCTGTACCGGGACGGACGCGAACTCGGGCACCTGCCAGTCCTCGGGCTGGACGTCATGGCCGATCTGGGCGCCGCCCACACCGTTGACCTGGGGCCAGATCTACTACTGGCGCGTCCAGGTATCCGACGGCACTTCACAGAGTCTGTGGACCTCGCCACTGGCCCTGGAACCGGTGAACTACAACGTGACGGCCGGCGCGGACTACGGCGCGAACGCCTACGCACCGGCCGTCGCCGGAGTCAATCCGCTGACCCAGAACTTCACCACGCAGGTCACCGACGCATCCCTGCGGGAAGTGGGTCCGCCGTTGTCGGTGGCGCGTAGCTACAACTCGAAGAGCACGACCGACGGCCTGTTCGGCGCCGGCTGGACCAGCGCCTACGACATGGCCGCCGGCGCCGCGACCTCCGGTCCCGGGAACATCCAGATCCGTAACGGCGACGGGCGGACGACCCTGTTTGGCCGTAACGGTGACGGCACCTATCAGCCGGAACACGGCTACTACGCGTCGTTGCAGGCCTCCAAGCCGCGGGTGGCGTCGTTCACCGCCGCGAACTCGACCAGTTCGCTGGGCGCGACGGATACCGGTGAGACCTGGCAGGCGCTGGCTGGCACCTGGGGTGTCTCGAACAACTCCGCCTACCTCGTGTCCGCCGGAATTTTCAAGTCGGTGGCGGTCGTGCCGGCGCCGGCGGACGGGACGATCCAGTTCTCGACGCCGACGACGCAGTCCCGGCTCGGCGTCGCGTTCCGGGTCCAGGACGCGGACAACATGTGGATGCTCTACGAGAACGGAACGTCGCTGGTCCTGGCGAAACGTTCCGGTGGCCTGGAGTCCACCGTCAAGACGGTCACGGGCGTCTGCTGCGCGACGACGGACACCTATGGCGTCCGGATGGTCGGCAGCACCCTGCAGATGCTGCGCAACGGCGTCGTCGTCGGCACCGCGACCGACAGCGCGTTCTCGACCGCGACGAAGGCCGGCCTGTACGCCCAGTCGACCGGCACCGGCCGGATCGACGGCCTGACCATTACGCCTGAGGGACATCGGGCGACGTTCACCGCCGCGAACAGCGCCACCAGCCTCGGGGCCAGCGACGACGGCGAGGCCTTCACCAACCTAGCCGGCACCTGGGGTATCAACGGCAACAGCGCCTACCTGGCGACGGCGGCCGGTTCTGGGCACAACCTGAGCACGGTCGCCGGTGCGGCCGACGGCACGATCACCTTCACCGAACCCGTCGCCCAGGCCGGGGTCGGCGTCGCGTTCCGCGTCGCGGACGCCAACAACTACTGGCGTCTGGTCGCGGCGCCGGCGTCGAACAGCTGGCAGCTGGTCAAACGCGTCGCAGGAACCGACACCGTGGTCGCGACCGCGGCCAGCACCTGCTGCACCGCCGCTGACGTGCTGAGCATCGTCACCTCCGGCACGTCGATCTCGGTGCTGCGCAACGGCACCCAGATCCTCTCGGCCCACGACCCGGCCCTCCTGTTCGCCAGCCGCGCCGGCCCGTACGCCGATGCCGCCGGTACCGGCCGGATCGACACCTTCACCACCACTGTCGCCACCGGGCTCACGGAGAAGGGCGGCACCTCCTACACGTTCCGCTCCGACGGCAAGCTGCTCGCCACCACCGACCCCGCCGGCAACCGGGTCGCCCTCGCCTACGACGCGAACTCCCGGCTTACCTCGGCGACGAACACCACGTCCGGCCGGGCGCTGACCTTCACCTGGACCACCGACAACACCCACATCGCCCAGGTCGCCACACCCTCAGTCGCCGCGAACGGCGGGGCGTTGACCTGGACCTACAGCTACGCCTCCGGCCGCCTGACCGGAGTCGCCACACCGGGCGTGGCCACCGGGTCGAGCTACAGCTACAACTCCGCCGGCGAGCTGACCCAGATCTCGCTGCCCGAGAGCAACCTGAACACCAAGGTCGGCTACAACTCCGACGGCACGGTGGCCTGGCGCGAGGACGGCCTCGGGCATCGCACCACCTACGCGGTCACCGCGACCAGCCCGAACATCGTCGTGCGCACCACCGACCCGGCCGGCACCACCACCGACTGGACCTACTCGGTCTACGGCCAGTTGCTGTCCAAGACGGGCCCGACCGGCACGAAGACGTTCACCTACAACGACGACGGGTTCCTCGCCCAGGCCACCGACGAGAACGGCAACACCACCAACTACCAGACCGACGCGCACGGCAACGTCCTGGCGCGCACGGTCGTGCGGTCCTCCGACGCCTCGGGCACCTGGCCGGTCACCGACTACTACGACTACTACAACGGCCCGCCCGGCGACCCCCGCGACGACCTGATCGTCGCCCACCGCGACGGCCGTTCCGCCGCACCGAACGACAACGCCTACAAGACGACCTACGGCTACGACCCCTTCGGGAATCTGGTCTCGACGACCAGCCCGCCGACCGCCGCGTTCCCCGGCGGCACCACAAACAGCTCCACCTACACCGCCGGCGCCGAGACCGCCGTCGGTGGAGGAACAGAACCCGCGGGCCTGCTCGCCTCGAGGACCGACGCCCGCGGGAAGGTCACGACCTACGGCTACGACTCCAAGGGCGACCTGCGCCACGACCAGGACCCCGCCGGTTTGGTGCATGACTACACCACCGACGAGATCGGCCGCCGGCTCACCTCCAAGGAAACCTCGGACACCTACCCCTCCGGGCTGACGACGACCTACACCTACACCAAGCTCTCCCAGGTCGCGACCGTCACCGAACCCGGCGTGACCAACCCGATCACCGCCACCACCCACACCCGGGTCACGACCAACACCTACGACACCAACGGCAACCGCACCCAGGCCGTCATCTCGGACGCCACCGGCGGCGACACCGCCCGCACCACCACCTACACCTACGACGCCGACGACCGGCTGCTGTCCACCACCGCCGCCTCCGGCACCGCGGCCGCCGCGACCAGCGCGCAGACCTACGACGCCAACGGCAACCTCGCGACGACGACCGACCCGAACGGCACCGTCACGGCCTACACCTACACCCCGCTGGGCGAGCTCGCGACGACAACACTGAAGAACTTCGTCGACGACCCGGTCGCGGGCACGTCACCCCGCGACGTCGTCCTCGAGTCGCGGGCCTACGACCCCGCCGGCCGGCTCGCCTCCGTCACCGACGCGCTCGGACGCACGACCAACTACACCTACTGGCTCGACGGCAAGCTCCACCAGGTCACCCGGACCGGCTACCACAACCCCGACTTCGCCACCGGCACGCTCTCCTCAACGACGCGGACCATCGTCCTCGAAGACCACTCCTACGACGGCGCCGGCAACGAGACCAGCACCGTCACCGGCGGCGGGCTGACCACCGCCACCGCCAGCTACGACCAGGCCGGCAACGCGACCGGAACCGCGCTCGACCCGGCCGGCGTCCACCGCACCACGGCGCTGTCCTACGACGCGAACGGCGACCCGACCGCCATCGAGACCGGCGCCGCCGGCACGTCGACGACCGAACGCACCGAGTACGGCTACGACAACGCCTCCCGGCTGACCTCGACGACCGTCTTCGGCGACGGCGTCGCCCGCTTCACCACCGCGGTCACCCGCGACCAGCGCGGCTATACGACGACGCTCGTCGACCCGCGCGGCTACACCCCGGGCTCCGCCTTCGACCCGGCCTACACGACACACGTCACGACCAACCCGGCCGGTGCGGTCGGCCAGGTGACCGCCCCGTCGGTGCAGGTCGAGGAGAACGGCAACGCGGCCAGCGCCGGAACCCCGACGGGGACGGTCGGCTACGACACGTTCGGCGAGGTCACCCAGACCCGCGACGCCCGCAACCTGACCACCACCACGACCTACGACGCACTCGGCCGGCCCACCCAGGTCAGCCACCCGTCGTACACCCCGCCCGGCGGGTCCGCGTCGACCCCGTCCGAGTCGTTCACCTACGACCACAACGGCAACGTCCTCACCCACGTCGACACCCGCGGCCAGACGACGACCGCCGTCTACGACATGCGCGACCGGGTCGTCTCCGTCACCGACCCGCAGGTCGACGGGCTGCCGGCACCGGGTGTGAGCCGCGCGATCTACGACGACGCGAGCAACCTGGTCACCACCGTCGACCAGAACGGCGCCTGGATCTTCTACGCCTACGACGACCTCGACCGCCTCTGGGCGACGACCAGCACCGAACGCACCCCCAGTGCCACCTTCTCCACCTACTACGGCTACGACGACGCCGGCGACCTCGACAAGATCCTGCGCCCGACGAACGTCAGCGCCGGAGCCGCCGCGACCGCTGACTACGACGGCGCCGGGGAGCTCACCGCCACCCACGACGAGGCCGGTAAGACCACCACCTATACCTACGACCTCGCCGGCCGGCTCGCCTCGAGCACCGACCCGCTCGGCCGCAAGACCACCTACGCCTACGACCGGGCCGGCCGCCAGACAGGCGCCGCGCAGTTCTCGAACACGAACAGCCCGCTGCGAAGCCTCTCGATCGGCTACGACGCGGCGGGCAACGTCACCTCCCAGACCGACCCGAACGGCAACACCACCACCGACGCCTACGACGCCCTCGACCAGCTCCGCTCGATCACGGTTCCCGTCGCGGCCGGCAGTTCACTCACGACGTCGGCGGGCTACGACGCCGCCGGGAACCGCACCCGGCTGACCGACGGCAACGGCAACGCCACGATCACCACGTTCAACAGCCTCGGCCTGCCCGAGAAGACGATCGAGCCGTCGACCACCGCCTACCCGAACCTCACCGACCGCACCTGGACCACCTCCTACGACACCGGCGGCCTGCCCACCACCGTCGTCGAGCCCGGCGGTGTCACCCGTACCTCCACCTACAACGCCCTCGGCCAGCTGATCGCCGAAGCCGGCTCCGGCACGGGCGTGGCGTCGGCGTCCCGGACCCTGGCCTACGACCTGGCCGGGAACCTGACCAACACGCACACGCCGTCGGCCGATGAGGAGTTCTCCTACGACGACCGCGGCCTGCTGACCGGCTCCCAGCACACCGAGGGCGACGCATCGTTCGGATACGACGCCGACGGCCGGATGACCACACGCTGGAACGCAGCCCTGTCCAGCGGGTACACCTACGACTCCCGCGGCAACCTCGCGACCGTCACCGGCGCCGGCACCACCGGCACCCGCACCTACAGCTATGACGACGCCGACCAGCTGACCTCGATCGACTACACCTCGTCGGGTAGCGGCGCCGTCGAGACCTACGGCTACGACCAGCTCGCCCGGACCACCTCCGACACCCTCACCGGACCGTCCGGGACGCTGCGCTCGCAGACCTACACCTACGACACCAACGACAACCTGACCGCGACGACGATCGGCCCTGCCGGCGTCGCGGGCGCGGGTAGCCAGTCCTACGGTTACGACCAGGCGAACCGGCTGACCTCCTGGACCGACCAGGCCGCCACCACCACGGCCTACGGCTGGGACGCCGCCGGCAACCGCGTCTCGGCAGGTGGGGTCACGTCGACGTTCGACGCCCGTAACCGGCTGCTGAACGACGGCAGTGCCGGCTACACCTACACCGCCCGCGGCACCGTCAGCACCACCACCACCGCGTCGGCCACGACCAGCGACACGTTCAACGCCCTCGACCAGCTCACCTCGGTGACCAGCGGGCCGACGACGACCAGCTACGAGTACGACGCGCTGGGCCGGGTCTCCTGGCGCAACAGCAGCCAGGCGTTCGCCTACGAGGACCTGTCCAACGAGCCGAGCTACCACGACGGCACCCTCTACGCCTACGACCCCACCGGAAAGCTCATCGGCGCCGACACCGGCAGCGCCGGCCTCGCCACCCTCACCAACCCCCACGGCGACACCATCGCCGCGTTCACCACCACCGGCACCCTCACCGACACCCGCACCTACGACCCCTTCGGCACCCCCACCACCACCGGCACCAGCCACCTCGAAATCGGCTACCAAGGCGGCTGGACCGACCCCACCACCAGCCAACTCGACGCCGACACCCGCTGGTACACCCCCACCAACGGCACCTTCACCACCCGCGACTCCACCCCGCTGCCCTGGACCGGCACTGCCGCCGACAACCGCTACACCTACGCGGGCGGCAACCCACTCACTTACAGCGACCCCACCGGTCAAAGCTTTCTCAGTGTTATCGAGAAAGCGCCAGGAGTCCGCGCGGTTGCCGCCGCCGGTAGCCTGGCTGTAGGTCTCGCGAGCCAGGGCGTCGCGAATGCCTATAATGCCGGCTACGCGGTCGGCTATATCGCTACCGCCGCGGCTTCCGGGGCGGTGGAAGGGGCGTACTACGTCGGCTACGGCGTCGGCTATGCAACCGCATGGAACTTGAGTCAGGAGATCAAACTCGGAACCGCCGCGTACCATGCTCTCGCGGGTAGCGGGAGTTCCACCCCGAGTCCATCGCCGAATCCCAACCCGAATTCGACGAACAATCCTAACCCGAGTCCTGATGACCCTGGCGCCGGAACAGGCGCGGGAGCAGGAGCAGGAGCCGGACCTGGTGCTGGCAGCGGCCCGGGGCCTGGCGCAGGGCCTGGCACTGTCACTCAGCCAGGCGCAGGCCCGAGTCCGGCCACCAATCCAGCCCAGCAGACCTACCCTGACCCGAACGACGTCATCCACGGCACCCTGAACATCAACCCAGACTCGACGCATGGCGTCGGCAACAACGGCACCATCCCCAAACCCACCGACGTCCCCCAGACCTACTCCAACCCCCTCGACGCCAACCTCGGCCCCGCCACCGACCAAACCGCCGGCCTGCAATACACCGCCTCAGCCGACGACTGCCACAACGCCGGCCTCACCCACTGCATCGGCGACGACCCCGCCACCCCACCCACCCAAACCGGCGGCGCCGGTGCCGGCGGCGGCGATCATCCACCGACCTCGACTAGTTCAGACGCTGGCGACGACCCTGAAGGGGAGATCCCGTATAACAGCACCGATCTCAGCAGTGCGGCTTACAAAGCGCGAGTCGAAGCGGGTATCGGTCCAGGACGGAACGTGGCGGCCGCTCGCGTGCCAGGTTGGAACGACCCAAGAACTGGTGACCTTGTCTACGGATTTAGCAAGGGTAACGGTTATCATTCAGAGATAGACATACTTAACCAATTGAAGGCGCGAGGCTTCAGTGGCAAGAGTATCGCCGAGCTATACAGCGAACGTCAGCCGTGCGGGCCGTGTGGTGCCACGTTGGCCGAAGAATTGCGCCCCGGCGTGCCCATCAGTTGGTCGGTCCCGTGGGGGGAAGACGCGACGCTGAGAACAGCTTCAAATGAATTGTTGCGCAGGATGATTGGGACTGCAGGCGGTTACTAGCCGACGCCTGGTAGAATTGGGTGTGGTTGGTACCCTGTTACCTGTGGCACCCACACCCAGTTTAAAGTCCAAGGGCGGTAAGTTGAATTTCACTGAGGCATCAGAGGCTGTCCTTCGGCGGCGAAATCAGATAGCTGATCGAGTTTGCAGCGAGCTCCAACTGGCCGGGATACCGGCGTTCCGCATTGAGCAGAATCTAGAACTTGCGGGCGCGGAGGTGCATGTCGACGCTGGCGATGACCCGTCGGGTGGCGTATTCATAGAATGGCGCGCGAGTGCTATGCTAATGAATTCTATTGCCGAAAGTGCTCGCAACAAGGACTTTGGCGCCGACGCCATTAGGCACATGGGTGTAGTGGCGGCTCGTATGTGCGATGCGATTGTGGCGATTCTCTGTTCGGTTGGATTGCGCGCATTCCCTGCGGACGATGAAATGCGGCCGTTCGCCGTACGCGTCGAGGAGTGAGGTTTTCCGGACACCTGCCGGGCGGCAACGGCGCCCGGCCCGGGGGGAAGATCCCCGCGCGGGCGGGGACGACACCGCGTGGTGGTACTCATCCTCTGTGAAAACGGGAAGATTCCCGCGGGGGCGGGGACGACGAAGGCAGCCACGACGCCCTCTCACTCGATCAGGGAAGATCCCCGCGCGGGCGGGGACGACCGCTGGCCGGTCACACCCGACAGGCCGACTCCGGGAAGATCCCCGCGCGGGCGGGGACGACGCAGGCGCCGACGACGGTGACCGGTGACAGTGCGGAAGATCCCCGCGCGGGCGGGGACGACCCGGCCGCGACGTCGGCGACCGCGGTCCCGGTGGGAAGATCCCCGCGCGGGCGGGGACGACGCGCCCACGTCTACGCCCCCCGGCAGCTCACCGGGAAGATCCCCGCGCGGGCGGGGACGACCATGTCCAGACCAAGGGCCAGGAGAATGGTTTCGGAAGATCCCCGCGCGGGCGGGGACGACGGAGCCCACTGGCTGAACTCATTGCCGACTGAGGGAAGATCCCCGCGCGGGCGGGGACGACTCGATCTCACCAAGCAGATACTCCCGTTCGCCCGGAAGATCCCCGCGCGGGCGGGGACGACAGCCACGTAGAGAGAGTCCAAAACAGTTCTGGAGGAAGATCCCCGCGCGGGCGGGGACGACGTACGCACTCATGATCTCTTTTGCCCCCGGAAAGGAAGATCCCCGCGCGGGCGGGGACGACCCTGTGGCGCCTACTAAGGCAGCTAGCTCACTCGGAAGATCCCCGCGCGGGCGGGGACGACGGAACCGCGAAGAGTAGTCAGAGCATGGCCCCCGGAAGATCCCCGCGCGGGCGGGGACGACGCGGAAGTCTCGGCGACCATCTTCTCTGATGGCGAAAGATCCCCGCGCGGGCGGGGACGACAATACCAGGAAGCGGATACCGCAACCCGCCGACGGAAGATCCCCGCGCGGGCGGGGACGACAGCCCGTGACACCATGCCCGGCCGCAATGACGTGGAAGATCCCCGCGCGGGCGGGGACGACTCGCACAACGAATACAGCATGTCAGCAGACCTCGGAAGATCCCCGCGCGGGCGGGGACGACTAGAGCAGAGAGCCCTGAGGCGAGGAGCTGTAGGGAAGATCCCCGCGCGGGCGGGGACGACACTTGCTGAGCTGCGAGTTTATCGCTTGAGGGCGGGAATGCGTATCGGTCCGTCGGCGCGGATCTCGCGCGTTCGGTCGGACTGCGCTGTGGCTCCGTTGTTGGTGGCGCTCGGCGATGTGCAGGCTGAGCCGTCAGGGCCTGGTCGGGTGGGCGGGTGCTTCCTTCGGTTGGCCATCGTAGGCGCCCTGCTCGGTGGTCGGGCCGTCGAATGAGTCCTCGTTGTCGGCATGGCGGCCTGCGGCAGGTGGTCCGGGCTCGTGTCGCTCGGGCGATGGCCTCAGCGAGGGCGGACCTGCTGAGGGTTTTCCACAGCCGTTCGCGTGGGCTGGTGTACTTCGGGCTCGTGATGTTGGACTGAAGGTCGCGCAGGTGGCCCGAACGGAGGTGCGGTGATGGATCGGGACGAGGCGCGGTTCGAATCGATGGCTGATGTCGATCTTCTCGGCGCTTTGGATGTCGCCTGGTGGCGTGGGGTGTCGACGGAGTTGATGGCCGGGGCGCCTCCGACCCTGGAGACAGGCTTGGCGTTGCTCTATCACGCGCTGGCCGGTCTGCTTGCCACACCGTTGGTGGGGGAGTCGCGGGCTGTGCGGGCGCGGACGGGGGTCACGCGGGCGATCGGGGAGCTGGAGTGCGTCGGTGTCCGCGAGGCCCCAGCCCCGGGATCAGCGGTCGAGGGCGGCGGGCCCCTGGGCTGGGAGGATGTCCGGGTCGTGTTGCGGTCAGCGGTAGCTGTGTTGCGTGACGCGGTGACGGTCGCGGTGGATCCGGTGCCGGTCGCGCAGGCTGTGGTCGCGGTGCGGGGAGCGTTGGCGGAGCTGGGGTGATGGCGCGGCCGCTGACGTATGGCGGTCTGGTCGCCGAGGCTCGGCGGGCGGCGGCGGTGGCGGCTGTCGCGCTGCTGCCGGTGCCGGGTGACGGTGCCGCGTGGGATGCGGCGGAGTTGGCGGGTCTGGTCGGGCTGGTGGGTCGGCATGCGCGGTTCCTCGGGCAGGCGGCGGGGCCGGGGAACCCAGCATTGGAACTGGCCTGGCAGATCGAGGGGGCGGTGGAGGCGGCGCGTGGCGGGTTGCCGTCCGGGCCGGTTGAGCCTGGCGGGGCGTGGCGGCCGGCGATTGATCTGCTGGGCCTGGGGCATGATCTGCTGGCGTCGCAGCTGGGACCGGAGGGGCAGCCGCGGGGGCCGGACGCGGCGGCGTTCGCGCATCGTGGCGCGGTCGCCGCGGCGACGGTGCCGCTTGCGTCGCTGGTCGGGCTGGTCGCCGACAGCGCGGGGGAGCGGGCCGGTTCACTGCGTCGGCACCTGTTGGCTCTCGCCCGGCCGTCAGCGGACGGGCGACCCACCGAGGTGCTCGCGTCCGAGGATCCGGCGGTCACGTTGGCCACGGGACGAGCGTTGGATGTGGTCGCGGGTTTGCGTGCGGTGGTGGATCTGATCGTCGAGGAGTGCCGCCGGGGGGACCTGCCGCAGGTTTTGGCTGATGTTCGGCCGCTGTATGGGGATCGTGCCGTCCATCCGTTCGATCACACGTTGGAGCAGCTACGGCTGGCCGCGCACGAGCTGGCTCGCCCGCCGGCGCGGGCACATCAGGCAGCACTGGTCGAGTTCGCGGGCCTGGCGGTGGCGGTCGGGGAATGGACCGGCGGCCTGGCGGGCTGGGCGCGGATGCGTAGCCGCGGCCAGGCCAGCAGCGCGTTCGCCGCGGCGGCAGCGCGGGCGGAGCAGGTTGCGGCGGCCTGGCTGGCGGTGCATCAGCGGCTGGGCTGGCTGCGGTCGCTGGGGTTGGACGGCCGGGCTGCGGCGGCGATGGCCGGGCAGCTGCGCCGGCAGGTGGAGATCTCCGGAGCCGCGGCGGCGCGGGATAGCGGTGGTGTGGATCGGCGGGCGGCGCTGCGCACGGCGCGCCGTGCGGTGCTGGTGTTGCCGGAGCTCGCCGCGAGTAGTCAGGCTGCCTGCCAGTTGCTGCTCGCCGAGTCCCAGTTGCGGCTGATCCCGGCGGCCGGGCCAGAGCGTCGCGTCGTTCGCAGCGGTGCGGACCTGGTCAGGGCCTACCAGCGGGCCGAACGGGTCTCGCGTGACCTGGTCGCCGTGTGCGCGGCGCTGCCTGGGCCGCAGCCGCTGGCGGGCCGCGCGGCCTACCTCGCCGACCGGTCGGCGCCGCTGGTCGTGGCTACTCCGCCGCCTCCACGGGTCCTCGATCCCGGCAGCCCGTCGGGGCGGATCAGTGTGCGGGATCCCCGCCACGGGGTGGTGACGTGCGAGGTCGCCCTGTTCGAGCAGGCGATGCGGCACCCGGGGGGCCAGTTGGCCGCGATGCTGCGCCCACATGCCCGCCGGCTGGTGCTGTTCGGAGACGAACATGTGATCGTCCTGGCCGCGTTGGTTGCCAGACATGCGCCGGATCAGCTCGCCGCGGCTGGCGCGTCGTCGCCTCCGCTGCCCGGCAGCGCGGCTGGATCTTCCGAACCGCGTCTTCCCGCCGAGCCGGCCGCCGGCTCTGCCCCGGAGCTTGATCTCTGACGGCCGAGCCCGGCCGGCGGTGTCCTCGTGGTGGCCCTCGGGGGTGACCTCGTGCCTGGTCTGGGTCCTGCGGGCGGCCCTCGCCGGGGCCCTGCGCCAGGTCGGACTGCCCGGTTCGTGTACGAGGGCCGTGCCGAGGTTCGGGCCATGCAGGGTTGTCCACAGGCTGTCCGTCTACCCCGCCGGGGAGACGGGACAGTGGGCGTGTGCTGGCCGACATCGACCGCAGATGAGGTGGCTCCGTGGCGGGACATGACAGGGACGCAGATCTGCCCTCTGCCAGTGCCGCTCCGCGGCCGGCGCCGGGTTCGACCTACGAGACGGACCCGGCCCGGTGGCGTGGGGTCGTCGCGGCGCTGTCCGCGCGGCCTGAGGCGTCGCTGGGGACCGCGTGGCTACTGCTGGAAGTCGCGGCCGCGGGGACGCTGTTCGAGCCGTTGGCCTCCGCGGGCCTGGCGACATGGGCCGGCGTGGAGTGCCTCGCCGCCGGGGATGAACTGCGGCGGGCCGAGCTGGCCTGGCTGCCGCAGCCCACACCGCTGCCCGGCGCCGACGACAGCCCGCTGGACGGCGCCGAGATACGCACGGTGCTGGTCACGGCGCTCGAGACATTGGGCGCCTGCCTGCCGATCGCGCCGGACCCGGCGGGCGTGTTGCGGGCGCAGGATCGCATCCGCACGGCGCTGAGGGTCCTCGCCGACGATGGCTGAGCCGCCCACCTACGGCCGGCTGCTGGACACGGCCGGGCGGCAGATCGCCACCGCCGCGGCCCGGCCACCACCTATCCGGCCGGACGAGGCGCTGCGGGACGCGATCGGGCTGCTCGGGCTGGCCGCGCTGGCTGGTCGGCACGCCCGCTTCCTCGGACGGTCGGGCCCGGTCGACAACCCGGCGCTAAGACTCGCCGCACGTCTGGAACAGGCGGTTCTCACCGCCACAGACCTGCTGCCGATCAGCGAGTGCCACCCCGACTCGGCCTGGCGGGAGCCAGCGCGGACGCTCGGGCTCGCCCACGACCTGCTCGCGATCCAGATCGGCCCGGCCGGTGAGCCACGAAGCCCGGACGCGGCCGCGCTGGCCCGCCCCGAGGTGATCACCGCGGCAGCGCATCGGCTCGGGGCGCTGGTCGCTGTTGTCATCACGACCGCGGTCCGGCGCGCGGCCCATCTACGGGCGCACCTTCTCCGGGCGGCAGACCCCGTCGGAGCCGCCACCCTGCCCGACAGCGCTGGGCCCGCGGTGGCGCTGCGCATCGCCCAGGCGCTGGACCGGCTGACGCCGGCGCGGGCCACGGCCGCGCAGCTCGGCGCGCGCCACGACGAAAGTCACCACCATCTCGCCGTCCTCGACGAGATCACCCGGCTGCACTCAGCCGCGGGCGGTGACCCGTTCGAGCGGAATCTCGAACGGCTTCGCCTGGCGGCGTACGCCCTCGCCCAGCCACCTGCCCGGCCTGCGCGTGCTGGCCTCTACGCGATGGCGGACCTCGCCGCGGCCATCGGTACCGTCGCCGGTCGCAGCGCGGCGTTCGTCGGTCGTCGCCGTACTGCCCCCGCCGCCTACCGGGGCGTCACCGACAGCGCCCGCGCGGCCGTTGCCACCTGGGAGGAGATTCGCCACCTCCTGCGCTTACGGCGCCTCCTCGGCTTCGACGGCCTGAACACGGTCCAGGTCGCCGGCGAGATACGCCGGCATCTCGACGCGTTGTCGACGCCCGTCGACGCCGATCCCGACACGGCGCTGGTCGCGGCCCGCCGTGCCGCATTGGTGCTGCCCGACCTCGCCGCCACCAGCTATGCCGCGGTCAGCCGCCTCCAAAGCGAAGGGCTGCTGCTGGCTCCCAGGCCAGGCCACCGCTACGGCCCGCCGACGGAGCGGGACTGCGCACTCCTGGACGCCTACGATGACGCCCTTCGGCTGTCACGGCGGCTGCTCGAAAGCTGCGCCGCCCTGCCGGGACCACAACCGCTGCCCGCCAGGACCGCCCAGCTGACCGATCCGGCGATCAACCTGCTCGCGCCAGCCGTCAGCAAGCCCCCGGTCCTGCGGTCGCTGGACCCGGCCCGGCGCAGCCGGGAGATGCGGCTTCTGGACCCGCACCACGGCGTGCTCGCCTGCGACACTGAGCTGTTCGAACGGGCGTTGCGCCACCCCGACGCGAACCTGTGGGCCATGCTGAGCCCGCACGCGAACCGGTTGCGACTGACCGGAATGGAATCCCGGGCCACCCTCGCCGCGCTTGCCAGCCTTCACACGCCGATCCTGCTCGGCGGCCCGGCCGGGCCCGGGCCGTTCCCGCGCGCCGAGGGCTTGGCACAGACACCTGCGCCCGAAGGAGGCCCGCGAGGTGGCATCCCGGATCTCCCAGCCGATCTCGGTCTTTAGGAGATAGCGCCCGCAGCCTGCCAAAGGACGCTTGTCAGAGGAAATCCCCCTCGCTCCTGGGCCAGGGCTCCGGCGAGGTAGCGCAGCGTCATAATTGATAGCTGACAGTAGCCGGCTTGGTGATCACTCCTGGGCGTCCGACGGGCGATTGATTATCGCTACAGCTCGTCATGGATTCGTGCCATAGCAACTTGTCCTGGCGCTGACCGTGATTCGACGGGGCATTCAGCGTCGCTGGGCGCACGCGATTATCTGGAAATGATTGACGGGATGCAGGCTCCCCGTTGAGAAAGAAGTGGCCTTCCGCCTGGGAAAATGTAAGTACCACCAAACAAAACCCCAAGACAGAAGGCCACCACGTGCCATCATGCCAGTCTGGCCCCGGCATGTCCACCGAGCCTATCGATTGCGAGCAGATCGACATCTCCAGCCTGCTCGCGATGCTCGGCGAGATTCCCGACCCGCGCAAGGCGAAGGGAGCGATCTACAGCCTGCGGTACATCCTGTCGACCTCGCTTGTTTCGACGATGACGGGCGCGAAGCGCCTCAGTGAGATCGGCCGCTGGGCGGCGAGGATCCCCCAGCCCCTGCTGGCCCGGCTGGGAGCGCCTTACGACCACTTCCTCGGGCGGTACCGAGTACCCAGCGAGAAGACGATCCGCCGGGTTCTCCAGGTCATTGACGTCGCGGCTCTGGACGCCCGCATCGGTTGCTGGCTGTTCGCGCAGACCACCTGGGAGAACGGGGAGCAGGTCACCATCGCGGTCGACGGCAAGGTCATGCGTGGTGCCTGGGTAGATGAGAAGACGCAGGTCAAGCTACTCGCCGCGCTGATCCACGGCAGGGGTCTCGTCGTCGGACAGATCCGCGTACCCGACGACACCAACGAGATCACCCAGGTCGAGAATCTGCTCGACCAGCTTCCGGAAATACCAGGCCATCCGACCGTGACCCTCGACGCGGCGCATACGCAGGACGACACCGCAAAGGACATCGTCAAGCACGGGATGGACTACGTGATGACGGTGAAGGGGAATCGCCCGACCCTAAAAAGGCAGACATTCGAACGGGTCCTTCCACTTCTCCAGGAACCAGCCCACCACGAGGTCCAGGAACGCGGACACGGCCGGATCAAAAACTGGCAGACCTGGACCACGAAAGCCGACGGCATCGAGTTCCCGCATGTCAACAAGGCGGCCATCATCCGGCGAGACGAGTTCGACCTTACCGGAACGCGCCTCACCCGCGAATACGCTCTCGCCCTCACCAGCGCTACGGGCACGCACGCCACAGCGTCATACTTCCACTCTCACGTCCGCGGCCAATGGGGCATCGAAAATGAGGTCCACTACATTCGCGACACTGCCTGGCGCGAGGACGACGATCCGACCTATACCGGGAACACAAATCACGCTTTCGCGAGCCTCCGGAACCTGACCATCGGAATCCTCCGCCTCAACGGCAGGAGGAAAATCAAGGAAACCCTGGAGGACGTCGCCGCCGATCGCAACGCCGCACTCGGCCTGCTCGTCACAGCCTGTAGCGCATCAAAGCGGTGAGCTACCTCGCCGGAGCCCTGCTCCTGGGCGGCCTGAGGTGACGGTCCGGATCTCGCAGCGCGAGCAGGTGGGTCCTGATCCCAAGCGAGTAGAAGCCGTATTCCAGCTGCTGGTACCAGCCGCGTTCGCGCTCGAGTTCCTTCGATACCTGAACGGTAACTCCGACCTGCTGATCGTCGGCAGAAGCCATAACCACGTGCGCTTGTCCCTCGTCCGCCGGATCGGACGGATGAGTGATCACGATGAATTCCCAGGTCGCCGCTCCTGGGACATTCACCCCGTCGGCTTCGATGCGCTGGAGGATGAAGGTCGGCTGTTGCATCAGCACCCGGGACTGGGCCCGGATCGCCATCGCTTCGCGGGCGACGGTTC
Source organism: Pseudofrankia sp. DC12 (assembly GCF_000966285.1). NCBI lineage: Bacteria > Bacillati > Actinomycetota > Actinomycetes > Frankiales > Frankiaceae > Pseudofrankia > Pseudofrankia sp. DC12. Next base: position 6,447,374 of record NZ_KQ031391.1, read on the forward strand.
GCCACGGCGGCTCCGGACGCGTGTGGTGGAGGTCGGAGAACAACTGCTCCCGCAGATCCGAGTAGCTGGCGGCCGTCCTGGCGAGTGCTCGGGTATCTGCGGCCAGCTGACGGCTCGTGTCACAGCTGGCGAAGAGAGTTCCCAACGAGTCGAGCCTCCTGCGGATCCACGGCTTGAGGAAACGGTCAAGGGCGCCCAGGCTGTAGGCGTCCTCGGCGGACTCGGCGACCAGCGTCGCGCCATGTACCAGAGCCTGGTGTTTCTCCGCGAGATCCATGAAATTCCTTCTTGGGCGGGCAGAATCTCCAGGATCGTCTATCACGGTCTGCGGACAGGCGACTTCCCGTCCTCCCGAAATGGGTCATCACGGGTCTGTCCTCGGGCCGCGCGGACACTGGTCGCGGTGGGGCGGCTCGGGGCGTCAGATACCTCGATCCCAGACAGGGCCGGCGCCGGGCAGGTCAGGCAGCGGGCCGGCCGCGTTCGTCCGCGGCGGGGCTGGTGTGTCGAGGCTGGTCAGTTCGGCGGCAGCGTGTTGGGCGACGAGGGCGGCAGTCACGAACACCGGCTGGTCGGGCCCCGGGGCGGGAAGCCAGGGACGGCGCGCGAGCAGGGCGTCCAGGGCGTCGCGCGGGTGGCGCATAGCGGCGTGGAACGTTTCGGCGTGGACCTCGATGCGGCCGTGGACGTGGTCGTCGACGAGGACGTTGTCACCGACCTGGCGCAGCGCTGATGGCGCGCCGCCTGGAGCGGGTTCGTCGGGGTCGGCTGGTTGTAGAAGGCCGGTCGGGACGGGCGTCGGGGTGATGTCGCTGGTCGGGTCGAGGGCGGTAGTCGCGGGCCGGCGGGTGAACGGCGCGGTGAGGATCTGGGTGCCGTCCGGGCTGTCGACGGCGATCGCGATCTCGCGGACCGTCAGGAGGATCTCGCCGGGCCGGGGTGGCAGGTCGGCAGTGGCGCGGGCGCTGAGCAGGGCAGCGGTGTCTGGCCATGCGGTGCCGCGCACCGGCACGACGTCGTCGTAGGGGAGCGTGAGCGGGGGGAGCGCCGCGTCGTGGGGTTGGATTTCGTAGGTCATGCCGGTGCCGTCGCGGTCGATGGCGCGTAGGACGGTGCCGGTGGCGAAGCGGGGGTCGTCGACTGCGGCGACGACGGCGCCGGTCGCCAGGACGGGCGGCGCGGTGGGCCCGTCGACCTGCGCATCGGGAGCGGCGAGAGTGGTCTGGACCTGGTGTGGGGCGGCGGGCAGGGTCCAGGTCGGGTGGTCGCGCCAGGGGTGGCCGGGCAGGTTGGCGGCGTCGGGCCGCCACAGGTAGCTCGGGCCGGTGTCGGTGTCGAGGACGGCGAGGATGGTGCCGGTGTCGGCGTGGGCTGGGCCGTCGGCGTGGACGCGGATTCGGGTGCCGCGGGGGAGCGGGTGGTCGGGCGGGTCGACGATGGTTTGCCGGATCACGTTGCGGTGGCGGACGAGGAAGTCCTGCTGGCGTGGGGTCAGGTCTTCGTCGTCGTCCAGCGCGCGGGTGAGGACTTCGGCGAGGCTGCGGCGGACCGTGTCGTCGTTCGCCACGTCGTGGTGACGGGGCACGCCGGTGAGGCCGCCGGCGAAGACGAGTCTCGGTTGCTGGCCGGTGACTGTCTCGCTGACCCGGTAGACGAGGGCGCGTCCTTGCTCGTACTCGGCGGCGAACAGGTCGACCTCGATGGGGTGGTGCTGCCAGCGGCGTACGGGGTTGTCGGCGTGCACCAGCCGTCCGTAGCTGTTCCGCGGGCTGGGTACGCCGCGCACGACGCTGTCCCGGGTCGGCCGGTAGCTGGGTGTGCGGATCGCCTCGTCGGACAGTGGGCCTGGGTGGTCGTTGTACCAGGTGGGAAGGTCGCCGGCGAAGTCGGAGAGGACGAGCGCGTTCTGCGCCAGGTGGGGGATCGCCCAGCCGAGTTCCTCCTCGAGCTGCAGGAGATCGGGCCGGGCTTTCGCCCATAGAAGCCGCCGGCCCAGGGTGGTGTCGGTGGGGTTGGCGGTCAGCTCCGCGGCGAAGATCCTCTCGCCGCTGGCGTCGACGACCGCGCTGATCCGCCAGCGGCCGGCGGGCACCTGGACCTCGACCGATGGCGGCTCGGCCCCGGCAGTCCCTCCGGCCGACGGGGATGGATCGGCGGCACCGTCCTCGGCGCCGGGTTGGGTGTCTGGCTGGCTCATGGCGGCTCCTACGCGTCGGTCGGTGGCTCTGCGGGCGAGGCGAGTTCGGCGGTTTGGAGCGCGTTCAGGATGTCGACGGTGTGGACGCGGTAGGCGCGGCCGTAGCGGTGGACGGGGACGGGGAACTCGCCCCGGCGGGCCAGGGCGTAGGCGGCCGAGGAGCCGAGGTCGAACGCGCGCGCGGCGGTGATCAGATCGACCGCGGCCGGGAGCTGGTAGATCTCAGCGAGCGTGAGCGGGCTGCGCATGGTCAGTCCTCAGGGACGTGGGCGGCAGGGTCCGGCGGGTCCGGAGGCGTTCACAGGTCGACGCCGAAGGCGTCACCCGGAGTCGAGCGGATCGCTGGCTTGGGCAGGTCGGGATGATCGTCGGCCGGTGAAGGATGTCGAATCGGTCGGGGCCTCGGTGATCGGGATTGGTCCCCGGCCAGGCCCCCCACGTGGGCGGTCCGGACTTGCCCGCGCTCTTGGCGTGCTGCCCCAGCCCGTGGTGGCTCGGGCTGCTGCGGCGCCGACCGGCCGGTCCCGGTTCCGGGTCGGGGTCCGTTGTCTCGGGGCGGTCGGGATGTCCTGGCAGGCGCAGGCGCAGGCGCAGCGCGGCGAGGCGGTGTGCGCGGTCGGCGGCGGCCTGGGCGAGGTCGCGGGTGGCGACGCGGCGCTGGGTGGGGAGCAGGACCCAGCTCGCGACGGTCTCTCGGCACACGTAGCGGCGCCGGCCGACGGCGATGGCGACGACGCCAGCCGTGGCGAGCCGGCCCACCAGCGCTGGAGCGGCCGGGTCGCCGGCGACCTGGGCCGCCAGCGCGGCCGCGGCGAGCCTGGCCACCCCGTCGTGGGCTGCCGTGGGGTCCTCCGGAATGTGGATGATCTTCGGATTGGTGAGAGCCGCGAGGTTCCAAGCGGGTACGGGCGGGCCCGTAGGTGAGGTGGGGTCGTTTGGTGTCGGCCGGGCGGAGTGGCGGCTGGGCGGGTTGCTGCGCATGGCGGTCCTGGGGGCGTTCGGAGAGGCTGCCATTTCGGGTCCGGCTCCGGCCGGAGCCGGCGAACCATGCCGTGGGTGTGACGTCGGCCTGCCGGTCAGGGACCGGCCAGGTCGGGCGCGTCCGGGAGTACAGCCGGGCCGGGTGATTCCCCGGCGTCGGCGACCGGGGCGCTGGGATCGGCACCGCCGATGGTTCCAGCCGCCGGACGGTCGGGGACGTCGACCGTGTCCACGGGCTCCGCGGCGAGCGGAGGCTGTTCGGTGACGTCCGACTCGGCGCCGGTGTCGGGAGATCCATCAGGGCCGGACGGCGATCCGGCTGCAGTCCGCGCGGCGGCGGTCGGTCCGGCCGCCGTGGGTGTTCGGTCCTCGGGCGCGGGCTCCGGCATCGGGGCGTCTGGAGCCGGGGTCAGGTCAGGGGGATCGCGGCTGGCCGTGGGTTCGGGGGCGAGGGTGAGGTCGGGGAGCAGGTCGGGGAAGTGGTGGGCGGCGAGGGCGGCCAGCGTGATCGGCGGGGTGTCCGGTCGCAGTGGGCCGGTGTCCGGTTCGAGGAGGTCGCGCAGCAGGCCGCTGGGTTCGGTGAGGGCGGCGGTGAGGGCCTCGGTGGGGACGGTCAGCCAGCCGTGGGTCGGGTCGCCGACGGTGGTGAGCGGGCCGTGATGGGTCACGGTGACGGTCGCCGGCGGGCCGGCGGGGTGAATCGGTGTCGCCCTGGCCGTGCCGCCGGGGACTGGCCCGCCGGAGTGATGGAGGCGGCGTAGCAGGGATTGTTGGGCGGCGCCGTGCGCGGCGTTCAGCGACGGGAACGGGCCGTGCAGGACCGCGGCGTCAGCCTCGACGGCGTGCAGGTAGCCGTACCAGGTGCCCAGCCACACCTCACGGGTCTGTGGACTCGGTGTCGGGGCTGCGACGTTCAGTCGTCCGAGGACGCGGGTCCGGCGGGATGCCGTGTCGGGTGCGGATGGGGCGACGGGGACGTTGGCCAGGGCGGTGACGGCGATCAGGTCACCCAGGTCCGTGACCTGGGGGACGAGGAAACCCCGGCCATCGGGGCCGGGAGACCACAGCCGGCGCGCCCAGCCGGCCGGTCCGGAGGGGTCCGGCCAGAAGGTGGCGACGAGGATCCGCCCGCCCGGTGGTGCGCTGATCGGGACGTCGAGCAGGATGCCGGGCGGGCGGACTCGGAAGCTGACCAGCGCGGGGCTGCCCGACGGCCCGCTTGGTGCCCTCGTCGCCGGATCCGCAGGTTGCACCGCGTAGCCGCTCTCGGGCGGTCCAGGGCTTGAGCTCGCTGACGGGTCCACCGGCTCGGAGGGGGGCGCGGCGGAGTGGTCACGGGCCCTCCAAGTTCGGCGGTTCGGCGTTCGGTGGTGGTGGCCCGGTGGCGGGCGGTCCGGTGGTCGGTGGTTGGCCATGGTCGGGCCTGGCGGTGGCGAGGGCAGCGACGTCCGCGGGGGCGTGTAGGGCGGCGAGCGCGGCGGTGACGAGGTGGGGCCACGGGCCGGCCGGCAGCCAGCGGTAGCGGTCGAGAACCGGGAGCAGCCGGTCGGGCCGGACGAGCAGCGCCGCTATGAACAGCTGCTCGGGGACGGCGAGGTGACCCAGCGTCGGGTGCCGCACGTGGCGGACCCCGTCGACGAGCCGCAGCTGCACCACCGGCGACCCGGCCGCGGAGCCGTCGGCGGGTGGGGCCGCGACCGCTCTGGGTAGGCGCGGATCGGGGGCCAGCGTGGAGTCGTCGGCGGAGGGCAGCGTGTAGCGGGCGTGGACGTGTGGGCCGTGGGGCCCGTCGACGACCAGGGCGCAGTCGCCGACGGTGAACAGCAGCTCGTCGGGCCGCAGTTCCAGGCCGGCGAGCGCCCGGGCGAGCAGCAGGTCATCGACGCTTGCCCAGGCGGTGCCCGCCAGCGGGGTCACATCGGTCGCGTTGAGGGTCACCGGGGCCAGGGCGGCGTCGTGGGGACGGATCTCGTAGCGCGGCGGGCCGTCCGCGACGAACGTGCGCAGCACGGTGCCGACCGTGAACCGCGGGTCGTCGACCGTGGCGACGCGCGCGCCGGTCGCGAGCACGAGCTGCCCGTAGGGCGACTCGGTGTTGCGGTCCGCGCCTTCGAGGGTCGCCGACGCCCTGTACCAGGGGGTTTCCAGTACCCGGTCCGGGTCGGCGCGCCACGGATGGCCGGGCAGGTCGGCGACGTCGGGCCGCCACCGGTAGACCCGGACGCCGGTCGAACTGACGGCGCTGCCCCGCACGGTGCCGGTCGTGTACCAGTCGCGCTCAGGGTGGTCGACGGCGATCCGCGTGCCTGCCGGGTAGGGATCGCCCGGTGGGCAGGCCGCCGCGGTCAGGCCGGCGCCTTCGGCGTCCAGGAAACGACGTTGGCGGGTGGACAGGGACCTTTCGGGCCTGCTCGTGACCGCGGCGACGACTGCGCGGATCGCCACCGGCGACGTCGGTGACTCGCCGTTGTGCAGCCGCACGTCCGATCCGGTGAACACCACCTGGTCGCGGTCGCGAATCCGGTAGGCGATCTCGTGACCGGCACCCTCGGCGAGCGTCCGGTTCGCGACGACCTCCACCCGGGTCGATCCGTGGGGCCAGCTGCGTCTCGGGTCCTCGGCCTGGCCGAGCCGGCCGTAGGTCGCAGGCGGCTGGTGGGCACGCAGGACAATGCTGGCCCGCCATGGCCAGAAGCGTTCCTCGTGGGCATGCGGTTCCAGCGACACCGGTCCCGGGCTGCCGAGGAAGGTCGGCATGCCGTCGCCCGGTGGGTGGACCAGTGACAGCGGCTGCACCCCGTCGGCGACCCAGGGCGGTGCCTCCTCGATCGCGACGTGGCAGGACAGCGGCACCGACCAGCCGAGCTCCTCCTCCAGCCGCCAGACCGACGGCTGCCTCGTGCGGAACGTCGGCTGGCGTGCCGATCCCGGTCCCACCGCTCCAGCTACCAGCTCGGCGACGTACAGGTCACCGCTCTCCGGGCCGGTCTGCCGGTAGAGCCGCCACCAGCCCGCCGGCACCTGCACGCACACCGGGAAGGACGCACCGTCCACCCACATCCCCGCCTCGTGCGGCCCCATCGCGGCTCGCGCGGCGCCGGCCGGGCCGCCTGGTCGGGCCGTGCCCTGTGGCTGTTGGCGGCTCGGCTCGTCTGGCTCGTCGGCGGCCCCCGGGGCCGGCATCGCGATCACCGCGAACCGCTCGCGGCTCGACGGGTCGGTTGTTCGGCTGATCGGCCTGTCCTGGGCTCGGCGACGAGCGGCACGGACGCGCCGCGCCGGGCGCGTCGAACAAGCGCGAAGAGCCGAGCCGAACCGGCGCGAGACCGGCGCGCGCGCCGATGGGCGTTGGGACCGACGTCGACGGTGGGACCGGCGGCCAACCGGCGAAGGTGCGGGTCGCGGAACCAGTACCGGCCGCGCAGGTGGATCGGCGGCAGGGTCCGGTGAATCAGCAGCGCCTCACCCGGTGCGACCTGGCGCAGCAACGCGGCCGGGAGCAGCTCCAGGCGGGTCGGAGCGTCCGACACGCCCGAGCGGCCGCCCGACGGGCTGGTGTCGGTGGAGACGCTGCGCGCCGCGACGTGCTCCTGACCGAGCAGGGAGCCTGCATAGTCGAGCGACGACCGGTCGGACAGACCGGAGAAGAACACCTTCGTCGTCGCGTTCGACACGACGATGTCGGCCTTCGTCCCGTACGCCGCGTCGATCTGGGCCTTCGACTGGTAGAGCAGCAGCAGGACGACACCCATCCCGGCGCACGTCGAGATCCGCGCCGGCAGGGAACGCATCGGCCAGTTCCCCGCCTCGTCGATCACAAGGAGCAACGGCGGGTCCAGCGGCTTCCCGGTCCGCCCGACCCGGGCGTAGACGTCGCGCAGCAGCTCATCGACGAGGCCGCCGAGTACCGGCGCGAGCCGCTCGGCATCATCGAGATCCGCGCACAGATAGAGGCTGTTCGCCCGCGCCGGGACCGGATCGGGAGCTACCGACGTGACGCCCAGCAGCCAGTCGAGGTCGACCGGCGCGGCCCGGTTGGTCACGGCGCTGCGCTGGACGGCCGGCTCCTGCCAGGGGCGGATCATCTGACGGGCAACCAGGTACAGCGACGACAGCTGGCGGGCATCGGAACGCCAGACAGCCTGCAGCGCGTCGTGGACCTGCTCGCCGTCGGCCGCGACGTCCGGAGTGAGATGGCGGGCGTAGGCGCGGGCCAGCGACAGGACGGTGTCCTTGTCCTGGGTGGTGATCCACGTGACGACGCTGTCCATGCCCAGGCCGGACTGGGCCGCCAGCCAGAACAGCAGGCTGACCAGATCCTCGCCGGCCGACGCCCAGAACGACATGTCTCCCGAACCGCCGGCGTTCCAGTCGGTAGACGCCGCGACGGACCGCGCCGCCCGGCGCGCACCGGCCAGCCGGCCCGCGACCGTCAGCGGCGACCAGCCGGCCGAGCTCCGGCCGGTAGCGTCGGCCGGGTCGAACACCCGCACCTCGCCGACAGACCGGCGCCGCGCCTCGGTCGCGCCCAGCAGATCGGTCTTCACCGACACCGCGATCAGCGGTCCGGCCCATTCCAGGATCGCGGGGACCGCGAGTGTCGCCGTCTTCCCGCAGCGGGTCGGGCCCAGCGCCAGCACCGCGCCACGGTCCGACTGCCGGCGCCGTGCCGCCCGGCGCAGCGCCCAGGGCACGGCCGCATCGAGCGGCTGAGACGCGTCCTCGGTCGCGACGAGCCGGCTGCGACCCGCCGCGCGGGCCCTGCCGAGAACCAGACGTCCCTGCGCCGGGCCCGCGACCAGCAGCGGCGCGAGATCCGCCAGCCGAGCGAACCGGGCCTCCGGGTCCAGGCCCATCCGCCGCCGCCGTGCCACCCCGACGCGGCGACTCACGACCGCCAGCAGCACCGCCACAGCCGCTATCGCGACCGCGAGCGGCGGCACGGTTGCCAGCCAGTAGCCCACCGGGCCCGGCAGCTGCGCTGCCACCGCCGGCGGCCAGGCGTCCCGCGGATCTGACGGACTCGCCACTATCCCGGGCAGTGCCAGCACCGTGTCGTGCAGCCCGACGGGAAGAAGACGGTGATCGCCGAACAGCAAGGCTGCCAGCTGCGTGCCCGCCCACAACGCGCCCGCCGCTGCCCCGCTTGCGATTGCGCCGGCCAGCACCAGCGACTCAGCCGACAGCGGAGCTCCCGGCTGCGACGAGCCGGCCATCACGCCACCGCCGTCGGCAGCAACGCGGTGCGCAGCGCCCCAACAGCCGCGTCGCGGCGCGCCCGCACCGTGCGCTCGGAGACGCCGGCCCGCTGGGCCGCCTCATGCTGGGACAGTCCGACGACGCCCAGCTCCGCGAGCACCCGCAGGCGTTCTGCGGGAATCCCGGCCGCCCGGCCGTCGAGAAGCACGGCGAACAACTCGGTAAGCGGACTTGGACCCGTGAGGCCGACGCCGTCGGGCGGCGACGTCTCCTGGGCGGCCGACCGGTCGGCAGCCAACTCGGGCAGCCACCCGCCTCCGGCCGCGCGCCCCCCATCGTCGGTTTCCGAGCTGGCGGTACCCGGGTTCAGGCCGGCGAGGACGGTTCGCCGCTCGACGACGGGGACGTAGCCGAACACCAGCCCGACCGTGTCGTAGACCAGGTTCACGGCGACCTTCGCCGGGCGTCGCTTGACGCAATAGCAGCGGATCACGATCCACGCCGCACCGACCAGCTCCGCGAACACGTCCCCGAACGCGGACCCGCTGCGCCGGCAGCGCCGCCACGCCTGCGTCGTCAATGCCGGCACCAGTCGTTCGAGTGCCACCCGGCCGGCCGCGAAATCACCGGACCGGGCCCGCGAGACCAGCTCGGCCAGCACCGCGTCGGCCTCGCCTGCGGGGACCGTCAAGTCCCGCCCGGACGCGGCGAGCAGCGGCCCGACCGACGATGTGTGGGGACCAAGGATTGGGTCCGTCGACCAACGGGCCAGACCGGCCGCGGCCTCAGCGCCGGCCGCCCACCGCTTCCACTCGTCCTGCCAGTGCCGCACCGCCGGGGCACGCGGCACGAACGTCTCCAGGCCGGCGACCGGCCCGCTGTGCGTATCCATGGCACGACACGGTCAGAACCCGCGCCCTCGCCTACGCCATCGCGAACGACCTCGCGAAGGCCCTCACGGGCAGCGCATCACTGCGCATGGCACCGCGCAGGCCCTCACGGCAGCGCCGCGGGCCGGGCTTTGATCCGCCAGTGCCGCGCCGCGCGGCCACCGCACCCGCGACCGCCTCGCCAAGGTCATCGTCGACACCCTCGCGTGGCCGGTCACGCCGATTCGTGCTACTGCGGGCCGGGCGCTGGCGTCACGGGCAGGCGCGCCGGCGCGGTCGCGACCCCGGCCGCCGCCGTGCGGTGCGGTTCTCGGTCACACAGGTGTTTGTACGCCAGGCCTGCTGGTCGGACCGCCCGTTCCAGCAGGCCACGCATTGCCGAAGATGGCGTCCTTCGCTGCCTGCGCGAGCGTGGCCTGTGAGGCCGCTCGGATCCCGAGTCGATTCCAGTGGAAGATGACGTGTAACGCGGTGATGGCGCGTAGCCCGCGACACCATCGCGATCATCCTATCGGGGCGTCGCTACGACCGTTTGATGCCGCCCAGTTTGGCCTGGTGTTCCCTCTGTTCGTGCACTACGACGCCCAACTCTGGGTCCCCGAGGTCGGTGGGCCGATCGACCCGAACTCCGAAGCCCACGACCTGATCATGTCGGTGTTCGGCGGCATGTCCAAAGGCGAACGCAACCGCATCAAGATCCGAGTCCGCAGCGCCATGGCCGCCCAGGCCAAGGTCGAGGGACGCTACCTCGGCGGCCGCCCGCCCTACGGCTACCAGCTGATCAGCCTCGGCCCGCATCCCAACCCCGCCAAGGCAGCCGACGGACGACAACTCCACGGTCTCGCGATCGACGGCCAGGCGGCGCCCGTCGTCGTCCGGATCTTCGCCGAGTTCCTCCGTGGCAGCGGCCTGTTCGCGATCGCCGAAGGCCTAACCCGTGACGGCATCCCCTGCCCTTCCGCCCACGATCCGGCCCGCAACTCCCACCGCGATGGACTGGCCTGGTCGAAGGGCGCGGTACGCGTGATCCTCACCAACCCCCGCTATACCGGCCGGCAGGTCTGGAACCGCCAGCGCAAGGACGAGGTCCTGCTCGACGTCGAGGACGTCAGCCTCGGGCACACCACCAGGCTGCGCTGGAACCCCGCCGCGGACTGGGTCTGGTCGGACCAGACCGTCCACCCAGAGATCATCACGATCGAGGTTTTCACCCAGGCCCAGCAGATCCTCGCCGGCCGGGGACGCGGCCCCGGCGACCAGAAGATGCCGCGCACGCGCCGGCCCTACGCGCTCAGGGGCGCGCTCTACTGCGCCGTCTGCGACCGGAAGATGCAAGGGCACACGGTCCGCGACGTGGCTTACTACCGCTGTCGCTACCCCCAGGAGTACGCCCTGGCGAACACGGTCAGCCACCCAGCGAACGTCTACCTGCGCGAGGACACTGTCCTGCCCGCACTCGATGGCTGGCTCGCTCGCGCGCTCGCACCCCCGCAGCTCGCCAGCACGCTCGATGCCATGGTCGCGGCTCTGTCCAGTCCGGCATGCGACGACCCCGGCGTCGCACACGCGCGACGCGCGATCGAGGAGTGCAACGCCAAGCTGACCCGCTACCGGGCGGCGTTGGACGCTGGAGCCGACCCCCAGGTCGTCACCACGTGGATCGCACAGGCCCAGGCCGAGAAGATCGCCGCTGAGCGCGAACTCCGTCAGGCCAGCCAGGATGAGGAAAGACATCTGACCCGCGACGAGATCAGCGACATGATCAAATCGGTCGGCGACATCGCCGCAGCCCTCGCCGCCGCCGAGGCTGCTGAAAAGGCGGAGCTGTACCGCCATCTCAACCTGCGCCTGGCCTACCAGCCTGCCACCAACACGGTGCGAGCCGCCGTGAAGATCGACTCTAGTTACCATGGGGTAATGGATCGTGTCCGAGGGGGGACTTGAACCCCCACGCCCGTTAAAGGGCACTAGCACCTCAAGCTAGCGCGTCTGCCATTCCGCCACCCGGACCGGTGAGCCGGGGCGCCGCCCCGGTGCGAACCAGATGCTACACGGTCCGACAGGTACTCTGTCGCAACCCCAGACCATGAGAAGATCAAGAAAAGCCGTCCGTCTACGGACAGCTCCCGGCGGCTCCCGGCGGCGCCGCAGGGGAGCCCCGTACGGGTCGGGTCAGGCGATCACGATGGTGGCAGCTAGAGCCATCCGATGGTCCTTCGACCAGGGTGGCCCCCAGCTCGCGCGCGGACCTTGGAGCACCATCTCGGCCTGGTCTCCCAGGATGCGGGCCGCTTCGCGCTCGACAGTCGTGCCGTTGTACTGATGGACCACCCAGCCGCGCTCGACGGCGAGCCTGGCGAGGACCTGGCAGTACATGACGGAGTCGGCGCGGCTCTCGTAGGGCACCCGACGTTGGACGGCGATGTCCGTGGGGAACTCGGCGGGCCAGGCCCGTACCGACATCGACACGATCGGCTCGGGCAGAGCGCCCGCGAGCTCGTCCAGCGCGGCGGACGCCGTGCGCGTGACCGCCGCTTGCACCTGAGCGACCAGCGCCGCCAGGGCGCTGTCGTCGACCGGCTCGCCCTTCTGGTGCAGCAGGTGCGGCCCGCCTTCGTGGTGGACCGGGGCCGCGGGGAGGCCGGGCTCGATCAGCTCGATCCGCCGGCGGTCGACCACCGTGTGATCCGCGGCGGCCGTGACGGCGACGGCCCAGCCGAAGTGATGGGCGATGCCGAGACGCATTCCGCCGATTCTGCCGGCAGGGGCCGATGGCCGTCATCCCGCCAGGCGGGCCGTGGCCTCGGCGGACGTGTCTTTTACCAGGTGAGCCAGACCTCGTCGCCGCCGTTCGCGGCCAGCAGCGCACGGGCCGAGGGCTCGGCTGGCGGCTTGCGCGCCACCCGCTCGGTGGTCAGGGCGCGGGCGAGGCCGGCCTGCCCGGACCGGGCCGCCGCGGCGATCAGGGTCAGGTCGATGATGTCGCGCTGTGCGTGGCTCCCACCGACCGCGTGCGCCTCGGAGCGCAGGCCGAGGAGCAGGTCCACCGCGGTATGCGGCTCGCCAGCCGCGAACGCCGAGAAGGCGGTGAGCAGACCGCGTCCGGCACGTTCGGCGGCCCGCCTGTTGGTCGGGGCGGCCAGGTCCTGGTTGGCGGCGACCACCTGGGCCGCGCGGGCGTGGTCGCCCGCCAGTCCGAAGGCCATGACGGCGTGCCAGTCGTTGAAGATGTACGTCGGTGTGCTGACCAGGTCGCGGATGTCTGCGGCGAGCGCAGCCGCGCGGGCCGTCACGTCCGTCCCGTAGAGGTCGAGCCGCCACAGCAGGGCGGCCGCGTCGACGACGTCCAGCCACTCGGTCGACCTGGCCGCGCGGACCCGCTCGTCATACAGCGCGAGCGCGTCGTCGGTCCGGCCCAGCTCCAGCAGGTAGAGCCCGAGGTGCCACCAGTTGTGGACCGCGAAGTAGCTGTCCCGCCAGTCGGGGGCCGACGAGGTCAGGAACGACACGCCAGGCGTGAGGCGGCCCTCCATCTCGAACACGTGGGCCAGCGCGTGCACCGCCCACACGTCCCGGGGATGTCGGGCGAGGGCCTGGCGGGCGGCGTCCTCGGCGCCTCGGTAGTCCCCGTTCTCCTCGAGGCCGAAGGCGTACATGCCCTGGACGAAGCCCCAGGCCGGGTCGGTTGGCGGCCAGGCGGGAAGCACCCGCGCCACGACGTCGCGCAGCTCCCGGCGGTCACCGAGGAAGAACGAGAGGTCCTGGGCGATCTTCAACGCCAGCAGGTCCCGGGGGTTGGCGAGCAGCGCGCGGTCCAGCGCGCGGGTGGCCGCATGCCAGTCGCCGTCCGCCCACGCCCGGGCGGCGGCCAGGTGGTGGGCCTCGCGCTCGGACCTCGGGCCCTCGGCCAGCTTTGCGTCGGCCGGCCCGAGCGGTTCGAGAAGCTGGCCGGCCTCGGCGGCGCCGTCAGCGGTCGTGGCGTAGAGCGACAGGTAGGCGCGGAAGATCCGCGCGAGCGCGAGCTCGCCGTCCGCGGCGATCGCGGCCTCGGCCCCGCCGACCGGATCCCCGGCAAGCGCGACAAGATCTTCGATCGCCTGGTCCAATAGCCCGACGGCGCCGCCGTCAAACGCCCGGACCGGGACCCCCCAACGGTCCGCGTGGATCTCGCTCATGACGCGATTATCCCGGGCGGGCTGGCGGCGGGCCCCGGCCGCGCGGTCCGGCCAGCGCGAGCCCGCAGAACACGGACGACATCAGCGGCCCACGTCCGCGGAATCGGTCAGAAAAGGTGGTGACTCAGCGTGATATGAGCGACAGCGACAGGATGCCAGGTCCCCTCTACATCACGCCGAAGGGGGATTCAATGGTAATTGAGGGGCGGAATCAAGCGGTCATGGCGACACATGACTTTCCAGCAGCTCGGTAAAGACCTCGAGCGGCGTCGCCCATTTGAGCGTCTGCCGTGGCCGCCCATTCAGCTGCGTGGCCACCATATCAAGTTCTTCCTGCGTGTGCAAGGACAGGTCGGTGCCCTTCGGGAAGTACTGGCGCAGCAACCCGTTGGTGTTCTCGTTCGAGCCGCGCTGCCACGGTGAGTGCGGGTCGCAGAAATACACGGGAATACCGGTGCGGACGGTGAAATCGGCGTGCCGGGCCATCTCCTTTCCCTGGTCCCAGGTCACCGAGTTCCGCATGAACTCGGGCAGGGTCTCCATCTTCTTGCCCAGCAGGTAGGCGACCTTGTCGGCGTTACGGTCGTACGGTATTCGCACCAACATCACGAACCGGGTCGTGCGCTCGACCAGCGTGGCGATCTGCGACTTGTTGCCCTTCCCGATGATCAGGTCGCCCTCCCAGAAACCGGGGACGGCGCGGTCCTCGGCCTCCTTCGGCCGCTCGCTGATGTTGACCATGCCGACGATCCCGCCCCTGGTCAGGGTGCTGCGCGACCGGTTGACCCGCCTGGCCCGGCCCTTACGCAGCGCGATCTTCAGTTCCGTCCGCAGCTCGCCGCGCGCCTGGAGGTAGAGGCACTCGTAGATTGTTTCGTGGCTCACGCGCATGCTCTCGTCGTCGGGAAAGTCCGTGCGCAGTCTCTCGCTGATCTGCTTCGGCGACCACTTCTCGACCAGGCCGGTGTTCACCGCGTCGTGCAGCTCCTTCGACGCGACGAGTTTCCGTTCCTTCGGGCGGGCGCACATCAGATCACACCGTGCCTGCGCATCCACCGCCCGATACGCCGCGGCACCGCCGTTACGCTCGATCTCCCGGGAGATCCCCGAATGATGACGACCGAGCACAGCGGCGATATACCGAGCCGAACGCTCCTGACTCAACTCCCGCGAGATGACCTCGCGGTCCTCCACCGTCAACCGCTCCCGTACGCCCATCCACCATCCAGCCCCTCGACACCATCGCGATCATCCTATCGGGGCGTCGCTACGACCGTTTGATGCCGCCAGGCGTTTGAGCGCGCCGTTGCCCAGTTGGTGGCGCAGGGCGGCCCGACCGGCGCGGAGTATGACGCACTTGGTGAAAAGGCCGCGAAGCTGCACAAGAAGCTTGGCGCCGGCGAGATTTCGAAGGAAGACATCATGGCGGTACTGGACCGCCATGTCGAACCTTTTACCGAGAAGACTCTTCAGGGTTACGCGCTGCGCAAGCCGCGGAGGTATGCGGGCGACTTCCGGATCATCGACATGATCTACCAGGTCCAGGCCTCGCCCGACGAGCACCTGGCCCGCTGGGACGAGTACTTCCACGCCCAGCCCGCCCCGATCGCGGTGCGCAACCGGAAGAGCTACTTCCACCGCATCCTCGACCGCCATAACCAGAGGCCCTTCCGGGTGCTCAAACTAGGGATCGGCCCTGGCCGGGGCATGTACGAGTGGCTCGCCCGTAACCCGACGGCGCGGGTCGAGCTCGAATGCGTCGACATCGACGCGGACTCGGTCGCCTACGCCGCCGCGCTGAACGCCGAGTTCAGCGACCGGATCACCTTTCACACCGCCAACGTCTTCAGGTTCGTGCCCGCGCCGTCCAGCCCCTACGAACTGATCTGGGCCGCCGGCCAGTTCGACTACTTCGACGACAGGGCGTTCGTGCGCATCGCCCAGCGCTTCTTCGAGTACGTGCGTCCGGGCGGGGAGCTCGTCATCGGCAACTTCTCGACGGACAACCCGACCCGTCCGTACATGGAGATCTTCGGCGACTGGTACCTGAACCACCGGACCCCGGACGACTTGCTCCGGCTGGCCACCGAGATCGCCGGCGACGGTGTGACGGCCCGCGACGACCAGGAGGAGACCGCGGTCAACCTGTTCCTGCACCTAGCCCGCTGATCGCAGCTCCGGCCCGGCGCGCGTCGGCGGGTGCGGCACGCCCGACGCCCCCGCACGCACGTGGGGCGCGGAACCCGGAATGCGATGATCGGGGGTGTGCGGCCGAGTAGACGAACAATGCTGCTGGCGGTCCCGACCGCCGCGGCCGGCGCGATCGGCGGCGCCTGGTGGATGCGCGGCTCCAGCGGCGCGACGGCGGAAACCGCCGCCGCGCCGAGCGCCGGGCCGGCGAGTCCGACGGGACGGCCTGCGGCGTCGCCCTCGGCCAGCGGCGTGACGGTGATACCGGCCGGGCCTGCGGTCGTCACCCAGGCCGGTTTCCGCAGCGCCGCGCGTGGCCAGAACGTCTCGCTGGTGGTCGTGTCGCCGGTGGTGGGCTCCGTCGAAGGCCTGCCGGTGTGCCTGGTCCTGCATGGCCGGGGCGACGACGCGCGGCGCGGGGCCGCCCTCCTGGGCCTGGACTCGGCGGTGGCCGACGCGGTGCGGTCGGGAGCGGCTCCGTTCGTCGCCGTCGCCGTAGACGGTGGCGAGACGTACTGGCACCGGCGCGTGGCCGGCGACGACCCGGAGCGGATGATCCTGGCCGAGGTCCTGCCGCGCCTCGCGGCACAGGGGCTGCGGAC
This sequence comes from Pseudofrankia sp. DC12, assembly GCF_000966285.1. NCBI lineage: Bacteria > Bacillati > Actinomycetota > Actinomycetes > Frankiales > Frankiaceae > Pseudofrankia > Pseudofrankia sp. DC12. The sequence goes on from NZ_KQ031391.1 coordinate 6,463,608, forward strand.
CAGCCGGGTGGCGGCGTTCGGCTGGTCGATGGGCGGCTACGGCGCCCTGCTGCTCTCCGAGCGTCACCCGGACCTCGTCGTCGCCGTGGCGGCGAGCAGCCCGGCGATGTGGCGAACCTACGGCGCGAGCGCCCCCGGCGCGTTCGACTCGGCCGCTGACTTCGGCGCCCACCAGGTCCTGGGGGAGCCACCGGCGGCGGGCGTGGCGTACCGGATCGACTGCGGGCGCGGCGATCCGTTCTACACGGTCTCCCGCCAGTCCGCCGACGAGCTGGCGGCCGGCGAACGCGCCTTCGGCCCAGGTGGGCACGATCCCACGTTCTGGCGCGCGGCCCTGCCAGCCCAGCTCGCCTTCGTCGCCCGCGCGCTCGCCGCGCCGGCCAACCGGCCGACCCCGAGGTAACGCGCACCGAGCCCCACGGCGTTCTGGCAGGTCGGGATGGCGGTCGTGCCCCAGCCAGGGCTGCGACCGTGACGGCACACCTCTACCCGCCGTGAGGGCCAGCGCCGGTGTGGTGTGATGCCCCAGGCAAAGATCGCCGCTGGAGCTGAGTTGGAGGAGGCCCGCGATTGAGCGTCGCCGCCTGGCCTGGCGGCGCGCACGTCGCCGCGCGCGCGGCGGCGGCCAGCGCCGGCCGGACGTCGGTGACGGTGAGGGCGACCGGTATGCCGGCGTCGTGGCAGCGGGCGACGGCCTCGCTCGGCGGCAGCCCGAACGCGAAGCTGACCAGCGCCGGCCGGACGTCGACCAGCACATCGAGCTTCGCCGCGAAGTCGTCGTCCCCGGCTGCAATGGGACAGGGCTTGCCGGGCGCCACGCCGAGCTCGGCCGCGAGGGCCGCAGGCGCTCTCGGATCAAGCCGCGACGGCCTGGGTCCGCGGGGCCGGCGGTCCGCCGACGAACAGGTTCACCGCGAACGGCCGGTCGGTCAGCGCACGCATGCGCGTGAGGTCGGCGGCGAACCGGTCGGCGTTCAGGTACCCGGCCGCGAGTGTCCCGAGCCCGCCGGCCGCGCCCACCGCGACCGCGAGCCCGGGGGTTGAGGGCCCACCGGCCATCGGGGCGCACACAATCCGGGTCGGCACGTCTGGCAGCTGCATACCGGCGACTGTGCCACGGCCGTCAGACTGGGATGGGCTGGCGGCCCGGCCACGCCAGGACCCTCCGGAGGCCACGGCTCTGCCCGCAGCCGGCCTCCGCCCATGTCGGTCGCCCCCCGCCGGGCCCAAGTTCCCCTGCGCAGCTAGTGATCAGGGCGGCCTCGCGCCCCACCAGGGCACCTTGATCACTCGTTGCACAGGCAAAACGGCGCTGCGTACCCCAATTTGTCCACTTTTTCCCTGCGCAGTTCTCGGTCAGGGGGTAGCACCTTGCCCAGGCGGCCGGATGATCGGCGTCTGCGCAGGCAGGTCGGCGCCTCGGATCGGCCGGAACGGCGACGGCGAGCCGGACGCAGTCTGGTCACTAGGCCGGGGGACCGGCGGGCGTCCTGCGGTCAAAGACGTACCTGCTTAGAAGGTCGCGGGAGGAGTCGCCAACAGCGCAGCCAGCTGGGCGACGATCCAGCCGGGCTGGTGCTCCACACCCCGCCAGGTGCCCCGCTGCAACCGCCAGTGGAGCATGACCAGCGCGTTCTGTCGATCACGATCGCCACCGCCGCGAGCCAAACACGACGGCCGACCGCGCCGCGGCGCTGAACCCGGCCCGTGATGCCTGCTGACAGGTGATCATTCCGTCCTGGCGGTCAGCGCGTAGAGGACCGTGGTCTCGATCTTGGCCTCGTCCTCGTCCCAGTCGCCGTAGACCTCCATGCTCCACGCGCCGACGGTTTCGGCGTGCTGGCGGCACCAGGCGTGGATGGCCGCGTGCGCCTCCGGCAGGCCGCTGTACCCGCCGCGATGGACGGCCCGGGCGGCGCGGCCCGTCGGGGTCTCGACGCACTCGACCAGGCCCTGCGGCGGGAAGAGACGGGTCACCTCGACGCCGAAGTCGACGTCAAGGCCGGTGTCGGGGCCGTCGGCGGTGTGGTGGTACACGAAGACGTTGTGGCCGTCGTCGCGCAGGCCTGGCTGGCCGCGCAGGAACGCCCAGACCCCGTCCAGCGCGGTCCGGAAGGCCGTCGGAACCTCGCCGGGGCGGACCTGGCGGCGGACCGCGGCGAGCACCTTCGGCGCGACGCTCTCGACCTCGACCACGTAAGTCATGGACCAACTCTGCCAGCGTCGACGGGGAAGGCATTGCCGCCGGGGACCCCGAACACGGACGGATCCCGAGATCCCTCAGCCGGTTCAGCACGTGCTGGACCACGGTCGTGACCATCGGGAAGCCCCTCCGTCGAGTGCCGGTCCGGCGCGCGGCCGCCTGGGCCGAGGTCCGGCCCGTTGCTCGCGCCGACGGCCTCCGCTGTCGTCGGGCCGCGGGCAGCCCAGGAGTCGGTACCGGTAACAGCCGGCCTCTGACGAATCGTCGCCACAGCGGGTAGTTGGACCACTACACAAGGATGCGCGGGCCGCGTTGAAGGCAACTGTATACGGTGCCGGATCCGAGCCTGTATACGTCATTTACTGGTCCGTTACACAGCGACACGCGGCCCGAAACCGGACGGCCCCAGAGTCTTCGCAAGGCAGCGGCATCCAGCCCGAGGTCCCAACCGAATCGCACCGCAAGGCTTTCGAGTCCGGCTATCCGAGCCGGCTCACTCCTGCCCCGACGCCGATCCCTGTCCCCGCCCGGCGATCCGTGACGTGAGCCGACCGCGGTCCCGGCCCGGTTTGGGCTTCCCAGGTCTCCGCATACCGTCCCCGTCTCCGCCGACGACAGGACCCAGGCATGACGAGCGCACCACTCACGGTTCCGGCCCGCCCATACGACTTCACCTTTGACCCAGCGACGACCGCCCTCGTCGTCATCGACATGCAGCGCGACTTCATGGAGCCGGGCGGTTTCGGTGAGAGCCTCGGCAACGACGTGTCCCAGCTGCGGAGCACCATCGAGCCGCTGAAGGCGGTCTTCGCCGCCGCCCGCGCGGCCGGTCTTACCGTCATCCACACCCGGGAAGGCCACCTGCCGGATCTCTCGGATCTTCCCCCGGCGAAGCTGAACCGGGGGAACGCGACGCTGAAAATCGGCGACGTAGGCCCTAAGGGGCGAATTCTCATTCGCGGCGAGTACGGCCAGGACATCATCGACGAGCTCGCGCCGATCGAAGGGGAGTTCGTCGTCGACAAGCCCGGCAAGGGCGCCTTCTACGCGACCTCGTTCGGCGACATCCTGACGGAGAAGGGCATCAGGAGCCTCATCGTCACCGGCGTCACGACCGAGGTGTGCGTGCACACCACGGTCCGCGAGGCCAATGACCGCGGCTACGAGTGCCTGGTGCTTTCCGACTGCGTCGGCAGCTACTTCCCCGAGTTCCAGCGGGTCGCGCTCGAGATGATCGCGGCCCAGGGCGGGATCTTCGGGTGGGTCGCCCCGTCGGCCGCGCTCATCGAGGCGCTCGCGCCGCTTTCGGCGGCCTCGGCCGCTCAGTAGCAACCACCGCGCCGCCGGGCCGTCGCCGTCCGGCGACGCGGGAATTCGGCCGCCGCGCGCCGGGACGACCGGGCCGCGTCCGCGACCAGCACCGGGGCAGCCGCGCCGCGGCCGTGCCCACAGTGAACCTTTTCCATTGCCGTTGGCGAGCAGGACCGACCTGGATCACGAGACGCACAAATGGAAAAGGCTCAGTCATTGAGGAGTCTGTCATGGTGAAGTTTCCAGGGACGGGCGGCACAGCGGCCGCCGGTCCGCCGCTGTGGGTCCGGGGGGACCTCAACGCGTTCTTCGGGCTCGGTATCAACGTCCTGGTCAACGTCCTCGTCCTGACCGGCCTCTGTATCGGTGTCGTCGGGATTCCGAAGGGCGACGTGCTCGGCACGATTCTGCCGGCGCTGGGCATCGCGCTGATCATCGGGAACGTGTACTACACCTATCTGGGCCGCCGGCTCGCGGCGAAGACGGGCCGGACCGACGTCACGGCGATGCCGTACGGCCCCAGCGTGCCGCACATGTTCATCGTCACGTTCGTCATCATGCTGCCGATCTATCTGAAGACGAAGGACCCGTTCAAGGCCTGGGAAGCGGGCATGGCGTGGGCCTTCATCATCGGCGTGATCGTCATGCTCGGCGCGTTCGTCGGCCCCACGATCCGCCGGTACGCGCCCCGCGCAGCGATGCTGGGCACCCTGGCGGGTATCTCGGTCGCGTTCATCTCGATGCGGCCGGCCGGGCAGATGTGGGAGGCGGCCTGGATCTCGCTGCCGGTCTTCGCCCTGCTCATCGTCGGCCTGATGACCGACATCAAGCTGCCCTTCAACCTGCCGATCGGCGCGGTCGCGCTGCTGCTGGGCACGGCGATCGGCTGGGCCGGTGGCTACATGCACCCGCCGGAGGTGACCTCGGCGGCCAAGGACATCGCGCTGGCCCTGCCCGACTTCCGGTTCGACATGCTCTTCCACGGCCTGAAGGACCTCTCGCCGCTGCTGGCCACTGCCATCCCGCTCGGCGTCTACAACTTCACCGAGGGCATGACCAACGTGGAGAGCGCCGCCTCCGCGGGTGACAGCTACAACCTGCGTGCGATCCTGCTGGCCGACGGCTTCGGCGCCGTGATCGGCTCCTGCCTGGGCTCGCCATTCCCGCCGGCCGTCTACATCGGCCACCCGGGCTGGAAGGGCGCCGGCGGCCGCACCGGCTACTCGCTGGCGACCGGACTGGTGATCGCGCTCCTGTGCTTCTTCAGCCTGTTCAGCCTGCTCGGCTCGATCCTGCCGCTGCCCGCGATCGTGCCGATCCTGCTCTACATCGGCCTGCTGATCGGTGCCCAGGCCTTCCAGGTCTCGCCCCGGGCGCACGCGGCGGCGGTGGTCGCGGCCCTCTTGCCCAACATCGCCTCGTGGGCGACCGGCCTGATGGACAACGTGCTGTCCGCCGCAGGCACGAGCGCGAGCCAGGTCGGCTACGACAAGATCAACCAGGCGGGAGTCGTCTACAAGGGCCTGATGATCTTTGGTGAGGGGGCGATCCTCGCCGGCCTGGTCCTGGGCTCGATCGTCGCCTTCATCATCGACAAACGGTTCGTCTCGGCGGCGATCTTCTCGGCGATCGGCTCGGTGCTGTCGTTCATCGGCCTGATCCACGGACCCAAGGTCGAGTGGGACGCCAACGGCCAGGTGGCGCTGGGCTACCTGATCCTGGCCGCCGTCTGCGTCGCCTTCGCGCTGACGAAGCCGGCGCCGCGGGTGCCGGACGCCGACGAGATCGAGCTGGAGCGCATCCACGGGGTGCCCCAGCAGGTCAAGAAGAAGGACAAGGACGGCGAGGAGGCCCCCGCGGCGGAGGTCCCGGCCGCAGCCACGGGCTGACCGGGCTGACGCGCGGCCCGGTGCCGGGGGGCACCGGGCCGTCCCGCGATCAGGCCGGCGAGGCGCGCACATGACCCGGCGCGCCCCGCCGGCCGTTCGGCGTGGGGCGCCAGAGCCGCCGCCGACAAGGTTGGCCCGGTCCCCGCGCCCTCATGATCGCTTTTTCGACCCACCGGATGGTCGTAGCTAGGGCTGTTTCGCAGCCACCAGAGATCCTGCTGGCTAATTACACGCAGCTTCGATTCGGTTGGGACTGGCCGCCGATCAGGGGGCGAGCGGTCGCTCCGGCGTCTGTTGTGCCGCCCGGGGGATCGGCGATGAGGTCGTCAGCGGCCGGCTCGTCCACGTGGCTCCCGCCGGGGGCGTACTCCGTGCCGGACGGCGAGTCGAGCGGGGCCGAGGCCGTCGCCTCGATCGGATCCGCCTCGATCGGGTCCACGCCGTGGACGCCGGTGTCGGATGCGGCCGGCGTGGCCACCTGGTCGTCCCTGTCGACGGGCTCCTCCACCGGCGGGACGACCAGAGGTTCGTCGCCCGCGGGCGTGACGGCCACCGGCTCGTCCGCCTCCCCAAGGGTTGGACATCACCGGCTCCGGGCGGCGGCCGGCGCGGGCGGCGCGGTGTGGGCCTGTTGAGGCCGGCCGAAAGCTAGGCCGTGAGGGAGACGGCGAGCAGGGCGGTGTCGTCGTGGCTGCCTCGGGTGAGGGCGGCCACCGCCCGCTCGCACAGGTCCTCGGGCCCGGCCGCTCCGGCGGCGGCGGTCCGCAGCAGGGCCATTCCCTCGTCGGCCGAGCGGTCCCGGTCCTCGACCAGGCCGTCGGTGTACAGCAGCAGGCTGCTGCCCGGGTCGAACGGCACCACTGTCTCGGAGTACGTCGTCCCGGCGGCGCCGGCGCCCAGCGGTGGCCCCGGCTCGACCGTCACGAAACGCGGCTCGCCGTGCGGCGGCAGCACCAGCGGAGGCAGATGGCCGGCGGAGGCGACCCGAAGCTCGCGGGCCGCCGGGTCCAGGACCGCCATCGCCACGGTGGTGATCTGCTCCTGTTCGAGCCGGCCTACCGCGGCGTCCAGCTGGAGCAGGACCGTCTCGGCCGGCAGCCCGGCTGTCGCGTTCGCCCGGGCGAACGCGCGCAGCTGGCCCATCGTCGCGGCCGCCTGGATGCCGCGTCCCATCACGTCTCCGATCACCAGCGCGATCGTGCCGTCCTCCAGGGGCAGCACGTCGTACCAGTCGCCTCCGACGAGCGAGTCGGCGCCGGCGGGAAGGTAGCGCCAGGCGAACTCCACGCCGTCGACCAGCGGCAGCCGCTGGGGCAGCAGGATGCGCTGCAGCGTCAGCGCGGTCCGGCGCTCCTGCCGGTACTGCCGGGCGTGCACGAGCGCCACGGCGGCCCGGTCGGCGACGTCCCCGGCCAGGCTCACGTCGTCGGCGGGGAACCCCGCCGACCGGCGCAGCCCGAGTACGGCGACGGTCGCGCCGCCGATCCGCAGCGGAACGGCCAGCACCCCCGGCGCCTGCGGCGAGGCGGCGCCGAGATCGGTACTGGGCTCGGCGGGGCGGCCGGACGCGGCCGCGGCGACTCCCCCCACGGTGACGGCCGTGCCGCGCCGCGCCGCGAGGCGCATCGCCGGAGCCTGCCCCGGATCCAGCGGCCGTGGCCCGCCGTCCCCGGCGCCGGTGCCGGTCTCGGCCGCCAGCCAAGGCTGGGTGTCCGGCTCCTCCAGGTAGACGGCCGCGTAGTCGGCGAGGTCGGGGACGACGAGCCGGACCAGCTGGCGCAGCGTCTCGCCCTCGTCGAGCCGGGCGGTCAGCCGCTTGGTCGCCGTCGCGAGAAAGCTCATCCGCGCCCGGGCTTCCCGCTCGGCCGCGAACAGCCTGGCCCGCTCCAGCGCCAGCGCGCACTGCGCGGCGAGCGTCTCGGCGAAGACGCGGTCCTGCGGGCCGAACAGGTGCGGGTAGTCGAACGAGAACCGCAGAGCGCCGAGCACCTCGCCGCCGGCCGACATCGGCAGCGCGCACAGCGACACGGTGCCCGGCTCCAGCTCGCGTAGCTGCGGATAGCGCTCCTGCGTCTCGTGGACGGACTCCAGCCAGACCGCCTCGCCCGCGCGGATCGCCTCGGCGGCCGGCAGCGCCGCGTCGCGCCGCTCGGCCTGCAGCTGGGCGACCAGCTCGCGTGGGTAACCGACGGCGCCCGGCACGGCGAACAGGTCGGGGCCATGCGGTACCAGCAGGCTGCCGCCGCTCGCGCCGAGCGCGGCGACCCCCTCGGTCAGGACCACCTCGGCGACCTGCTCCGGGCGGGTCGTCGACGCGAGGGCCGCGGTGACCACCTGCAGGCTGGAGCCGCGCTCCGCGGCGCGCCGGGCGGCGGACGCCTCCGTCAGGGCGCCGAGCAGGAACTCCTCGAAGGTGGGTGGCGCCGGCGGCGGCTCCCCGCTGCCGGCGGCGCGCAGCTGGGTGACCAGCGAGGAGATGTACCAGTGGCGGAACGCGCGGTGCGTCGGCGGGGTCTCCACAGTCAGCAGCCGGGCGGCCCTGGCGTACTCGTCCGCCCGGTCGATCGCCTCCAGGTACTCCTCGGCCGCGTCCGCCGCCGCGACGGGCAGCACCAGTTCCAGGGAGGTGCGCGGCCGACCTGACGCGGCCGCGGTCAGCGCCTGGCGGCGGATCGCCTGGCGCGGCTCGACGAACGTGGTGGCGACCACGAAGATCAGCTGGGTCAGTCGCGGCGGGACGGCCGCGGTCTCACCGCTAGTCGCGCCGCGGGAGGCCAGGGTGAACTCGCGGACGAGGTTGTCGACGTGGCCCTTCGCGGCCAGCAGCAGGTCGGTCGGGACGTCCCCGAGCCGGACCAGGAAGCGCTGCTCCGGGCTGGCATCGGGCCCCGCCTGCGCCGGGCCGGCCGCGTCGGGATCGCCGTCGGCCGGACCGGTCGTCTGGTCGACCGGCGTCAGGCCGGGCGCCGCCGCGGCGTCCGCCCGAAGACGGCGAACGGGCGCGGCGGCGCCCGCGGCGGCGGCGAACTCGACCCAGATCACCTTCCCGCCGCCGTCGGCCGTGGTTCCCCAGCGCGTCGCCACCGCGTCCAGGATCAGGATTCCGCGCCCGGTGAGGGATTCGGAGCCGGCGCGGCCGCGCAGTGGCGCGACCGGGCTCGCGTCCGCGACCTCCAGCCGAAGCCCGGCGCGGCTGGTCAGCAGCCGCATTGTGACCGGGGCCGCGCCGTGCAGCAGGGCGTTGGTCAGCAGCTCGCCGGCGACGAGGGCCACGTCGGTCTGCAGGGCGCGTAACCGTGGCTCGGCACCGGACAGTGTCGCCGAGACCAGCCGTCGCGAGCGTGACACGGCTCGCGTGTCGCTGTCCTCGTCGATGCAGACATCGACGAGGATCTCCCCGTCCGCGGCGGCCGAGCTCTCCACGGTCGCTAGGCCTCGCTCGCCCCCGTCGGAGGTCCGCCGCGGAACCTGTTCGCTCGGGCGGTCACAGTCCATCCCCTGGGTTGGTGCGCTGGCGGGTCCGTCGATCACGTGGAATCCGACCGTACACCGATTCACCGGGGTTGAGCTCGATCGGCGGCGGCGCGTACCGGCCCTCGGCGGGGGCCGGTCGGACCGCCTCGCAGCGGCTGAGCAGGCCGGTCACGATGCGCACAGGACACGCCGCCGGCCGTCGCCCTACCGCTGCCGGCGGTGGGCGGCGGCCGCACCAGCGCTCCCTGCCGTGCCGATGGTCGGTGTCGGCCGCCGGCGCCAACCCGCCGGCCCGGGTCGCGGCCCGGGGCCGTCGGAGCCTGGAGCCTGGTGCAGCCGGCTCAGGGCCTCGGGCGGTAGTTGGTGGTGGTCACCCGGCGGCGGAACCGCGTGGCGCGGTTCGCCGGGACCTCGTCGTAGGTCTCGACGTCAGGCGCACCGTCCGGGTAGACGATCGGCCCGTTCTCCTGGTAGGTGACACGCTGCCGCCGGCGCGGTGATGCGGCCGGCTCTGCCGCGGGGACCGGGCCGGCCCGGCCAACCAGCGTGGCCGGTGCCGACGCCGGCGAGCGGGCCCGGTCCGAGCCGGTGGCCTCGGCCGTCGCCGGGCTCGTGCCGGCGCTGCTCGCGGCGGGTGCCGCTCTGGTGCTGGCCGTCAGGTTCGCGGCCAGGCGGCGCCGGGCCGGATCCGGCAACGCCGGCCCGCGCCGATCCGGGGATTGACCTCAAGGCGGCTGGAGGTCTTACCGTCACAACATCAGGATTTGGCACGCAGACCGAATCGAGGCACAGGTGCCGTTCACCACTGGGCTCAACCACATCGCCACCATGACCGCCGACCTCGACAGGCTCGTGAAGTTCTATATCGACGCGTTCGGCGCCGAGACGACGTTCGAGATGGCCGCGCGCGAGGACCACCCTCGGATGGTGATCATCGACCTCGGCGGGGGCTCCGCTCTCAACGTCTTCGAGGTGTCGGCCGAGGACATCGTCGGGGACCGGCGCCGCCAGGGAGGCCGCGGCCCGATCGACCATTTCGGCCTGGCCGTCGACTCGCTGGCGAGTCTGGAGGCCACCCGCGACCGGCTGCGCGAGCTGGGCGCGGACATCGGGGAGATCCAGCGGCTCGGGTCGGAGTGGTCGCTGTTCTTCCGTGACCCGGACGGGATGGAGCTGGAGGTCTGCTGCCACGCCGGCTGACCGGACCGTTCCTCAGGCCTGGTAGGCGGGCTCGTCCGGATCGGCCGCGCCGGGGCCCTGCGCGTCGATCCAGGCGTCGACGACCGCCCACTGCATGGTCAGCCAGTCCGCGCGGTCCGTTCCGGGCGCGGGCAGCTCGGGGGAGGGGAACCACCACCAACGGACCTGCATCGGGTCGGCCAGTGGCAGCGCCCGCCAGATCTGGCCCGGGGTGACGAGCTCGTCCAGGCCGGTGTGGGCAACCACAGCCGTCCCCGCGACGGTCCGCGCGTCAAGCACGGCGAGCACCCCGGCCGGCCGCGGCGGGAGCACGTGCGCGAGGTCCTCGGCGACCCGTGCCCGCGCGGTGTGCCCGCGGCGGCGCAGGCCGACGATGACGCGGCGGCGGCGCCGGGCGGTGAATTTCGCCCCCTCCGGGAAGATGACCAGGGCGTCCGCGCCGGTCAGCCCGGCCGCGAGCGCGTGCACCCGGGCGATCGCCGTCGGGTCGGCGCCGTCCGTGCGCACGAAGCAGGCCCCGAGCCGGCCGAGCAGGATGTCGATCCCCGGGTCGAGCTGCAGGCTCGCCAGCCCGACCACCCGGGGGGCCCGCCGGTACCGGTTGAGCACGAGGTCGACGAGCGCGAACGAGTCGCCGGCGCCGGCGTGCCGGCTGGCCACGAGCACCGGCCCGCCGCCGCAGGGGACCGTCCCCGCGGGCGGCTCATGGACGGCGACCCGGAACCGCAGCAGCCGCCCGGCCGCCGATCGCAGCATCCCGAGCATGGCCCGCAACAGCGCGAGATGGGCCTGGTCCCACCGCGGCCGCAGGAGCGGCCGGGCCAGCCACAGCCCGAACCCGGCGACGATCACAGCGGCCTCGGCGAGCAGGTAGGCCGCGGCGAGCGCCGCGACCCTGCTCAGCCGCAGCCGCCGGTCGACCGGCGCGCCGACCAGCCCCAGCAGCGTCACGACGACGCCGAGACCGGCGCCCGCGACCGCGATGGGGATGAACGCCGGGTCGATGACGAGCCGACGGACGAGGCGGGGCGGCACCCTCACCTGGCGCCGCCCCGCCGGCCCGACCCGGCGGGTCTGGCGGTCGCGTCGCCGGCGTTCCCGTGCGCCCCGCGGGCCGCGGCGACGCCACCCTCCGGGCCGGCCGGTTCGGTCCCGCGGGGCGGGTCGGTCGGGGCCCCGCTGGTGACCCGTTCGAGGTACCCGGCGGTGGCCTCGTGCGCCCGCTCGATCCTGCGGCGCACGCCGGCGGCGGACCGGTAGCGCAGGCCCAGCAGCGGTGCCGCGTTCCCGTCGCCGACCGGCAGGACGTGCACCGTCACCCCCGCCGGCAGGGCCGCCACCGCGTCGGTGAACCCGCGGCGCCGGGCGATCTCGAACGCGACCAGCCCCGCCTCCCACGGCCAGCGTCCCGGCCGCAGCGGCCGCTCGATCCGCCCGACGTGCAGCACGTAGACCGTCCGCGCGCCGAGGGCCACGGCCCGCCCGACGGGGGTGCTCTCGACGAGACCCCCGTCCACGTAGTGCTCGTCGCCGATCTTCACCGGCGGGAGCAGGGCTGGCACGGCGCAGGAGGCCAGGACCGCGTCGACCAGCGGCACCGCCTCGTCCGGCTGCCCCGCGCCGAACCAGCGCGCCGCCGCGCGCTCGATGCTGGCCGCCACGCACCCGAAGCGCACCGGCAGCTCCTCGAACGTGGCGGCCAGATGCTCCTGCAACAGGTGGCGCAGCGGCGCGTTCGAGTGCAGGTAGCCGTGCTGCACCACCGTCGCGAGGCGTTTCGCCGGGCCGCCCGCGAACACGTCGGAGCTGCCCAGGTCCGACCACAGCTCGGTCAGCCGCCCGATCGCGGTGGGCGTGGGGTCGGCGGCGACCGCCGCGCCGTTGATGGCCCCGACCGACGTCCCGACGATCAGGTCGGGCCGGCAGCCGGCCTCCAGCAACGCGCCCAGCATGCCGACCTCGGCGGCACCGAGCACACCGCCGCCGCCGATCACGAACGCGACCGGGCCGGCCCGGGAGGTGGGTGAAACGATCGTCACGGGACGCTGCTACCCCCTACGTGCCCGCGGCGAACCCGGGCGTGGCGGCCGGGCGTGGCCTCACACGAGCGCGACGCCGCACCAGTAGCCGTCGTGGGCGAGCGCGGCGGGCGGCGGCACGGGGACGAGGCTGTGGCCGGCGGGGTCGACGTCGCGGAAGTTCTGGCACAGCATCGGCTGCTTCGGCTCGGCGAGGTCGACCGGGGAGACCAGGCCGGCGGCCGAGTAGGCGGTCACCTTCCGCAGGCTGTCGATGAAGGACTGGCGGGTCGGGCAGGGCCCGGCGAGGCGCAGCCCCTCGATCATCTCGTCAGCGCCCACGTAGCCGCCGATGGCGAGCTCGTCCGACGGGTCCTCCACCACGGGGGCGTAGATGCTCATCGCCTTCTGGTAGCGGCCCGCGCCGGGGAGCCGTGCGCGGCGACCGGCGACATGATCGTCCTCCCGGCCATGTCGGCGCCGCGCTGGGCGACCAGGCTGGGGCTGGTCCCGCTGGAGTTCAGAGCCACGTTCAGCTTGACGCGGAGGGCTTTCGTCTGCGCGTAAATGTCGATGAAGGGGCCGGGCTGGGCCGCCCCGATCAGGGTGTTGGCGCCGGACTTCTTCAGCTGGTCAGCGACCAGGGCCGCGCTGGTGGCCCCTTCGGTGAAGGTCACCTCGCCCGCGAGCTCGATTCCCCGGCTCGCCAGGCTCGGGACCAGCTGCCCCGCGAGGCTGCTGGACGTCGGCACGTTCGGGTCGACGACGATCAGGGCCCGCCTGCCGTCCTGCGCCCTCACGAAGTCCCCGAACACGGTGGTCCCGACCTTGTCGAACAGGCTGCCGGAGTGAAAGAGGTTGGGGTAGTCGCTCCAGGCCGCGCTGGTGGCGGTGCCGGTGACCGGCACACCGTCCTTCGCGAGCCAGCCCGCAGCCGGCCAGCGCGCCGGGTAAGCCGACCACCATCGCCGCGATCACGGCGGTCGTCCGTCGGGCTGGACCACCAGAGACCCCCATGTGCCGCCTCCAGAGGGAAGGTCCGGCCGAGGTTCGCGACTCGGATCCGCGTCGCCGTCGTCGATGGGAGCCCCGGCGACCCGCCCCCGAGATCGGGTGCCGCGCTGGAGGTTCTCCAGATCATGCACGTCGACCGTGTGCCCCGCCACTTGGTCGCGCTCCGCGAGTGCCCGGATGGTATCGCGCGAGCGGCGCCCGGAGCGAGGCCCCGGCACCGCCGGCGGCCGCGTCCCGGCCACCGGCCGGTCCATCGGCGCACAACGTTTCGCCATGAATTGCAAGGCTCGCGCCCTGCCGGCCGGCCGGCGATCGTCACGAGCTAGCGTCTGCTGGCGAGTGGTAGGACCGCGTTGTTCCGGCCAGGAGGGTGCTCTGGTGTCCCTGAGCTGGCCTTTCCGCGCCGCGAAACACCGGGCCGCGCCCGTTGTGGCCACGCTCGCGGTCGCCGTCCTCGCGCTCGTGGGCTGCGGTTCCGTGACGAGCACCGGAACGCCCGAGCCCGCCCCGAGCATGGCCGCGGCAGCCTTCCCGACCCGGTTCGCGGTCGTGGACGCGCTGGCCGCCACCCTCACTCCGTCGGCCAGCCCGTCCGCGACCCCAACCGTTCCGGCGAGCACGACGCCACCGGTGCCGTCCGGGTCGCCGGGCCCCTCCACGGCGGTCCCGGCCAGTACCAGCAGCGCCCCGGCCCCGCCTCGCGTGCCGGTGGCCGCCGGCCGGATTCGGCCCGGCGCCGTCTACTCCGGCCGGGCGACGGAGCACGACGCCGGCAGCGGCGACGGCAACTGCCTGCTCGGGTCGAGCGACTCCGCCATGCAGGTGGTCGCGATGAACGAGGTGGACTACGACAACGCCCGTTCCTGTGGCGCCTACCTTGAGGTGACGGGGCCGGGCGGGAGCACCGTCGTGAAGGTCGTCGACCGGTGCCCCGAGTGCCCCGCCGGCGCTCTCGACCTCAGCCAGCAGGCGTTCGACCGGATCGCGGGCGGCGCCCAGGGCGGGCTCGACAAGGTCACCTGGCGGCTGGTGAGCCCGGCCGACATCGGCCCGCTCGAGTTCCAGGTCAAGAAGGAGTCCTCCCAGTGGTGGGTGTCGCTCCAGGTCCGTAACCACCGCAACCCGGTCGTGTCCCTGGAGATCCAGCGCGGCGGCCAGTGGGTCGCGGTGGAGCGCCAGATGTACAACTACTTCGAGTCCGAGGGCTTCGGGGCCGGCCCGTTCACCGTGCGGGTCACCGACCTGTACGGCCAGCAGATCGTCGCCACGGTCAACCTGACGCCCGGCGCGGTGCAGACGACCAACACCCAGTTCACCCGCCACTGAGCGCCCGGCACCGCCCGGCACCGCCCGGCCGCGTCCGGGCTGGGGCTTGCCCGCGACCCGTTCCGCTCGACAAATGAGCAGGTGCTCATCACTCGAGGTGCCGGAGCCGGAACGGAAGAGCCTACTAGAAGGCTGGGAGCGGGCCGGGGCGGCCACGAGTTTGTAGCGAGCGTTCGCTCCGGATGCTACGGTCCGCCGGGGGGAAGGATCGGCTCGACTCCGGCTTTCCTCGCAAGATCGGCTCCAACCCGGCTTTGTCACGACGACCCCGGGTACTGGACGGCGCATCTAGGCCTTCAAGGAGAGAGTGGCATGGCGATCCAGAGCATCAACCCAGCGACCGGCGCCGTCCTGAAGACCTTCGACGCGCTGGACGCCGACGAGATCGACAGCAGGCTGGCGCTGGCGGCCGCAACGTTCGCCAGCTACCGGCGCACGACGTTCGCCGGACGCGCCGCCCTGATGCGCGCGGCGGCCGACCTGCTCGACGCCGGGCGGGGTGACATCGCTGTCACGATGACGGCCGAGATGGGCAAGACGGTCGCCTCCGCCGCGGCCGAGGCTGCCAAGTGCGCCAAGGCGATGCGCTTCTACGCCGAGCACGCGGAGGCCTTCCTCGCGGACGAGCCGCTGGACGACCCGTCCGTCGTCGGCGCGAGCCGGGCGTACGCGCGCTACCAGCCGATCGGCCCGGTGCTCGCCGTGATGCCGTGGAACTTCCCGCTCTGGCAGGTCACCCGGTTCGCCGCGCCCGCGCTGATGGCCGGCAACGTCGGCCTGCTCAAGCACGCCTCCAACGTCCCGCAGTGCGCGCTCTACCTGGAGGACCTCTTCCTGCGGGCCGGCTTCCCCCGCGGCGCCTTCCAGACACTGCTGATCGGCGCCGGCCAGGTGGAGTCCGTGCTGCGCGACCCGCGGGTGGCCGGCGCGGCGGTGACCGGCAGCGAGCCGGCCGGCCAGTCGGTCGCCGCGATCTGCGGCGACGAGATCAAGAAGACCGTGCTGGAGCTCGGCGGCAGCGACCCGTTCGTGGTCATGCCGTCGGCCGACCTGGAGCGGGCGGCGACGGTCGCCGTGACGGCCCGCTGCCAGAACAACGGCCAGTCCTGCATCGCCGCGAAGCGGTTCATCGTCCACGACGCCGTCTACGACGAGTTCGCCCGGCTGTTCACCGAGAAGATGGCCGCGCTGACGGTTGGCGATCCCATGACCGACGGTGTCGACGTCGGCCCGGTCGCGACCGAGCA
This sequence comes from Pseudofrankia sp. DC12, assembly GCF_000966285.1. Taxonomy (NCBI): domain Bacteria; kingdom Bacillati; phylum Actinomycetota; class Actinomycetes; order Frankiales; family Frankiaceae; genus Pseudofrankia; species Pseudofrankia sp. DC12. The sequence continues at coordinate 6,479,290 of NZ_KQ031391.1, forward strand.
GGGCCGGGTCGACCTGGAGGAGCTGCTCGACGACGCCGTCGCCAAGGGCGCCTCCGTGCTGTGCGGCGGCAAGGCGCCCGCTGGGCCGGGCTGGTTCTTCCCCCCGACGGTCGTCGCCGAGGTCACTCCCGCCATGCGGCTCTACCTGGAGGAGACGTTCGGGCCGCTCGCGGCCCTCTACCGGGCGCCGGACCTCGACACGGCCCTGGAGATCGCCAACGCCACCTCGTTCGGGCTCAGCTCGAACGCCTGGACGACGGACCCGGCCGAGCAGGAGCGGTTCGCGAACGAGCTGGTCGCCGGCGCGGTCTTCATCAACGGCATGACGACCTCGTACCCGGAGCTCCCGTTCGGCGGGGTCCGCCGCTCCGGCTACGGGCGTGAGCTGGGCGCCGTCGGCATCCGGGAGTTCTGCAACCAGAAGACCGTCTGGGTGGGCTGAGCCGACCGCCGGCTCGCGGTCGGGCCTCCTGGCCGCGGCTCTATCGTGTCGTCATGCGGATGCTGGTTGTCGAGGACGCGGCCGCGGCGCGGGACATCATGGCTGCGGGGTGACCCCCGGGGAGCGCCGGACCCTGGAAGCCGTCCGGGACGAGCTGGCGCGGCTGGTGCGCTACGACGACGAGTCGCTGGTCCACGACACCTGGATCCGGCAGCGCTACGAGGGCGGGCTCGCCGGGACGTACGCCCCCGCCCGGGCCGAGGCGGTGACCACGGCCTGGCACGAGGCGGGGCACGCGGTCGCGGTGCTCGCCGTCGCCGCCCGGTTCAGCTCGGCCTCGATCCGGGCCGGCGCGCGAAGCTACGGGCGGGTGCACTCGATCACCGGTGGCGGCCCGGACGCGTTCGTGATCGCCGCCGGCGGACGGGTCGGGGAGGGGCTGCGGCGCTGGACGCTGCTGTCGTCCGACGCCGACGTCCGGTCCTTCCTGGCGTCGTGGCGGGACGACGGCGGCGACGCCCGGCGCTTCCGGGCCGGCCTGGGCGCCAGCCCGTTCGCCGGCGACGAGGTGAGCGCCTGGCGGTACTGCGTGGACCAGCTGACGCCGTGGCGGCCGGGTGTCCGGTCGCTGGCGCGCGGCCTGCTGGTCTGGCCACGCCACCTGCCATACGCGGTGGCGGCGGAGCTCGCCGGTCCGCCTCCCGCCTGACACCGGGAGGCGGTCCGACGCCCGCCCGCCGGGCCTCGCGCAGGCCGGGGCCGGTCGCCGGTGATGTGAGCTGATCGGCAGAACGTTGACAGTTTCTGGTAACCCCCGCACACTGCGAACGCGATCTGTAGGTGGAAGCCGGTGTGAGTCCGGCGCGGTCGCGCCACTGTGACCGAGCTTTCCCCGCCCGTCGGGGTGGCCGCTCGGGAGTCAGACCCACCTGCCGGCCGAGTCCGATTGTTCAGGGACGCGTGATCCCGAAGGGGGCTACCGTGAGTACTGCTGCGCCCGGCACCGAGGCGTATGGCCAGTCGATTTCCTCACCGATCACGGCGCGAGCGCTGTGGCTTGGGGGAGTCCTGATTCTCTCGCTGCTGCTCTACTACTTCATCGGCGTCGACCAGGGCGCGACGTCGCTGTTTGGTCAGGACAGCCACATCCACGAGTTCGTCCACGACTCGCGGCACTTCCTCGGCTTCCCCTGCCACTGAGCGGCGGGAGCCACGATGGAATCACGTTTCATCTATCGTGCGCTCGTTGTCGGCGCCTTCGGCGGGCTGCTGGCATTCGTGTTCGCGCGGATCTTCGCCGAGCCGTTCATCCAGAGCGCGATCGACTACGAGTCGGGCCGTGACGAGGCCCAGGCCGCGCTGGACAAGGCGGCCGGCCTGCCGGTCAGCGCCGGGGACGCGGAGATCTTCAGCCGGTCGGTCCAGCGCAACTTCGGTATCGCCACCGGGATGGTCCTGTTCGGGCTGGCGATGGGTGGCCTGTTCGTCGTGGCCTACCTGATGCTGTCGCGCCGTTTCCCGGGGCTTCGGCCACGGGTGCTCGCGGCTCTCGTCGCGGCGGCTGGTTTCGTCGGCGTCTACCTGGTGCCGTTCGTGAAGTACCCGGCCAACCCGCCCGCGATCGGCCACTCCGAGACGATCGGCGACCGCAGTGCGGTCTATCTGGCGATGGTTGGCATCTCGATTGTCGCGCTTATCCTCGCCGTGGTCGCTGGCTACCGGCTCGCCGGGCGTTTCGGGGCCTGGAACGCGAGCCTTCTCGCGGCGTTCGGGTTTGTCGTGGTGATCTCGGTGGCGATGGCGTTGCTGCCGGCGCTGGGGCATTTCCCGCTGAACGAGGCCCAGTACGGCAAGCACGCGACCGAGACCCCGCAGCCGCTGCTCGGACCGGACGGCAAGATCGTCTATCCGGGGTTCCCCGCGGATGTGCTGTTCAAGTTCCGGCTCTACTCGGTGATCGCCCAGATGATTATGTGGGCGACGATCGGCCTCGCGTTCGGCGCGCTGGCCGAGCGGGCCGCCGCGAAGGCGAAGGCCCCCGCGGCGGCTCGTCCGGCGGCAGCCGTCGCGTCGCCGTCCCCGGCGGCCTGACCGTCACCCACCCACCCACCCAGCCATCCCGGCCGGGCCCGGCGGGCCGCCTCACCGCGGCCTGCCGGGCTCGCGTCGCCGCGCGGACCGCCCCCTGTTTCCGCGCGGACCACCCTTTGCTGTAGCACTTGGTTCGTGCAGCCTCTCTCGGTCGTCATCGTTCACCGCAACCAGCCGGAGCGCCTCGTCGACACGATCGACGCGTTCCGCGCGCAGGACCTTCCTGTCGCGATCACGATCGTCGACAACGGATCCACCGTCATGCCGCCGGTCGAGGCAGCCGACGTCGCCGTCGTGCTGACCGGCGGGAACCACGGTTTCGGGCCGGCCGCCAACGTCGGCTACCGCAAGTTCCTCGCCGACCAGGACGCCGGGGAATGGGTGGTGCTCGCGCCGCACGACGCGCTGCCCGAGCCCACCTGCCTGAGCCACATGCTGCGCGTGCTCGCCGGGCAGCCACGGGCGGGCCTGGCCTGCGCCGACGTCGGCGACGGGACGACGCCCGTCGTCGACCCCTACTTCGGCGGGATCCTCGTGCCCGCGAGCGTCGACTCCGGATGGGAGAAGGCCGGCCATCCGCACGGCACGCTGATGTTCGCGCGACGGGCCTGCCTCGACGAGGTCGGGATCTTCGACGAGCGCTACTTCGCCTACTGCGAGGAGGCCGACCTCGCGCTGCGGGCCCGGGACGCGGGCTGGGAGTCCGGGCTCGTCCGCGGCGCCATGGTGAAGAACGCCTACGTCGGCTCGACCGCCGCGGTGATCGACTACCTGCAGCTGCGGAACACGCTGCTGCTCGTGCGGGAGCACTCCGGGCGCTACCACGTGTTCATCCGGTTCTGCATCGCGCTGATCGACCTCGCCACGGGCGCGGTCCTGCCGGCCCGGCGCGGCCCGTACTGGAACGTCCGGGCCCGGCTGCGGGCGCTGGCCGACTTCCTGCGCGGCCGCTACGGCCCGCCGCCTGCGGACCTGCTCGTCCAGCGGTGACGCCGCCCGCCTGCCGCCCCGCGCCGCACGGCTGGCCGGGGCGACAGGCGGCTTGGGGTGCGGCTGTGTCGTGGTCCTTGCGGCGCCATCATGGCCTGGTGGCGGGTGACGACGAAGCAGGCGTACCTGGGCGGCCGGTGCTGACGGGCGAGCAGGCCACGCGGTGGGAGACGGTGCTGAGCACGATCGCCGGCCTGCTGCCCGCCGGCGGGGGCCGGGTGCTGATGGACGGCGTCGACGACGGTGGCCTGGCCGGCAGGTTCGCGGACGGGCTCGCCGCCGGCGTGCGCCAGGTGGGCCGAGAGTGCCACCGGCTCGTCGGCGCCGAGCTGGCGGGACGCCCCGGCACTGCGGGAGCATCGCGCGGCGCCGGCGTGCCCAGCCCGGAGACGGTGTTGATCGTGGGCGGTCCCGCCGCGGGCCCCTCGCTCGGGTGGGACATGGTCGTCCGCCTGCGCAGCAGGTACTTCCGCGTCGACCAGGGCGGGCGCTGCGCGGACATCGTCGTCGACGTCGACGATCCCGGCTGGCCCGTGGTCCGCCGGGTCGTGCCGGGCCTCGCCGGCGACGGGCGCTGGCACGTCCGGGAGAGCCAGGCGTTCTTCGCCGTCCGCGCCGCCGGCTGGGACACGAAGTTCGGCGAGGACCTGCCCGCCTAGGCCGCCGCCGTCCGTGATCTCGGGCCGCGGCCTGGCGGGGCAGACCTTGTCGGGGACGACGGCTAGGCGCCGCGCCGGGCGTTGTAGACGACGACGTCCGGACGGCTGCCGTAGTCGGCGAAGACCTTCAGGGCCTCGTCGCGCAGGATGTCGGTCCGCACGGTGATGCCGCGGTGGGCGAACTGGTCGGCCCAGTCGTCGCGCATCGGGCCCTCGTCGAAGCCGGTCAGCGTCTCGATCTCGTCACCGGCGCCGGCGATCGTGAGCAGTTGGACGCCGGACCACATGGTCGCCCCGTAGCACATGACGCAGGGCCGCCAGTTGACGACGAGCTCGACGGGGGTGCCGGCGGCGCTGAGGTCCCAGCGCCCGAGACGGGCCTGGGCGAAGGACAGGGCGACGACCTCGGCGTGCATCGACGACAGGCCGGTGGCGAGGACGAGGTTGACCCCGGCGGCGTGGATCTCGCCGGTGTCGGGGCTCGCGACGACGGCGGCGAACGGGCCGCCGTGGCCCTCCCGGTGGTTGCGGTCCGCGAGCCGGTGTACGAGGCGCATCCGGTCCTCGACGTCGGGCAGCACGCCGCCGGCGGCGCTGACCTCCTCGTCCACCCAGGCGGGCAGTGTGATGCCGAGCGCGGTGACGGGACCGTTGGCGCTGCTGGTGTTGGGGTCCACGCGGGGCCCTCCCTCGGTGTTCACGGTGTCAGGGGGTGGAGCGGTGTCAGGCGGTGAAGAAGTGGCTCAGGCCCAGCGTGCGCAGGCCGCGCCGGTAGGCGACCGAGCTGCGGTCGGCCGGGATGTTGACCTCGATGCGCGGGTCGAGCGGCAGGTTCTCGGGCCGCTGCGCCCGCTCTACGGCGGGAAAGGTCGTCAACGCCATCCGGGCGGGGATCTCCGCCTGCGGATGCGCCGGAATCGCCACACAGACCCCGGCGGGGCCGCAGCATCAGCGTCGCGTCGGGCGCGGTGAGGAGGTCGGTCACGGGATTGCCTCGCAGGGAGCTGGGCCGCGCGGCAGGGGCGCGGGACGGAAGGATCGGCGGGGGTGCCAGCTGTGGCACCAGGGTCGGCGCGAGTCGGCACCCGATCGGCCCGAGGGCCGGGGCCTGCTGGGGCCGACGGCGCTCGTCCGTCAGGCGCCGTGCGCGATCCGTCCGCGCGTCCAGGCGTGCCGGTGAACGTGGCGGCGCATGTCGACACTGCGGTCCTGCGTCATCCGGCACACCTCCGTCCCGATCCGGGGCCCACCGACCGTGCGGCTCCGCGACTGCGGGGCTGTCCGACCATGGGGCTCCCCGACTCTCTGCCGTCGACGTTACGTACCGGTGGCATCCATCGAAAAACCCCATGTCGCTCGCTCCGGCGGTCGGCCGCACCGTCCCGGCGTCCATTGAGCCGCCTACCGCCGTACCCGGAGGGCCGCAGGTATCCATCGGTCGCCAGCGACGGCGTGCCGCCCGCGCGGCTACAGCGCTCCACGACGACGGCCAGCCTCATCGCGCGGGCGAACGCGGTTCCGCCGCCTTTCACCGCGGCGGGCAGGGAGGCGCCGTCGGTGTGGGCGAGGATGCCGGCCACGAGGGCGACGACGAACGAGCCGGTGACGCAGAGGGCCACGATGAGGGCTTGACCGTCGCGGGGTAGACGGAGGACATGCGGTTGCTCCCGGCGAGGGAGCCGAGGACGAGGTGGCACCAGTCGATCTATGCCGACGTCAAAGGCCCTTCAAGGCACGATCAAGTGCCGACCGGCCTGCGGGCCCCCAGTTCGGCTTGCCGCCGGGCAGACCGCGGTCCCCGTTCTGGCCCATCAGCATCAGGAACAGGCTCTTCATCGCGGCCAGCCCGCGCGCCCGTCGTACCGCCGCCTCGTCCGCCTGTGCGTACCTGTCGAAGAACCGTGACGCGCCGCCTGCTGGCAGCAGCAGCCAGCTGCTCGACGCCCGCGAGGCCCACGACCGCGCCACCCGGCTCGACCACGCGGGATGACACCGCCCGGCGTCAGCGGAGTGGCGGCCCGGCCCCCTGCTGGCTGACGAAACGCCGTGACCGTCCGCGTGTTTCCGGGCGGCGGTGCGGGGGCCGTCAGGATCCGCTCGGCCGTCGGCGATCGCCGGCGGCGGCCCACACTGAGCTGGTTACTCAGCCCGGGAGCGCCGAGACGATCTGCTCCAGTACCCCGTCGTCGAGAGTCATCTCGCCCACCTGGGTGCCGAGCTGGTTTCTCACCACGCGGGAGCGGTTGTAGTCCGTTGGTTCGAAGCTCTTACCGACCAGCATCTCGACTATCCGGGCGGCGATTTCCCGCGCGACAAGGTCCGAGCCAGAATCCACCTTGACGATGACCGCACAGGGAGAACCGGCCCGCTCGAAGGCAAGCGCGAACAGGCCGTCGAAGCCGTCCTTCGCGACGATGCCGGTCCGCAGGATCGCCGTCGCGATCCTGCCCTCGCCGGCGATCGCGTAGGGATACCGCAGCATGGATTCCTGAACCAGCCGCAGCCACGGCGGCGTCGCGGAGCCGACGAGCAGTGAGTACAGCCGGGCCATGTTCTCGAGAGTCAGGCCGAAAGTCGGCACCCCGCAGCCGTCAGTCATTTCCAGGACCGGCGAGTGGACCGAGCCGGCGAGGCTCTCCATCCTGGTCCGCACCAGGGCGAGGGCCGGACCGGTGGGATCGGCGTAGGAGGCGGGATCCTGGCCCATCGCCTTCGCCAGGATCATGAGGCCGACATGCTTGCCCGAGCAGTTGTTCTGCAGGCCCGCGACGAGCGGTCCCTGAAGGGGTGGCTCGAACTCGACGGATGGTTCGATGGCAGCGTGGCTGCCGAAGCACAGCCAGGCCTTGTCGAGCCCCTGGCGTCCCAGGATGGCCTGCAGAAGACGCGTGTGGTACTTCTCGCCGTTATGTGAGCTGGAGACCAGCGCCAGCTCCTCCTGGCTCAGCGCGTCGCCGGTGTGCTCGGCGATGACGCTGGCGATGAACGGCTTGGCGGTCGACCGCATCGGGTTGACCAGGCCGGGATCTCCCGCGGACGCGACCAGCTTCTGGTCGCACACGGCGACGACATGGGCCGTGTACCTGTTCTCGGCGACTGGCCCGCGGGTCACCTCGACCAGCAGCGGGCCGACGCTCTCGCTCCTCGCCACGCGTCCCTCCGAACTACGGCCGGCTACTCGGCGACCGTGAGTGACTCGACCACTCTCGACGCGGCGAGGACGAGGCTGTCGGCGCCTGGCGGGCCGCAGAGCTGGACACCGACCGGAAGGCCTTCGGCATCGGCTCCCACGGGAATCACGGAGGCCGGTATCCCGGCCAGCGCGGCCGGAATACTGAACACATCCGAGAGGTACATCTGGATGGGATCCGTCGTCTTCTCGCCTAGCCGCCAGGCGGTCGTCGGCGAGATGGGCGTGAGCAGCAGGTCGACGTTCTCGAAGGCCCGCCGGAATTCCGCGCTCAGCAGTTCGCGGGCGTTGCAGGCGCGGGCGTAGTACTGGTCCTGGTACCCGGCGGAGGAGGCGAACGTGCCGAGGATGATACGGCGCTTGGCCTCGTCGCCGAAGCCCTTCGTGCGGGTGCCGATGAGCATCTCCTCCCAGGTGTCCGTGTCCGGGAGGCTGTAGCCGTACTTCACCCCGTCATACCGGGCCAGGTTGCTGGCGGCCTCGACCGAGGCGATGATGTAGTAGATCGAGAGGGCGTACTCGGTCAGCGGGAGCGAGACGGGAGTGACTTTCCAGCCCAGCGCGGAAAGGTGTTCCGAGACGTCGGCGATCGCCTTCGTCACCGCCGGCTGGCAGGCGTCGCTCAGGTACTCCTGCGGTACGCCGACCCGCAGCGTCCCCGGTATCTGGTCGACCTGGCCCAGGTGGTGGGGAAAGCAGGTCGAGTCTCTCGGGTCGGGCCCCGCGATGACCGACAGCAGCGCGGCAGCGTCATCCACGCTCTTCGCGAGGGGGCCGATCTGGTCCATGGACGAGGCATACGAGACGAGCCCGTAGCGCGACACGGAGCCGAACGTGGGCCGGAAACCGGCGACCCCGCAGAGCGCGGCCGGCTGGCGAATCGACCCGCCGGTGTCCGTGCCGAGCGCCCACGGCACGATGCCGGCCGCGACGGCGGCGGCGGAACCGCCGCTGGAGCCGCCCGGCACCATGTCCAGGTTCGCCGGGTTCCTCGTGGTGTGGAACGCCGAGTTCTCGGTGCTGGACCCGAACCCGAACTCGTCCATGTTGGTCTTGCCGACAATGATGAGACCGGCATCACGCAGACGCCCGACCGCCGTCGCGTCATAGGGAGGCCGATATCCCTCGAGGATGCGGGAGCCGCAGGTCATCTCCATGCCCCGCACCGCGATGTTGTCCTTGACGGCGACGGGAATGCCGGCGAGCGGGTGTACCTCCTCGCCCTTCGCGCGCAGGTCGTCAATGTGACTCGCCGTACTCAGCAGATCCTCGGGGTCCGCGCGGCTGATGAATGCACCGATGCGAGCTTCGAGCCTGTCTATTTTCGTCAGCGATTCCTGGACGAGATCGCGGCTGGACACGGCGCGCGAGCTCAGTTGAAATCTCAGGCCGGTAGCTGACGGCGGTCGGGTCATACGGCAAGAGTAGCGCAGGTGGAGCGCCCGCCTGCGCTTGGATTAGGGCTGGTCCGGGGTGTGCCTGGACGGGCCGAGGTACTCGTGGCGTTGAGGTCTGGCGACAGCGTGTCGTCCCCGCGGCGCCGCCCGGGTGCTCCGACGGTGGTCTCGTAACGATCTGTCATGCATCGACCGTGTGTCCGGCCCGGTCGGACGGTGGCGCCACCGATTCCATATCCGGTCGGACCGTGACGAGGTAATCCGGAACACGACGGCGGCCGATGTCGGACGTGCGCGGCGCCGGCAGTCGAGGCGGGCCAGCGCTGACTACCAGGACGGCAGCCACCGGCCGGTGACCAGATCGGTCCACAGCCGCCGGATCCGGCCACCGGCTCGTCGCGGACGTTGTGCGCGAGGCAGGCCGCGTACCAGAACCGGCGAAGGACCGGATGTTCGGAGACCACCAGATGGCCGGGCCCGTCGTGTCGCGTCACCCGGTCGGGGTGCTCGCCGTCCGCGGTTTCGTGTAAGGCGGCCCTCATGGCAGGGACTGTCCTCCGATGGCCGTGTGGAGGCGGTGACGAACCGCCGGCTGCCCACAGAGCCGCGTAATGAGCGAACACCCCGCACATCGCTGCCCGGTCTCGGCGGCGTTGCGGTCGCGGATCGGCCGGCGTCGACGGAGAGGTCGCCGCCAGTCAGAACTGGGTGCCGCCGTCGATGTTGATGACGGCGCCGGTGAGGTACCCGGCGCGGGGTGACAGCAGGAAGGCGAACAGCTCGCCGACCTCGGCGGGCGTGCCCGGGCGGCGCAGGGCGACGTCCATGTGCCACTCGTCGACCATCACCTGCTCCAGCAGGCCCTCGGGCGCCACGCCGCGTTCCCGCGCGAGCGCCTGGCGCAGGGCCGCGAGCGAGCCCGTCTCGATCGCGCCGGGGCAGACGCAGTTCGCCCGGACCCCCGCGCCGCCGTACGCCCGGGCGATGGTCTTGGTGAACGCGGCGACACCGCTCTTGAGCGTGACGTACGGCAGCCGGTCCGGGTGGTAGGCGCGCATGCCGTAAGCCCCCGTCGTCACCACCGTCCCGCCGCCGGCCGCGACCAGGTGCGGGACGGCCGCGCGGACGGTGCGCACGGTGCCCATCAGCACGTCGTCGACAGCCTCCGCCCAGCTGTCGTCCGAGGCCGTCTCCAGGCTGCGGTGCCCCGCCGTCGAGGTTCCGGTGGTCACGGCGATCCCGGAGAGCCTGCCGAGAATCTCGACCGCCGCGGCCAGGATCCGTTCCGCCTCACCGGGGCGGCTGACGTCACCGGTCACCGCCGTCGCCCGCCGCTCGCCGACGCGCTCGGCGGCGGCCTTGGCCCGGTCGGCGTCCCGGCCGACGAGCACCACCCGCGCTCCGTCGGCGACGAGAACCTGCGCGGTGGCCAGGCCCATGCCCGCGGTCCCACCGACGACGACGAAACCGCTGTCCCGGATGCCGAGGTCCACCTCAGCCTCCGGCCTGGCGGCGCCGAAGCGAGGAGCCTTCTCGGCCGGCCGAGGCCCAAGTGCTGTCCACGTCCGCAGCCTAGGCGAAAAAGTCTAGAGCTATCAACGCAAGCCCGGGTCCCACGAGCTCTTCACCTATACATCTAGATAATTGTCGGGCCGGGTCGTAAGGTCGGCTCAGCCAAGCCAGAAGGAGGCGGGCACCGCCATGACCGAGACGACGACCGAGGGGACGGCCCAGGCGCCGCCCCGGCGCGAGGCCTTCCGGCTCGCCGAGGCGCCGCTGCTGCACGAGACCGGGATGATGTCGATGCCGGTCCTGACCCCGGAGGCGCCCGAGCAGTTCCTCGAATGGGCGATGGGCGGCGGCCAGGTCGTGCGGGTGCTGTTCGGCGACCCGGAGTCCGGGGGCACCAGCCTGGTGTGGTCCCGGTTCAGCCCGGGCTACGTGCTGCCGCGGCACTCCCACAGCGCCGACTGCCTTTACTACGTGGCCCGCGGCGAGCTGCGGATGGGCAACACCGTGCTGGGCGAGGGCGACGGCTTCTTCCAGCCGGCCGACCGCCCGTACACCTACACGGCCGGCCCCGACGGAGTGGAGGTGCTGGAGTTCCGCACGACCAGCCCGTTCGACATGCGGATCACCGAGAGCCTCGCCGGCTGGGGCCGGGTCGTGGACGCGGTGCGAGCCAACCGTGACGACTGGGCCGCCCAGCCCAGGGCCTGACCCGGCGCGGCCGTTCTGCGGTACCGAGCGCGGCCGCCGCCGGCCCCAGGGCCGGCGGCGGCCAGCGAACCGTCAGAAGGCCGGCTCGCCCTTGAGCATGCCGCCGGCGTCGAGGCGCAGGTTGAGGCCGGTGATGTACCTGGCGTCGTCCGAGGCGAGGAACAGCACCAGCGAGCTGACGTCGTTCGGCTCGATGTACGGGATCGGCATCGACTGCAGCACCGGGAACGCCAGCTCGGCGTCCGCGCGGGTCGGGTTCTCCAGGTCGGGCCGGAACGTCTTGTAGATCCGGTCGTTCTGCAGCAGGTTGGTGTTGACGTTGGTCGGGTGGATCGCGTTGAGCCGCACGCTGTGCGGCGCGAGCTGCAGCGCCAGGACCTCGGTGTAGCGCGCCACGGTCTGCTTCGCCCAGGAGTAGCCGACCCCGCCGGTGTTGCCCATGGCCTCCGTCGTGCCCTTCATCATCCCGGCGGTGGAGCCGGTCAGGATGATCGAGGCGCCGGCGGTGAGGTGCGGCAGGCTGACGGCGACGGTGTTCATGATGCCGATCAGGTCGACGTCGGTGCAGTCGACGAAGCCGCTGGCGAGCGAGAAGTCGTCCCAGGGGCAGACGCCGGCGTTGCCGAGGACGATGTCGAGGCGGCCGAACCGCGCGATGCCCTCGTCGACGGCGGCGCGCAACTGGGAGCGTTCGCGGACGTCGGCCTTGGCGGCGACGATGCCGCGGCCGAGCGCCTCGACCTCCTTGACCGTCTGGGCCAGGTCCTCAGGGGTGCCGAGCGGGTAGGGGACGCTCTCGATCTGCTCGCAGAGGTCGATCGCGATGATGTCCGCGCCCTCGCTCGCCAGCCGGATGGCATGGCTGCGGCCCTGGCCGCGCGCGGCCCCGGTGATGAAGGCGACCTTGCCCTCAAGCTTGCCCATGGGGAACCCCTTCGGTTTTCGCGCCGTGCGCCACGCGCCCGGACGGCGCAAGGGCCATCTGAAACATATAGAGATCAGTGAGCTGGCGCGCTAGAAGCGGGCGCCCTGCCAACTGGCGGGACCGCGCCAACCGGGCCGCCGCGGCGGCGATGCTCAGCCAGCGACGGGCGTGTCGCCGGCGAGCAGCCGCTCGACCCCGGCGACCATGTCGGGGTAGCGTCTCGTCCGCGCGCCTCCGTCGATGCTGTACAGCGCGCCGGAGATGAACGACGCCCGGTCGGAGGCGAGGAACGCGACCAGCTCGGCGATCTCCTCCGGTTCGGCGAACCGCCCCAGCGGCGTGTTCTCGACGAACTCGTCGAGGACGCCCGGCAGCGCCCACACCCCGCCGGTCTGGGCCGTGCGCACGAGCCCCGGCGCGAGCGCGTTCACCCGGATGCCGTGCCGGCCGAGCTCCAGCGCGGCGACCTCGGTCAGCGCGACCACGCCGGCCTTCGACGCGCAGTACGCCCCCATGCCGCGGCCGGCCTGGATCGCGTTGAGGCTGGCCAGCGCGATGATCGAGCCACCGTGCCCGGCGTCGCGCAGCGCCCGGCCGGCGTGCTTGACGGTCAGGAACACGCCGTGCAGGCAGAGGTCGACGACGCGGCGCCACTCGTCGAAGCCGTGGTCGGCGATCTCGCTGAGCGACCCGCCGCCGGCGTTGGCGACCGCGGTGTCCAGCCGGCCGAACCGCGCCGCGGCCAGCTCGACGAGCGACGCGACGTCGGCCTCGACGGTCACGTCGCAGCGGGCGGTGGCGAGTGCGTCCGGTCCGAGCTCGTCGGCGAGCGCGGCGAGGCCGGCCTCGTCGATGTCGCCCGCGGCGACCCGCCCGCCGTCGGCGACGAACCGCCGCGTGACGGCCCGGCCGATGCCCTTCGCCGCGCCGGTGACCACGGCTACCGGCGCCGGTGCCGATTCGTTCATCGTCGTTCTCCCGATCCGGGGTGGGCCTGGGGTGCGCCCGAGCGTGTGGTCAGCCGGGGTCGTGCTGGAGCAGCAGGACGCCGGACGGGGTGCCACCGCCGGTGGTCACGACGGCGGTGCGGGCGCCCGCGACCTGGCGGTCGCCCGCCTCCTGGCGCAGCCGGGCCACCGCCTCGTAGAGGAACCCGAAGCCGTGCGTGCGCCCCTCGGAGAGCTGGCCGCCGTGCGGGTTGACCGGCAGCTCGCCGTCGAGCGCGATCCGGCGGCCCTTGTCGATCCAGTCCTGCGCCTCGCCGAGCCCGCAGAAGCCGAGCGCCTCCAGCCACGAGACGGCGTTGAAGGTGAAGCCGTCGTAGAGCAGCGCGACGTCGACGTCGGCCGGGCGCAGGCTGGTCCTGCTCCACAGGTGCGCGGCCTGGCCGAGGACCTGCGGCTCGTGGGTGAGGGTGCCCTGGTCCCAGGAGACCCGCTCGAGGATCTGGGTGCCGACCGCCTCGACCCGGATCGCCGGCCTGGGCCGGTCGCCGGCGGTCTAGGCGGCGGACACGACGACCGGACGTCCAGAACGAGGTGTTCGTCGGTGTCAGCTTCGGAAGAAGCCGCACGGTGTTCGCTCCTCGGAGGTCGGCGGGCGAGGGCGTCGCCGCCCCCGGACCGGTTCTTGGCGCGGGGCCGCGCCTGGTGGCGGCGGTCGCGGACCGATCGATGTATGCGCCCGCCGGGGGGCTGTTATATGTAGATGTATCACGGCGGCGGCGCCAGGCGGGTTGTGGCGCTGCGCCCGCCGACGATGGCCTTCTCCGTTTCTGGCGGTCGCGCAGTAGCAGCAGCGCGAACAACTGGATGACGTCGCCTGACCGACGTCCGCCTCGCCCGCGTCCCGGACATGACGTGGTGCGACGGCCTGATGAGCTACGAGCTGCGCGACGCCGTCGTCACCTGCTGGACGAGCTGAGCCCGTCAGGCCGAGCCGGGCACGCTGGGCCGGTCAGGCGGGTGCGCCTGGCCGGCTCAGCGTGACCGCGCGCCGCACGAACCGGGCGAAGTCGCCCGGGTTCTCGCGATGCGCCATGTGGGTGGCGCCGGGCAGCTCGAACCGCTCGGCGTCCATGAGCTCGGCGAAGGCGCGCACGCCGGGTTCGAAGATGGGGGAAGGCGCGTCGCCGTAGCCGACGACGCACCGGGCCTTCAGCCGGGCCAGGTCATAGGGCGCGGAGAACATCTCCATCGCCTCCGCTATGAACAGCAGACGCTCGCGGTTCTGCCGCGGCGTGCCCGGTGGTTTCTCCTTCAGCCGGGCTACGGCGTTGCTGATGAGCTGCCGATGGTCCGCCGGCCACCACGGCTCCCACTGCAACGCCGTCTCCCAGAGGCCGACGGACCCGACGAGGTCGGGCCGCCGGATGGCCGCGGCCACGGCCACGTGGCCGCCCCAGCTGTGCCCGATGACCGTCACGGATCGTTCCCCGACCAGGGTGAGCAGGTCGTCGGTGTGACCGTCGACGCCGGCGGGGACGCCGTCCCAGTCCGGCTCGTCCCCCCAGCCGCGGCGGTCGTAGGAGATGACTTCCAGGTCGTCCAGGAGCGCGATGACGCGGTCGAAGCTCGATCCCTGGTCGCGGGCGCCGTGCACGAGGACCACGAGCGGTGGCCGCCCGTTGTGGCCTCGGCCGAGACCGTCCTCGGGCGCGGCGGAGCCGGCTGCGTCAGGAACGCCGTCTGCTTCGGGGACGCCGGTGCTGGTGATGAGCAGCTCCTCGCGGGCGCGGGTGCGCGCTGACCGTCAGCGATGCTCCGATTCTGGCCGGAAGCCCCACCCACACGCGACCCGCTGGGACCTCGACCGGTCGGTCCGTCCGTCGGGCGCGACGACAACCGCCGGCTCCGAGGTGTCAGGCAGCGGTGGCCGTCAGCTCGACGGGCAGCGTGCGCAGGCCCCGGTGGATGATGCTCGGCTGGTAGGACAGCGGCTCATTGATGGTGGCGTTCACGGCCGACGGCCATACCCTCGCCGCCGGCGGAGACGACAGCACGGTGCAGCTCTGGCGGATGCGATGAACCGCGCCGGTCTGGGTCCCGGCTCCCGCTAGAAGCGCCACCTGGTCGCGCCACCGGGGTCGACGGTGGCCAGGGCTGTCGCGGCGCGGACCGTCAGGCGGTACACGTGCCAGGGCGGCGGCCCCGCCGACGGTGCGCTGAACTCGGCGGTGAGCGCGAGGCCGGTGTCGTCGACCCTGGCCGGCCACCCCTGGCCGGCCCAGAGCGCCGCGAGCTCGGCGACCGTTTCCGCATCGGTGACCAGGTCCGCCGTGCCCTCGACGGTCAGGTCGAACTCGTGGGCGGCGACGCTGAGCGTGCAGCGCGGGTCACGGGCGAGGTTGCGTCCCTTACGGGTGCCCCGCCCGGTCTCGAACCAGAAGGTGCCGCCGGTCCACAGCGCGCCGATGCCGGTGACGTGCGGGCTACCGTCCGGGTTGATCGTGGCGAGCCAGCAGGTGTGACGGTCCGGGCCGCCGGCGTGGGGTGCCTGCGGCAGGCCCCGCCCGAGCCGGGCCTCTATCCCCGCCCAGTCGAGCACCGGTGAGTCGTACAGGGTGGCGAGATTGGTGGTTTCCATGACCGCTGCGACCGCTCCGGGCGCCCGGACTCATCGACTGGCGGCGCGTGAGCCCGAGTCTGTGCGCGGTTGGCCGCTCTGGCCGGATCCGGTGTGGTGTCGGAGGCCGTCCGTAAGCTCTGGGGCGAGCGCCCTGGCGAGGTCCGAGGCCGGGGCGGCCCGCCCCTGGGGGTATCGATGCTGGTCGTGCACGCCGTCGGCACGGCTGCCGACGGGGTCTGGCTGTGGGCCGAGGACACGCGTCGGCGCGGCGAGGCGTTCCCGGCCGACGACGGCAGGCATCCCTTCGCGGCCGCGGGCTCGGACCTCGCGCCGCTCGTGACCGGGCCGCCAGCCGGGGCTGGCGGCGGGCCGGCAACCAGGCGCACCGGGGCCCGTGGCAGCGCGGCCGGGGCGGCGCGGTGCGCCCTCCTGCTGCCGACGACGGCCACGGGACCAGCCGCGTCACCGGAGTTGGCGGCCGCCCTGGCCGAAGCCGGGCCGGCGCCGGCCGGTCCCGAGGCAGCCGGGCGCAGCCCGGTCCTGCGGCGCTGGCTGGTGGACGCGGTCCGGCCGAGCCTTCCGCTCACGTTCGGCTCTGGCGAGGCGGTCCGGCTCGGGGCGTCCGCGCTGTTCCTGCTGGCCGTCGACGGGTTCGCGGCGGACCTGGTCGACCGAGGCCGGGTCCTGCCCGCGGTCGCCGGCGACGGCGCCGAGCCGCTCGCCTGCTGGCTGCCCGTCCGCACCGGGCCGGACGCCGAACGGTTCGATGAGCTGGGTGCCGCGATGCCGCCGTCGTTCCGGGCCGCCCCGGACGGGGACGCCGCCGGGACGAACCCGGCCCGCGCGCTGAGCGCGGCACTCGACGCTCTCGTGGACGCCCACGCCCGTGATCGGCTGCGGCGGGCCGCCCGCCTGCCGAACGACCAGAACCCGAAGACCTCTGCCCCGAAGACCTCTGCCCCGAAGACGCCTGCCCCGAAGGCCCGCGGCCCGCGGCGGTCGGGGCTGGTGGGCGCGACGGCCGGCTGGCTGCGCGCCCTCGACGGTGACCCGCGGCTCACCGCCGCCGGCGCCCCGATCGGCGAGCTCGCCGCCAAGGTCGCGGCGTGGCGGGCGGGCGGGGCGCGGCCCTGGCCGACGCGGGTGTGCTTCCGGCTGGGCGAACCGGGAGCGCTGTCGCGGACGGCCCCCGGCGATGTCGACGCCTGGCGGGTCGACTTCCTGCTCCAGGCGGTCGCGGACCCCGGCGTCCAGGTGCTGGCCGGCGAGGTCTGGGCCCGCCGCCCGGCCGGGCCGACGAGCTGGGCCACCGACGCCGAGGAGTCGCTGCTCGCCGGGCTGGGGCGGGCGGTCGCCGTCTGGCCCGGGCTGGGCCGGGCCCTGCGCGAGGCCAGGCCGACCGGCCTGGACCTGGACCTCGACCAGGCGCGGGAGTTCCTGCGCCTCACCGGCGCCCTCGGACAGGAGGGC
The DNA here is from genome assembly GCF_000966285.1 of Pseudofrankia sp. DC12. Taxonomy (NCBI): domain Bacteria; kingdom Bacillati; phylum Actinomycetota; class Actinomycetes; order Frankiales; family Frankiaceae; genus Pseudofrankia; species Pseudofrankia sp. DC12. The sequence continues at coordinate 6,496,241 of NZ_KQ031391.1, forward strand.
TTCGGGGTGCTCGTACCGTCGTGGTGGACGCGGCCGGCCCGCCCGGCGTCCCGGCTCACCGTTCGCGCGGTGCACCCGGTGGCGCCGGTCCTGCGGGACGTCACGACGGACCTCGACCGGATCGTGGACTTCCGCTGGGCCGTCAGCCTGGGCGACGTCGAGCTCACCGACGCCGAGCTTGACAGCCTCGCGGCGGCCGAGGCGGAGCTGGTCAAGGTCAGGGGCCGCTGGACGCGGGTGAGCCCCGGTCAGCTGGCCAGCGTCGACCTGGCCCGTCAGTCCGCCGGCGGCCAGCTGACCGTTCGCGACGTCCTCGCCCAAACAGGTCTCTTTCCCAGTGCCGGCGAGGCTTCCGACGGTGAGGTCGAGGTGGTCGCGGACGGCTGGCTGGGCGCCCTGCTCGCGGGCGCCGCCGGCGAGCTCTGCCCGGCCGACGCCGGTCAGGCCCGTGCCGGCCTGACCCCGGTCGGGCTGCCCGCCGGCCTGGGCGTGCGGCTGCGGCCCTATCAGGAGCACGGCCTGGCCTGGCTCGCTCTGCTCGACCGGCTCGGCGTCGGCGCGGTCCTCGCCGACGACATGGGCCTGGGCAAGACCATCCAGGTCCTGGCGCTGGAGCTGCTCTCCCGAGCCGGCGCCCGGCGGGAGCCCACCCTCGTCATCTGCCCGACCTCCGTGCTCGGCAACTGGCGGCGCGAGGCCGAACAGGTCGCGCCCGGCCTCACGGTCCACACCCATCACGCGGGCGGCGGCGGTAGACCGCTGGCCGAGGCCGCCAGCCGCCATGACCTCGTCCTCACGACCTACACGCAGCTCGCCCGCGACATCGAGGAGTTCCGCCCGGTCGGCTGGGACCGGCTCGTCCTCGACGAGGCGCAGCAGATCAAGAACGCCGCGACCGCGCAGGCCCGGGCCGTTCGCCGGCTGTCCGCGCGCCACCGGATAGCGCTGACCGGCACCCCGGTGGAGAACCGGCTCGGCGACCTCTGGTCGATCATGCGGGCGGTCAACCCGAGCCTGCTCGGCTCGGCCAGCTTGTTCCACGCCCGCTACGCGGTGCCGATCGAACGGTACGGCGACCCCGACGCGACCGCCCGGCTGCGCGCACGGATCCGCCCGGTCGTGCTGCGCCGGGTGAAGACCGACCCGGCGGTGCTGCGGGACCTGCCGGCGAAGGTGGAGCTGCGCCAGCTCTGCACGCTGACGGCCGAGCAGGCGTCGCTGTACCGGGCCGTCGTCGACGACATGATGGAACGGCTGCGGGACGCCTCGTCCCCGGTCCGGCGCAACGGCGTGGTGCTCGCGGCGATGACGAGGCTCAAGCAGGTCTGCAACCACCCGGCGCACCTGCTCGGGGACGGCTCGGCGCTGTCCGGGCGCTCCGGCAAGCTCGCCCGGCTGGAGGATCTGCTCGCACAGGTCGTCGCCAGCGGCGATCGGGCGCTCTGCTTCACCCAGTTCGCCCGTTTCGGTGCCATGCTCGCGCCCTACCTGTCGACCCGGCTGGGGGTGGAGGTGTCGTTCCTGCACGGCGGCCTGCGCGCGGCCGAGCGGGACGTGCTCGTCGAGAGGTTTCAGACCGAAGCCGGCCCTGGGGTGTTCCTGCTGTCACTCAAGGCCGGCGGCACCGGCGTCAACCTGACCGCGGCGAACCACGTCGTCCACGTCGACCGCTGGTGGAACCCGGCGGTCGAGGCGCAGGCGACCGACCGCGCGCACCGGATCGGGCAGCGCCGTGACGTGTGGGTCCGGACCCTGCTGTGCATGGGCACGCTGGAGGAGCGGATCGACCGGATCCTGGTGGACAAGGCGGCGCTCGCCCGGACCGTCGTCGGCGGCGGGGAGAGCTGGCTCGCGTCGCTGAACACCGACGAGCTGCGCGACCTCGTCGCGCTCGCCCCGGAGGCCGTCGATGGCTGACCGGTCCTGGTGGTCGTCCCGGTTCCTCGCGCTGATCGAGGGCATGAGCCCGCCCGAGCCGCTGCGCGCCGGCCGTGCCCTGGCCCGCACCGAGGCGGTGCTCAGCGTGCGGCGGTCCGGCAACCTCGTCGTCGCGATGGTCCGCGACCAGAGAGAGGACCTGCACAAGACCCGCCTCGCGGTCCGGACGTTCGGTGACACCGACTGGGGGCGGATCGAGCGGGCGCTCGCGTCGCAGGCCCGGTACGCCGCCGCGCTGCTGGCCGGCTCGATGCCCCCCGACATCGAGGACGCGTTCGCGCTGCTCGGGCTCTCGCTGCTCCCGACCCGGGCCGACGACCTGGCGATGGACTGCACCTGCGCCGACTGGCAGCGGCCGTGCGCGCACCTCGTGGCGGCCTGCCACCGGCTCGGCGAGTCGATGGACCTCGACGCGTTCGCGCTCCTCGCGCTGCGCGGCCGTGAACGCGACGCCCTCCTTACCGGCATCCGGCGCCTGCGGCCGGCCTCGGCGTCCAGCTCTGGTGGCGCCCAACCTTACGTTTGGTCCGGGGGATGGCCTCAGGTCGCGGCCGGCCAGCCGGGCGGTGGGACGACGGACGAGACCGGGGAACCGCTGCCCAGCTCCCCGTCCGCGTTCTGGTCCGCCCCGGTCTCCGCCGGCGGCTCGGGCGTCCGGTCCGAGGATCACGGGCCGGCCCGCCCCGACATCCTGCTGGACCTGTGCGGGCCGCTGGTGGTGGAACCGCTCGGCGACCTGCGGGAGGAGCTGCGCCCCGCCTACCGGGTCTTCGCGGGCCGCCGGGGGAGCGCGCCCCGTCCAGACGGTGCCGTCGAGGAATGAGTTTGACGCGTTGACGCGCGGGGGTCTCGTCAAGCTTGGTGTATACCGGGTATGATACCGAGTATTCTCCGAGAGGACTTTCCCGTGAGCGTGCGACATGCCCTGCTGGCTCTCCTGAGCGAGGGCCCGAAGTACGGCCTCCAGCTGCGCCAGGAGTTCGAGGCGCGCACCGGCGAGGTCTGGCCGCTCAACGTCGGGCAGGTCTACACGACCGTGGCCAGGCTCGAACGCGACGGGCTGGTGGCATCGGACGACGGCGATGAGCCGGGGCCGCAGAAGACGTTCCGGATCACGCCGGAGGGCGGCGCCGAGCTGGCCCGCTGGCTTACGACGCCGCCCGGCGCCGACGCGCCGCCCCGCGACGAGCTGGTCATCAAGGTGCTGGTCGCCGCGCGGCTGCCGGAGGTCGACGTGGCCGGGATCCTCCAGAGCCACCGGCGCCACCTGATCGAGACGATGAGCCGCTACACCCGGCTGAAAGAGGACGCCGCCGCCGACGACCTCGGGCTGCTGCTGGTCGCGGACGCCGAGATCTTCCGGCTGGAGGCGGTCGTCCGTTGGCTGGACGCGGCGGAGGGCCGGCTGCGGCACCGCCCACCCGTGGCGTCCGCCGCGGCGCCGGCCCCTGCCCCGGCTCGGCGCACCGCGAGGGCGGCCCGGTGACCTCGACCTCGATGGATGCCGTCCCGGCGGATGCCGTCCCGGCCGCCCCCGTCCTGGAGCTGCGCGCCGTGACCAAGGTGTACGGCTCGGGACCGACCGAGGTACGCGCGCTGGCAGGCGTCGACCTGTCGGTCCGGGCTGGCGAGATGGTCGCGATCATGGGCCCGAGCGGCTCCGGCAAGTCCACGCTGCTGACCATCGCGGGCAGTCTGGAGCAGCCGACCAGCGGCGACGTCCTGGTCGAGGGCACCTCGCTGGCGGGCATGTCGGCGGCCGACCGCGCCCGGATGCGACGACGCCACGTCGGCTACGTCTTCCAGGACTTCAACCTGCTGCCAGGGCTCACCGCCGCCGAGAACATCTCGCTGCCGCTGGAGCTGGATGGCCTGAAGGCCAGGCGGGCGGCCGAGGTGGCGCGCCGCGCGCTCGACACGCTCGGCCTGGCGGACCGGGCGGGCAGCTTCCCCGACGAGCTGTCCGGCGGGCAGCGCCAGCGGGTCGCCATCGCCCGCGCGCTGGTCGGCGAGCGCCGGCTGCTGCTGGCCGACGAGCCGAGCGGCTCGCTGGACACCCAGGCGGGCGAGAACGTCATGCGGCTGCTGCGCAACGCCTGCAAGGACGGCGCGGCCGCCGTGCTGGCGACCCACGACGCCCAGCTCGCCGCCTGGGCCGACCGCGTGGTGTTCGTGCGCGACGGCGTCGCCGTGGACCAGGCCGGCCCGGCGGCCGGCCCCGAGTCGCTGCTGCGGGCGGAGGCGCCGCGATGAGCGTGCAGGCGCCGCCCCGCCCGGCGGCCGGGCAGCCGCGCACCCGGGCCGAAGGCGGGCTCCCGGCCCGGCGGGCGATGGCTCGGTGGGCCTGGCGGATGCTGCGTCGCGAGTGGCGCTCCCAGGTGCTGGTGACCCTCCTGCTGCTGATGACGGTGGCCGTGGCGGTCTGCGGCGGGACCACGCTGTACAACGTGCCGCGGCAGGCCGATCCCAAGCTCGGCACGGCTGGGGCCGTGTACGTGCTCAATGGGCAGAACGGCCGCGCGGCGGACATGGCGGCCGACGTCGCCACCCTGCGCCACGCGTTCGGAACGATCGATGTGATCGGCCACTCCGGGTACAGCGTCGCGGGCCTGGCCAAGGCGGTCGACTACCGCGAGCAGACGCCGCACGGCACCTTCACCGGGCAGTTGCTCGCCATCCACCGCGGCCGGTACCCGTCCGGGCCGAACGAGGCGGCCGTCACCACCGGGGTGGCGAAGCTGCTCGGGCTGCGGCTCGGCGGCACCGTCGCGCTCGACGGCCACGCGCGGACGATCGTCGGCATCGCCGAGGACCCGAGCGACCTGACGGACGACTTCGTCCTGGTCGCGCCCGCGGCCGCCGCCCCGCCGCAGACCGTGTCGGTGTTCGCCAGGAACAGCGGACCTGGCCTCGAAGCCCTCCACCTGACGACCGTGGGCCAGGTGATGGGGCAGGGGCCGAACACCGACCACCTGGTGATCACGACCCTCGTCCTCGGCGGCGCGACGATCCTGCTCCTGCTCGTCGCGTTCGTGGCGGCCGCGGGGTTCGCCGTGCTCGCCCACCGCAGGCTGCGCCAGCTCGGGATGCTCGCGGCGATCGGCGCCACCGCGCGCCACGTCCGGCTGATGATGGCCGTCACCGGCCTGCTGGTCGGCGGGCTGGCGGCCGGAGCCGGCGCCGCCCTCGGGCTGGCGCTTTGGCCGGCGATGGCCGCCTGGCTGGAACCGGCGGCCGGGCACCGGGTCGACCGGCTGAACATCCCCTGGCCGCTGGTCGCCGGCGTCGGGCTGCTCGCGGTGCTGATGGCGACGGCCGCGGCCTGGTGGCCGGCCCGCGCGGTGTCGCGCCTGCCGGTCACGCTCGCGCTGTCCGACCGTCCGCCCGCGCCCAGGCCGTCGCACCGCCCGGCGCTGGTCAGCGTCTTCTTCCTCGCCGTCGGGCTGGGACTGCTGGCGGCCGGCGAGAAGAAGCACCCGGCCCTGATCGTCGCCGGCACGGTGGCGATGGCGCTCGCGATGCTGTTCGCGGGCCCGCCGGCGATCAGGCTGCTCGCCGCGGCGGGTGGGCGGGCTCCGGTTGCCGTCCGGCTGGCGCTGCGCGACCTGGGCCGCCACCAGGCCCGGTCCGGGGCCGCGCTGGCCGCGATCAGTCTCGCGCTGGGCATCGCCGCCACCGTCATCGTCGTGACGACCGGTATCCAGGGCAGCCCGACGGGCGGAAATCTGGGCGATCACCAGCTGCTCGTCGGGATCGCGCGGCCCGGCGACCCGCCCGGCCTGGTGCCGATCCGGACCGACGCCCAGCTACGGGGCCTGGCCGCGCAGGTCGACGAACTCGCCGCGGTGCTCCCGCATCCGGCCGTGATCCCGCTGGACCTGGCCTACGACCCGGCGGCCCGCCCGGAGCTGGGCCTGCAGGGCAACGAGCCCGTCCGGCGCGCCGTGGAGGTCGACCTACCACGCGGCAGCAATGAGTACGAAGGGATCCCGGCGTACGTCGCCACGCCTGACCTGCTGCGGCTCGTGGGCGCCGACGGCGTGAAGATCCCGCCGGCCACCGACGTGGTCACCGCCAGGACCGGGCCTCTGGTCATCTTCGACGACGGGCGCGACGCGCGGCGGCCGCCCATCACCCACGTCAGCGGTCCCCGCTTCACGTCGCTGCCCGACACGCTGCTGACGGCCGGCGCACTCACCCGCCGCCATCTCACCCCGGTCCGCGCCGGCTGGCTGCTCGAGTCGGCGCAGCCGCTGACCGACGCGCAGCGGGCCGACGCCCGGCGGATCGCCGCCGCGGCCGGACTGACCGTCGAGTTCCGCTACGGTCATCCGGGCGTGCGGACGGTCCGGGCCGGCGCCACGGCCGGCGGCCTGCTGCTCGCGCTCGCGGTCCTGGCCATGACCGTCGGCCTGATCCGCGGCGAGGGCGCCGCCGACCTGCGCACCCTGACGGCGACCGGGGCCGGCGCCGGCATCAGGCGCACGCTCACCGCGGCCACTGCCGGAGGGCTCGCGCTGCTTGGCGGGGTCCTCGGCACGGCCGGTGCCGGTCTCGGCCTGGTGGCGGTGTACCGGCATGACCTCGCGGTCTTCGGGCGGGTGCCGCCGGTGTACCCGCTGGTCCTGCTCGTCGGCATCCCGCTGGTCGCGGCCGCCGCCGGCTGGCTGCTCGCCGGGAAGGAACCGCCCGTGATCGCGCGCAGGCTCGCCGACTGACGGTTCGGGCATGTCAGCGTGATCTATTGAAGGCCGACGGGCTGCCGGCTCGCGACGCGTTCGGATCGATCAGGGCGATCGGGCATCAACAGAAAGGTGCTCACGTAAGTCGCTGGCCGCCGGACCGCTCGTGGGTCAGAGCAGGGCGCGCAGCGCCGCGGCGGCGTCGGCGACGCAGACGGCGAAGCTGGGCGGTTCGTCCGCCGAGACCCAGCGGGCGAACGCGATGTGGAAGACCGTCATCGCGCTGTGGGCGGCGAGGCTGGCGGCCGGCTCGCCGATGCCGCGGGCCCGCAGCGCCTCGGCCGTCGTGTCGGTCATCGCCGCCAGCTTGAGCAGCTCACGTTCCTGCAGGCTCGGGTTGGCCGCGATGATGCGCGAGCGGCGAACCGAGTGCTCGCGGATCTCGCCCAGCAGGCCGCCACCCGCCACGATCCCGGCCAGGGCCGCATCGAGGGGCGAGAGGTCGGCGGGCGCGGCCAGGATCGCCTCACACGCGGTCCGCTCCAGGGTCTTCGCGCCGTCGAAGAGCACCTCGCGCTTGTCCGCGAAGTGCCGGAAGAAGGTGCGCTCGGTGACGCCGGCGCGCTCGGCGATGTCGCCGGCGGTGGTCTGCTCGAAGCCGCGCTCGCCGAAGAGCTCGACGGCGGCGCGCATCATCCGCCCGCGCGCGTCCGGCTCCCAGCGTCCCACTCCACCGAGTGTAGTGATGACAGCTTCTGACATGCGGTGCTAGTGTCGATGTCAGTAACTGACATATCTTCGAAGGAGCCAGCCATGCGTGTCTTCGTCACCGGTGCCTCCGGCTGGATCGGCTCGGCCGTGACCCACGAGCTTCTCGCCCACGGCTACAAGGTCGTCGGCCTCGCCCGCTCCGACGCGGCGGCCGGCGCGCTGGAGGCCAAGGGCGCGACCGTCCACCGCGGCAGCCTCGACGACCCCGACGGCCTCGCCGAGGCGGCCGCGGCCTCCGACGGCGTCATCCACCTCGCGTTCAACCACGACTTCTCCGACTACGCCGGCGCCGGGCGCACCGAGCACGCCGCCGTCGCGCGGATGCTCGACGCGCTCGCCGGCAGCGACCGGCCGTTCCTGCTCGCCTCCGGCCTGGCCTCCGGTATCACCGGGCGGCTGATGACCGAGGACGACCCGTCCCCGTTCCGTGGCGTCGACTCGCTGCGCGGCGGCAGCGAGAACCTCGCCCTCGAGGCCGCCGACCGCGGGGTCCGCCCGGTGGCGCTGCGTTTCTCGCCGACTGTGCATGGCATGGGTGACCACGGCTTCACCTCGGTACTCGCGCGGATCGCCAAGGAGCGCGGCGTCGCCGGCTACGTCGGCGACGGCTCGACCCGCTGGGCCGCGGTGCACCGCAGCGACGCGGCGAGCCTGGTCCGCCTCGCGCTGGAGAAGGCGCCGGCGGGTTCCCGGGTGCACGCGGTGGCCGAGAGCGGCCTGCCCTCCCGCGACATCGCCGCCGCCCTCGGCGACTACCTGGGCCTGCCGACCGGGCCGGTAGCCCCGGCGGACGCCGACGCGCACTTCGGCTGGATCGGCATCTTCTTCGGCCGGGACGTCGCCGCGTCGAACGACCGCACCCGGGAGCTGCTCGGCTGGACACCCACCGGCCCGACGCTCTTCGAGGACATCGCCGCCGGCGCCTACGCGCTGCCGGACTAGCGAGCCCGGCCGGCGAGCCCCGCCCTGAGGCGAACCTCGTGGCAGGGCCGCGGCCGGTGGCGCGGCGGGCCGGAGGTGGAGGCGACAATCAGAGCATGGCGACGATTCACCACACCACGTTGGTTCCGTCCAAGCTGGAGCTGCTGGCGGCGTGGCTGCCCAGCCAGCCGTGGTATCTCGACGCCGGCCAGGCTCCGGCGCTCACCAAGGCCGGCGGGTTCCGCCTCGACGACCCCGCCGGCGAGGTCGGCATCGAGTTCATGATCGCCACGGACGTGGCCGGCGGGCGGCCGGTGACCTACCACGTGCCGATGACCTACCGCGGGTCCGCGCGGCCGGGCTCGGAAGCCGGCCTCATCGGGACCACTGAGCACGGGGTGCTCGGGACCAGGTACGTGTACGACGCGACGCACGACTGGGTCTTCGCCACCCAGCTCGTCGCCCTGCTGCAGGGCCAGGCCGTACCGCAGGCGCAGAGCCTCTCCGACACGCCGGACCCGGCGGTGCGCAGCCAGCCGGTCCTGCCCGGCACGGAGGTCGCCGTGTCCGCCTGCGCCCTGGCCAGCAACGGGCCCGACGGGACGAGGCTGCGGATCTCGGCGGCGGGCGCCGGCGGCGACGCGGCGGACCTGGTCCTGCGGGTCGCCCGGGCACTTCCGGCCCGCCAGGCGGGTGTGGACGAACGAGGTGGCTACGTGCAGGCTTCCTGGCAGCAGCCCGACGGGACCGAGTCGACCGGGCTTCTCGTCACCGCCACCCAGGCGGCGGCCGGCTAGCCCCATTAGGCCTCGTCCGTCGCGCGACGGACCCTGGGCTACGCCGGCGAACCCCAGGGCCTGGCCTGGGGGAGTGGCTACCCGCCCGGTAGGCCGAAGGCCGCGACCGCGACGAGGCCACCGAGCGCGGCACCGAACAGGTAGGAGATCCGGCGGTCCTCCTGGAGGCTCGCCCGTACCCCGATCAGCAGTGAGAAGACGGCGCTCAGCACGAACCCGTCGAGCGCCAGCGAGGTGGACTGCCGCAGCACCAGGAACGCGGAGAAGCCCAAGACGCTCGTCAGCCCGAACGTCACCCGTGGGGAGCCCGCCGAGGCGGCCCGGGCCAGCGGCTGGCGCAGGTTCTTTACCAGGTACGTCACGACGAGGAGCGGGATCAGCGTCACGGCGGCCGTCCGGGCGCCGAGCGAGACGTTGTCGTTGAACGCGTGCACTACGTAGTACGTAGAGAGCCCGAGGAGCACCGTGTTGACGAGGACTTCGAGCGCGGGGTACATGAGCTGACTGATGACAACGTCGGCCCAGTTCTCCTGATTGGACATGCTCTCACCCGGACTTTGCGTCGCCAGCCCTGCCCACCGGACCAGGAGAATATCATCAGTCCACGGCTTTAAGCCGGCCTCTTCCGGGAAAACTATGGCGCCCTGGCCTGAGACGCCAGCCGCGGCTCACCGCCCGGTCCGGCGGTGTCCGGAATCGTCACGAGACGACCGAGGACCGGCCGAGAAAAGGCGGAGACGGCGGGTCGCGGGCTTTTGCGGGGTTTCCGGGCCGATCGGGCGGCCTTTCCGTAAATCCACCGCGACGCCCGATCGGCCGCTTCCGTGGCTCTCCCGGCGGCCTCCCGGCGTAAGCGCCCGTCCGCCCGCGGGGCGCGACCCGCGACCGCCGTCGCCCGTGGGCTCGGGCGGGTCTCGCGGGCCGCGCCGAAGCTGGGCTCGCCGCCACGTCCGGCCGGCGGCGCACCCGTCGATCCTGGCGAGTTCCTAGCGGCGGGCCTGGTAGGTGAGGCAGTCGACGCCGTTCATCTGGAATCCGACCGTGATTCCCTGCGCGTGACAGGTCAGATTCTCGTTGTGCGAACAGTCGGAGACCTTACAGGCGCCGACCCGGCCGGTCTCGCCCGGAATTCCGCCCTTCATCGGGGCCACGTGGAAGGTGTCGCAGTGCGCCACCATGGCGCCGGTGTCGCCCACCGTGATCGCGGGGGCATGGCAGGCCTTCTCGCGGTTGTAGGCGCACGCGTCGACGACGCACTTCGTGATCATCGGTAGCTGCATGGGTTCTCCCTCGGTCGGCGTCGCGTTCCTGGAGCCTCGCGGGTCCGTCCCGCCAGCATTTCCTAGAAGCTGCCGGCGCCGCCGTCAAGGCGAGGGCTTTTTGCTGGGAACCTCGAATGCCGCCGGATAGCCGAGATATTTCGGCAGATGGCGAACGGGCAGCCGGGCGAAATCCGCCGGCCGTCGCTGAGGTAAGGCTATCCTTATGCGCCGAGAATTGCCGTGCACCTCGGCCCGCGTGCCCGAGAGGACATCGAGAACGCCGATCCTGAGCGTGGTCGCCGGCCGTCGGAACCGGCGCCCCGGCCCGCGTACACGGCTGTCACGGCCTGCCCAGGAATCCTTGAATCGAAAGATTCCGCCGCAACGGGACACTCAGGGTCGAGACCTACGATCGTGGCGACAAGGGGCCGGCGGCGGCGTTCGCGGGCCGGCTGGCGGGTGGGAGGTCTGCGCTGATCACGCTCGTGCTCATCGGGGTCGTCGGCGGGATCATCACCGGCATCTCGCCCTGCGTCCTGCCGGTCCTCCCGGTGGTCTTCCTCGCCGGCGGCGCCCGGACCGGCCAGGCATCCCAGGCCGAGCAGGACCTACCTCGGCTCGCAGCGGGTGACCAACGGCATCCAGGAACCGCTCGGCTCCGGCAGCCGGACCTTCACCTACCCGCAGGCGCTCCCCGACGACACGTTCGCGCTCGCGGGCACCTGGACCGTCGGGGAGGAGGCCCTCACCGCCGGCGAGCACGCCGGCATCGAGCTGAGCTTCTTCGCCGGGGCGGCCTACCTGGACGTCGGCGGCACCGGGACGATCACCGCGACCCTGGACGGGAAGACCACCACCTACCAGGTCTCCGGCGCGCCCAACACCTACACGCTGGCCGACCGCCCGTCGCCGCGGCGCGACACCCTGACCGTCACCCTGTCGCCGGGCCTGACCGCCTACTCGTTCACCATCGGCTAACGGCACCTTCGGCCGGCGGGCACCGTTGGCTAGCTGGCTGCCGCGTAGCGCCGGGCCGTGCCGGTCAGCAGGCCGAGCCCGGCCTGGCCCGGCAGCCGGTCGATCTGCGCGTCGATCCGCTCCGCCTCACGGCGCCCGGACTCGCCGGCCAGCAGGTGCCCGAGCACGAACGCGGTCTCCTCGGCGGGCATGACCCCGGACCCCACCGGTGACCACCGCCGCCGCAGCGCCCACCGGGTGACCAGGCGGGCCCGCCTGCTCGCGGCGAGCCTCGTCCGGGCCTCGCTCGCGTAGAAGGCGATGTGCCGGCTCTCCTGCGCCATGATCCGGGTCAGCAGCGCCGTCAGCGCCGGGTGCTGCTCCCGCTCGATCAGCCGGGCGTACCCCGACCGGGTGGTCCACTCGTTCACCGCGCCCACGCTCATGTGTACGGCGACGAAGTCCTCGCCGACCAGCGCCGCCGCGGCCGCGGTCAGCATCGCCTTCACGCCCTCGAGACGGCCCTGCCGCTCGCGGACCGCGGCGTTGCGCTCGTCGCCGTGCGGCTCGCCGTGCGCGGCCAGTACCGAGGCCAGCGCGACGCCGTGGGAGTGCTCCTCGTAGTTCCAGACCGTCAGGAAGGTGGTGATCCGCGGGTCACGGTGCGAAGGCGTCAGGAGCAGGTCGCGCAGGTAGCAGACCGTGTAGCTCTCGACGTCGTGCATGTAGCGCAGGCAGCGCAGGCCGCCCTCGGACAGCGGGCGGCGGGCGAACTGCGCCGCCAGGTCGTCCAGGTCGTCGGTCCGCACGGGTGCGGCGGTGCGGGCGAAGCTGTCAACATCGAATGCCATTCGTCGGCCGCCTTCGTCAGTCGCGTGCGGGCACGCGTCTCTCGGGTGGGGGCGGCGCCGACGCGCCAGAGCAACGCCTCGGCAAGCCCGCCGTCACCGGTGATTCGTGGCCGCGGCCGGGCGGGATGGCGTCGGGCAGCCGACAGGGGCGTCGCAGCGTGAGCACACCCGACCCGGCGGGACTCCGAGCGAGTACTCACCAAAGACCTACACCCAGTGTATATACGCGAGGTATAGTGACCGTTGTGAGTGTTCCCCTGACGCTGCTGGGCCTGTTGGAGCGCGAGCCGAGCCACGGCTACGACCTCAAGCGGGACTACGATTCCTTCTTCGGCCGCGGCAAGCCCCTGCCATACGGCCAGGTGTACTCGACGCTCGGCCGGCTGGCCCGCGACGGCAAGATCCTCGCCGGCGAAGCCGAGCCCGGCGACGGACCCGAACGCAGGCGCTACGTCATCACCGAGACGGGCGCGACGGAGTTCGAGGCCTGGCTCACCGAGGCGGTGACGCCCGAGGCCAACCTGCAGTCGGTGCTGTTCACCAAGGTCGTGCTGGCCCTGATGCTCGGCCGGGACGCGCACGGCTACCTCGACACGCAGCGCCTGGCCCACCTGCGGCGCATGCGCGAGCTGACCGACCTGCGCCGGACTGGCGAGATCGTCGACGTCCTGCTCGCCGACCACGGGCTGTTCCACCTGGAGGCGGACCTGCACTGGATCGAGGCGACGACGGCCCGCCTGGACCAGCTCGCCGCGAAGGTGCGCGCGTGACCGCCCTGGTCGAGGCCCGGGACCTCGAACTGGCCTTCGGCGGGACGCCGGCGCTGCGCGGCGCGAGCCTCACCGTCGACGCCGGCGACGTCGTGGCGATCATGGGGCCGAGCGGCTCCGGCAAGTCCACGCTGCTGCACTGCCTGGGCGGCATCCTCGTTCCCGACGCCGGCGAGGTGTGGCTCGACGGCCAGCGGATCGACACCCTCGACGAGCAGCGTCGCAGCACGCTGCGCCGCGACGCGTTCGGGTTCGTCTTCCAGTTCGGCCAGCTCGTCCCGGAGCTGACCGCCGAGGAGAACGTCGCCCTCCCGCTGCTGCTCGGCGGGCGCCGGCGGGCGGCGGCCCTCGCCGAGGCTAGGCCGTGGTTCGGCCGGCTGGGCCTCGACGGCCTGCACCGGCGCCGCTCCGGGGAGCTCTCGGGCGGCGAGGCGCAGCGCGTCGCGCTGGCCCGCGGCCTGGTGACCCGGCCGAGCGTGCTGTTCGCCGACGAGCCGACCGGCGCGCTGGACTCGCTGACCGGCGAACAGGTCATGGACCTGCTGGTCGACGCGGCCCGGGCCGAGGGCAGCACCGTCATCCTGGTGACCCACGAGCCGCGGGTCGCCGCCTACGCCGACCGCCAGGTGATCGTCCGGGACGGCCGGACCAGCCCGCTCACGGTCGAACGGGTCAGCTTGTGATCGCCTTCGCGCTGCGCCTCGCGGTCAGCGGCGGGCGGGCCGCGGTCGCGCGCCTGGTCATGATCGCTGCGGCCGTCGCCGTCGGCGTCGGGCTGCTGCTTTCCACCCTCGCCGCCAGCAACGCCGTCGGGCACCAGAACAACCGCCAGGTCTGGCTCGACAGCGGCACCGCCAGCCGGACCGAGACGGCCGTGGCTGACCCCCTGCTGTGGCGGGCGCATACCGACTACTACGAAGGCAGGTCGATCGTCGAGGTGGACGTCGCCGCCACCGGACCGACCTCTCCCATCCCGCCGGGCCTGGCCGGGCTGCCCGCCGCCGGCCAGTACTACGCCTCGCCCGCGTTGGCCCGGCTGTTGCGGGCGACCCCCGCCGACCAGCTCGGCGACCGGCTCCCCGGGCGCCTCGCCGGCCTGATCGGCGACGAGGCGCTGGCCTCCCCGGACGCGCTGGTCGCCGTGCTGGGCCGCCCCCAGGCCGAGGTGAAGGCCGGGCCCGACGCGCGGGCAGTCACCTCGATTGCCCAGGCCTTCCCGGCGGTCTGCAGCGACGACTGCCCGGCGTCCGGTCTGCGTGGCGAGGCCCTGACGCTCATCTTCTCGGTGGTGGCCGCCGCGCTGGTCTTCCCGGTGCTGATGTTCATCGGCACCGCGACGCGGCTGTCCGCCGCCACCCGCGAGCAGCGTTACGCCGCGATGCGCCTGGTCGGCGCCACCCCGCGCCAGGTCGCGGTCATCTCGACGGTCGAGTCCACGGTGGCCGCCGGCGCCGGCCTGGCCGTCGGCTTCGGTCTGTTCTACGTACTGCGCCCGCTGGTGGCGACGGTTCCGTTCACCGGCGACCGGTTCTTCGCGACGGACCTGACCCTTACTCCGGTCCAGGCGCTCGCGGTCGTGCTAGGAGTGCCGGCGGCGGCCGCGCTCGCGGCCTGGGCCGCGCTGCGACGGGTGACCGTCTCTCCGCTCGGCGTGACCCGTCGGGTGACGCCGCGTCCGCCCCGGTCCTGGCGGCTTCTTGTTCTCGCCGGCGGGCTCGGTGAGCTGGCCTTCTTCGTCGACCGGCGGCCGGAGACCACGAACGGCCAGGCGGCGGCGTATCTGACCGGCTTCCTGCTGGTGATGCTGGGGCTGGTGGTCGCCGGGCCGTGGCTGACGATGGCCGCCGCGCGGGGGGGTGCCCGCCGCGCTCGCCGGCCGGCGACGCTGATCGCGGCCCGCAGGCTCGCCGACGATCCGAAGGCCGGCTTCCGCTCGATCAGCGGCCTGGTCCTCGCCCTGTTCGTGACCACGGCGACGGTCAGCATCATCGGCACGATCAACGCCGATCGCGGCACGCTGGGTGGCGACCCGGCGACCAGGACCGTGGTCCAGGACGGTGCGCTGTTCGGCCCGCCCCTGACCGACGCCGCGCCCGACCGGCTCGTCGCCCGGATCCGCGCGGTCCCAGGAGTCGACGGCCTCGCGGTCGTCCACGCCGATCCTGACAGGATTGGGACGGAGTTGCCGGAGGTCCGTTCTGGTCCGCTGACCGGCCGCTCTGGCCCATCGACCCGGGTGGCCGTGGGCAGCCCGCTGCCCGCGGAGGTTCCCCGGAGAGCCGATGGCCTGGTGGCGTGCTCGGACCTGGCCCGGATCGCGCTGGTCGGCCACTGCTCGGCGGGGGCGAGCGTGGCGGCCGTCCCGCTGGACGCCTTCGTGAACCTCGTGTCGAGCCCGGACGAGGTGTGGCCCACGGCGCCGACCAGCGCCACCGCGATCGCCAGCCTGCCCGTGCAGATGCTGTATGCCACCACGGACGGCTCCACGGCGGCCATGGAGCGGACCCGGACGCTGCTGACCGCCGCGTACCCCAACGAGCAGGCCCGCATGGTCGACGACTGGGCCTCCGACCAGCAGAAGACGCTGGCCGGCTGGCGGCAGCTGGCGAACGTGGTGCTGGCGACGACGTTGCCGATCGCCGGCTGCAGCCTCGCGGTGAGTGTCGTCGCCGGCCTGTCGGACCGGCGCCGTCCGTTCGCGATGCTGCGCCTCACCGGGGCGCCGCTGGCGGTGCTGCGGCGGGTGGTCGGCATGGAGAGCGTGCTGCCGCTGCTCGCCGCGGCCCTGCTCGCGACCGGCACAGGCTTCGCCGCGTCGGCGATGTTCCTGAGGTCGCAGCTCGGCTACCGCCTCGTCCCGCCGGGCGTCTCGTACTACGCGCTCGTCGTCGCGGGCATCGCCCTGTCGCTCGGGATCATCGCGGCGACCCTGCCGCTGCTCGCCCGCGTCACCGGTCCCGAGTCCGCCCGCAGCGGCTGACGCACCGCCGCGGCTCGTCGCGCGGCTATCGGCGCCGCAGGAGGGCCAGGCACAGCGTCAGCCCCGGACCGAACGCCATCCCGACCGCCGCGGCTCCGACGTCGAGCACGTCGCGCAGCCGTTCGAGGACGAGCAGCACGGTCGCCGAGGAACAGTTGCCCCGCGAGCCGAGGATCTGGCGGCTCGGGTCGGTCCGGGCACGGTCCAGCCCTAGCCGTTCCTCGACGACGTCGACGATGCGCGGGCCGCCGGGATGCACCGCCCAGCCCTTCACGTCGGCGAGCGTGAGCGCGAACGGGTCCAGCAGCGCCGTCGTCGCCGCCTCGACGTGGGACGCCAGCACCTCGGGGACCTTCGAGGACAGCCCCATCCGGAACCCGTGGTCGGTGACCTGCCAGGTCATCAGCTGCTCGCTGGCCGGGGCGGTCACGGCCGTGGTGTCGAGGACCTCCAGGCCGTCCGTGGCGTCGGGCACGAGGACGACCGCGGCGGCGGCGTCGCCGAACAGTGCGTGCGCGACGACCTGCTCGAGGTCCCGCCCGGCGCCGTCGGGCACCGGCTGGACGTGCAGGGAGGTGAGCTCCACGCACAGCACCAGCGCGGGCAGCCGGCGGGCCCGGACGAAGTCGGCGGCCGTCCCCATCCCGGGGATCGCCGCGTAGCAGCCCATGTGGCCGATCGCCAGCCGCCGGACCCGCTCGGACATGCCGAGCTGGCGGGCGAGCTGGATGTCCAGGCCGGGTGTGCTGTAGCCGGTGCATGACACGACGACGAACAGCCCGATGTCGGCGGCGCTCACGCCGGCGTCCGCGAGCGCGGCGCTGGCCGCGCGCAGGCCGAGGGGCTGGGCGTCCCGGACGTAGCGGCGCATCCGCGCGGCCGTCGACCAGCCGCTGACGTCCTCATGGCGTGGGTCCACCACGGCGTGCCGGGTCCGGACCCCGCATCCCAGGAAGATCCGGCGGGCCACCCGGTCGCCGCCGCACCGCCGGTCGAAGTACTCGTCCCACAGGTGCTGCTGGTCGAGCAGCCCGGGGAACGCCGTCCCGATCCCGGTGATGACGGCCGCGGTCCCGCCGCCCGCCGCCGCCGGCCGTCCGGCGCCCGGGGGCCGCGCTGTCACCACCGGGGCACGTCGGCGTCCGCGTCCGGGTCGCCGCCGAGCGCCGCGAGCCCCAGCCAGTCGGCGCACACGTCGGAGGTGGCGGGCTGCAGCGACCCGCATCTCGCGTCCCGGTAGAGGCGTTCCAGTGGATGGCCGCGCCGGGTCACCGCCGTCCCGCAGGCCTCGACGACGGAGGCGGCGACGTCCTGCGCGGTCTGCCCGGCCAGCAGCTTCGCCCGCCATACCCAGGCGTTCGTCGCCAGGGACCCGGGATCGGCGTCGACCCGCCTGGCGCACTCGTCGACGACCAGGTCGAGCGCGGCGAGCGCGACGTCCGCCCGGCCGAACCGGGCCCGGACCGCGGGCAGAGCGACGAGGCCCTCCGGTAGTCCCGGCGCGGTCCGGCCGCGGGCATGCTCGACGCCCGCGTTGAACGTGGCCCGGCCGACACCGGCGTAGACGGCCGCGTACGAGGCCACCAGCCACTGCGGCATGATCTGCGCGATCAGCAGGCTCAGCCCCTCCAGCCCGCCGATCAGCGTGTCCGCCGGGACCCAGGCGTCCAGCCGCAGGTCATGGCTGCCGGTGCCCCGCATGCCGAGGGTGTCCCAGTTGGGCTCGACGGTCATCCCCGGCCCGGCGGGGACGAGGAAATGGCTGACCTTCCCGGCTGGCTGGCTGTCGGAGCCGTCGGAGCCGTCGTCGTCGGCCCGGGCGGCGACGAAGTAGAGGTCGGCGTGCGAGGCGCCCGAGCAGAACGACTTCAGGCCGGTGATCCGGTAGCCGTCGCCTTCGCGGCGGTAGGAGGTCCGCAGCGCGGACAGCCGGGAGCCCGCGCCCCGCTCGCTCATCGCGACGGCGATGAACGACCCGGCGGCGGCCTGGGCCAGCACCCGGTCCCGGGCGGCGAAGTACGACTCCGGCGCGCCCATCGCCCGGGCCAGCTCGTCCGGGGTCCCGGCCAGCGCGCCCACGACGGAGCAGTGCATGTTCAGCGCGAGGGCCGTCGAGCCGCTGCCCTCGGCGAGGACCCGCGCGGCGTCGGCCCAGTCGGAGAAGGCGCCGCCCAGGCCGCCCAGCCGGCTGGGCACGAGCAGGCCGAACAGGCCGGCCGTGCGCAGGTCGTCGAGGTCGCCGGCCGGCAGCTCCCCGAGGCGGTCCGCCTCGCCGGCCCGCGCCGCCAGCGCCGGGGCGACCTCCCGGGCGAGCCGCCCGCCGTCGACCCGCCCGCCCAGCTCGACGCTCATCGCCGGCCGCCTCTCGTCACGACCTGGTCCCGATCGCCTGGTAGACGCCCGCCGTCGAGCGGATGGGGACCATCCGGACCGAGTCGGCGCGCCGCGCCAGCCAGCGGGCGTAGTCACGGACAGAAGGACGCAGGCCGCCGACGACCCTCATCGCGATCCCGGACTGTTCCAGCGCCGCGCCCAGGCGCTCGGGCGAGACCAGCAGCCGGGGGTCGTGCAGGCGCGGCGGCGGCCCCCCGGGCAGGCGCTCGGCTATGCGCACCAGGCCGACCCGGCAGAAGACCGTATCCGCGAGGGTGTCGATCACCAGGGTTCCACCCGGGGCCAGGACGCGCGCGATCGCCGCGCAGGCCGCGTCGAGATCCTCCAGGTGCTCGAACATCTCCCCGGCGACGACGCACGGGAACTCGCCGTCGCGGAACGGCAGCCGGGTCACGTCGGCCAGCACCGTCGCCACGCCGTGCTCGCCGGCCTGGCGCAGCGCCGACGAGGAGAGATCGACGCCGACGTGCCGCCAGCCCGCGAGCTCCCCGGTGAGTACCGGCGCGAGCAGCCCGCCACCGCAGGCCAGGTCGAGCAGCGGTGTTCCGGGGCGCGGCGGCGGCGGGATGAGCCGCGCGCGTGCCTCGGCCAGCCAGTGCAGCGCGGCGAACCGGCCATGCGTGGGCCACCACTGGTCGGCGAGGTCGTCGTACTGCGCGGGGTCGTTACGGCGCCGCCGGGGCGGCCGCCGTCCCTTCGGCTCGGCCGGGGCAGGCTCGGCGCGGGCCGGCGGCAGGCCGGTGAGGGGTGCGTGAGACGTCGAGCCCGACCGGCCTGTCGACCCGTTCACCCAGCCCCCGGAGGAAGTGGCAAACTCTGACGATCTTCAGTATCGCCCACCTGTTCGGCGCCCCGCGCCTGTTCGGGGAAACCGGGCTGAAAGCGAGGCGGACCCGCCCGCCATGCAGACCCTTCCTCGCCGCTCGCTCATCCCGCTCCTCGCCCCGACGCCGCCGGACCTGCCCGACGGTGGCCTGCGGAGCGAGGGGTGACAAGTGAACGCTTACTAAGACCGTTCGGGCCGAGCTTCGCGCCGACCACGCTGACCGGCCCGGCCACGCCCCGCCGGTGCCCGTGGACGCCGGCGGCGACCGCATCGGGTGACCTTCCCCAGAAAGGCCGACACGGGAGCGGAAACTCCGGTGAGCGGCCCCCGATCGGCCGCACTTCGCCGGCTACCGGCGCGGCGGCAGGCCCGCTAGGCGCATACTGGAGCCAATGACCAAGTCAGCGGTACCCAAGCGCCGTCTGCCCACCAGCCCCTTCAAGGATCCGGTCATTCCGCCGTGCGATCGCTTCGCCATCGGTGACCGCGTCATCCACGACACGTACGGTCTCGGCCAGGTCATCGGGGTCGAGCAGGACATCGCCGTGCTGGTCGATTTCGGGTCCCAGCAGGAACGGATCCCGAGCCCGTTCAGCAAGATGTCCCATCTCTGACGGCACGAGCACCGGGCCCGCCGGGCCCGGGACTCGGCGCCCGCGGTGGCGGGTCCGCGGCGGAGCCTGGCTCCGCCGCCGGTGCGCCGCGCCGTCGGCCCTGACGACATCCCACCCCAGAAGCGAGCTATCCCATCGCCACACCGCCGAACCCACTGTTCTCCGCGTCGGAACCGGCGCGCTCCTCGCCCAGGCGGGAGGCGCCGCGTCCGTCGGTAGACCTCTTCCAGGCCCCCGACTTCGGGCCGGCTGACCCCGAGGGCGCCGAGGTCGGGGGTGAGCAGGCCGAGCCCGCGCGCGTCCGCCGGCCCGCTGCGGCCAGCCAGTCCAGGCCGGCCCCCGCCCGTCGTCGCCCTCGGCCCCGGCGGGCGTAGGCAGGGCCGGCTTCGACCGGCGTCGCCGCGAGGTCATCGGCCCGCCGGGATCTGTCGGGTGCTGGCCTGGCCCTCGGCCAGCGGTGGGGGAGACCCCGCCGCGGCCGGCAGGCGCCGGACCCGGTTCCACCACAGCGAGAGACCGACCGCCGCGCCGATGCCGGCGAACCAGGCGGCGATGTCCTTGTGCTTGTGGGTCACGGTGATGTTGCGCGGCAGGGTGCCGAGCGCGTCCTGGAGCTGGCCCGCGTTCTGCGCCCGGTAGTACGCGCCGCCGGTGGTGGCCGCGACCTGGCGTAGGGCCTGCTCGCCGATGACCAGCAGCCTGCGGTCGCCGAGCCGGCCGCCCCCGCCCCCGCCCCCGCCCCCGCCGCCGAATCCGCCAAACCCGCCGAAGGCCCCGTTGCCAGCCTGCGAGCTGCCACAGACCATGGGCGCCGGCGTCGTCGTGCCGAACCCGGTCGTGTAGACGCGCAGGCGGCGGGCGGCCGCCTGCTTCGCGGCGGTCTGCGGGTCCACGCCCTGGGTGTTGGCGCCGTCGGTGAGCACGACGATCACGTCGGCCGCGTACGGGCCGGTGCCGTTCCCACTGACGGTCGCGCCGGTCGGCGCGACGGACGGGTCGGCGTCCGCGATGGCGTCGATCGAGGTGAGGATGCCCTGGCCGATCGCGGTGCCGCGCGACGTCGTCAGGTTCTGCAGCGCGTCCAGCAGCTTCGTGGTGTCGGTGGTGGGCGGGACGAGCAGCCCCGCGATGCCGGAGAAGGTGACCAGCCCGATCCGGGAGCCCGCCGGCTGCGCCTTGATGAAGGCCGTCGCGGCCTTCTCGGCGGCGGTGATCCGGTTGGGCGGCACGTCCGTCGCGGCCATGCTGTTCGAGACGTCCACGGCGACGATCACCGTGCCGGCGGCGCGGGTGACGGGCACGCCCGCCGCGGGCGCCGGCCCAGGAGCCATGACCGGCCATGACCGGCCATGACCGGCCATGACCGGCCGGACTATTGTGCAAGAGACAATTGTGCAAAATGGCTGCCATCCAGGGCGGCCATGGGCGCCAGGCCCCGCCCGAGGCCCGGCCTCAGTGAGAGGAACGCAAACGATGCTGCGCGTCGGCGACACCGCTCCGGATTTCGAGCTGCCGGACGAGAGCAACACCCCCCGCAAGCTGTCCATGCTGCTGGCGGACGGGCCGGTCGTGCTGTTCTTCTACCCCGCCGCGATGACGAAGGGCTGCACCGCGGAGAGCTGCCATTTCCGCGACCTCGCGGCCGAGTTCGCGAAGGTCGGAGCCCAGCGGGTCGGCATCAGCACCGACACGGTCGCGAAGCAGAAGGAGTTCTCCGAGAAGCACTCCTTCGACTACCCGCTGCTGTCGGACGCCGATGGGACCGTGTCGAAGGAGTTCGGCGTGAAGCGGTCCCTCGACCTGCTGCGCGTCAAGCGCGCCACCTTCGTGATCGGCAAGGACCGCGTCATCGTCGAGGTCATCAACAGCGAGCTGAACATGAACACCCACGCCGACAAGGCCCTGGCCGCCCTCGGCGCCTGACTCGCTCTGGGGGATGGCCGCCGCGCTCCCGCGAGCCCAGGGCGGCGAGGTAGGGCCCTCTGACGGTCGTGGACGAACACCGCCGACGGCCGCCGGAGGGCCCGACGCCCACCGCCTGGCCGGTGAGCGGCCGCGCGCCGACGACATCTCGTCCGCCGAGCACGCCTCCCGCGCCCTGGTCCGGAAGCTCCCTACTCACGTGGCACGGCATGGCACGGCGCGATCCGCGCCGGCGCCGTGGAGGTTCTCTTGGCTCCTCTGCAGTAACGCGGTTACTTCGGTAACCGCGTTACTTGCGTCTGGTCCCGTTTCCGGATGACTCCTCCGGTTCCCGGCCGACCGGCGTGCCGACCGCGAGGAGGCGGGATCATGGCGGCTCACCCCGCACCTGTGGCGGTGCTTCGAGCATGATCACCGAGCCCCGGGCCGTCGCGGACGCCCTCCAGGAGGTCGCCACCGTCTGACCGCGGCCCGTCGCGAAGATCAGGGAGGGCGCCTGGGACATCGTTCCGGAACCGGGTGTGGCACCGCTGCGAACTTCGTCGGCAATGCCGGAGGAGCGGCCAGGTTTCGGCCGCGGCCGGTGACATCGCTTCTCTTTCGGGCGTAGTGCCGAGTGCGCCGCCGGGCGCCCGACGCAGGGTGCGAGAGTGGTCGCTGTGCGCCGGCCGGGCCAGCCGGGTGAACGCCATGATTGGCGGCCGCGGCAGGGCCGACGGCGCGGTGCGCCGGAGATTCCGGCCGTCGTGATGCCGCCGCAGGACGCCATGGCTCCGGGCGGCGGCGAGAGCGGGAGACGATCCGGTGAACCAGGAGCGCGGCGAGGACTGGCAGCCCCAGCCGGACGCCACCGACGGCCCGCCGCCCGATGTGTCCTGGGGCTGGCGGCGCCCGGCTGACGAGTCGGGGAGCCCGGTCATCCCGCGCCGGTCGGCGCCGTCCCACCCGGAATCCGCACCATCGTCGGGCTCGGCTGGACCGGCCCCGGATGCGAGCCCGTACCGCCCGGGATACGCGGTACGACCGACCGCCGCCCGATCGTCCAGCGAGCCAGGCGGGCCGGTCCGGCCGACCCGGCCGTACGACGGCCACAAAGCGGGCGGGCCGGTCCGGCCGACCCGGCCGTACGACGGCCACAAGACGGGCGGGCCGGTCCGGCCGACCCGGCCGTACGACGGCGACGAGGCTGGTTTTCCGACCGCCGGGTACGGCGGCCACCTCGGCGCGGGATCAGGACCGGGCTACGGCGGGGAGCCGCCGCCCGGCGAGTACGGCGGGAGCTCCGCCCCGGAGCCGCCGCCGTGGCGCCGCCGGCCCTCGCGGCTGGTCACGATCCTCACGGCAGTCGCGGTGGTGCTGGTCCTGCTGTTCGTGGTGGTCGACCGCGTCGCGGTGACGGTGGCCGAGAGCGAGATGGCCAAGCAGCTGCGGACGGGCGTCACCCAGGGCCTGGCCTGCGGCTCGACGCCGCCGACGGTGCAGGACGTCAGCATCGGCGGCTTCCCGTTCCTCACCCAGATCCTCTTCGGGAAGTACAAGAGCATTGGCGTGACGGTCAAGGACCTCCCGACGCCCGGGCCGCGGATCGCGTCGGTCCAGGCGACCCTGAAGGGCGTCCATGTACCGCTCCACCAGATCCTGACCAACAGTGTCGGCGACGTGCGGGTCGACAACATCCAGGCGACGATGCGGGTCCGCTACGACGACCTGAACACGTACCTGGCCGGTCAGCCGGGCGAGGTCAAGGTCAACCCGCTGGACAACGGCCGGCGCGTCGAGATCACCGCCATCGCGGACCTGCCGCTGGTCGGAGCCCAGGAGGTCGGTGGCGTCACCACCTTCGAGGTCCGGAACAACCAGGTGACCCTGGTTCCCTCCGAGATCACGCTGCGGGGGGCGCTCAACCTCGATATCCCACTGGGCGGCCTGGGGGAGCTGGTCCCGTCGATCCCGCTCCCCGTCGGCAACCTGCCGTTCCGCCTGACCGTCACCAGCGCGTCGACCGACGCGACCGGGCTGTCCCTGTCCGCGACCGCCGCGACCGTCGTGCTGCCCAAGCAGGCCGCGCCGATCCAGTGCCCGCCCGCGGGATAGCCGCCGTCGGACCGCGTCGCCGGGCAGCGCCCTCTCCGCCCGGTCCCGGAGTCTCCATGATCGCCGCGTCAGCCCCGCGGTGGTCGTAGCCGGATCTGTTTCTGGCCACGAGCCGTCGGCGCTCCGGCCGTTCGGCGGCGCGCCGGTCCCTCGGTGGCCCGGCGGATCGGCGCTGGATCTTGACCAGTGGCACTCGGGCATCGCGGCGGGGGCTCCCGCCAGCGCCACCGCGAAGCCCGACCAGGCCGCCGGGTCGTAGGCCATGAGCCGGTGCCGTATTGCCGCGCATGCCCGTCATCCTGGCATGTGGCCTGGTGGGCGCCCGATCGGACGCGAGCGAGACCGGCCTGAGAGCTGGGTCACATTGATGACCCCAGGTGCTCGGAACGCCCGCGACGTGCTCGCCGTGCGTCCTACGATTTGGCCTGGGAAAACAGGGGGTAATTTCGTCACGCCGCCGCCGGCGCCCGGCAGCGTCTTTACGCATCGCGCCGGCCGCGGTGATCCAGCTCATTTCCCGGAGATTCTCCTTCTCTTTTCCGCCGCGACCCGTGGCGGATGAATGAGCCGCCGCCCGGCGCCATTCGGGCTGCGGGACCTGCGACGCTGTGGAGCCGGCGTCGCCGACTCGCCTGTTTCCCGGACTTCCACCACGGCAACCGTCAGGTCACGTCCACCCGGAGACGAGATGCCCGCCGAAATGTTTCCCGCGCTGCTTGCGGTTAGCGCCGCCGCACCCGGTGCGCCTCTTGCCCAGACCGACATCTGGGACGAGTTCTACGCCCCGGTCTTCGCCGACGTCCCGCATGCGCGCCGGTTGTTCGTCGAGGCGAACACCGTCGGGCGCAGGCACCTGAACTGGGACCCGCGGACCGCGTTCCAGGACGGCTTCCCGCCGGTCGGCCCGCGGGTCGACGCCTGGGAACGGTGTGCCCTCGACCTGGGCCGGCGCACGCTGCCAGCGGTTCTCACCGGCCAGGACCGGTCGAGGGTCGGCACGTTCATCATGGTCAGCTCCACCGGGTATGCCTGCCCCGGCCCGGACTCCCAGCTCGTCGCCGAGCTCGGCCTTCGCCCGGATGTCCGGCGGGTGTTCGTCGGCCACATGGGCTGCTACGCGGCGCTGGTCGGCCTGCGGGCGGGCGCCGACGCGCTCGCGGCCCGGCCCGACGAGCTCGTGCTGCTGACCTGCGTCGAGGTCACGTCGGCGCACCTTCGCGGCGAGGCGACCCGCGAACAGGCCGTCGTGCACGGTCTGTTCGGCGACGCCTGCGCGAGCGTCCTGCTCGGCACCGTTCCGGGCGGCCCGAGCCTGCCAGCCGCTCCCGCCCTGGCGGGACCAGGCCCGGCCGGCACCAGGCTCACGAGCGACACCAGGCTCGCGGCCGATGCCGAGGCTGCTGCTGACACCTGGCCAGCCGGTGACACCGGGATTGCCGGCGACGCCGCGCTCGCGGGCGACACCGCGGTGGCGGTCGGCGCCCAGGTGCTGGCGACCCGGACCGAGGTCACGCCCGGCACGTCCGAGCACATGTCGATCCGGATCCACGAGGACGGCTTCCGGCTTCGGCTCTCACCGGCCATCCCGTCGCTGCTGCGGGCCGGCACGCCCGGCTTCGTCGACCGCCTGCTCGCCGGGACCGGGGTGGGCGTCGAGGACGTCCGGCACTGGGTGCTGCATCCGGGCGGCCCGCGGATCATCGACGCGGTGGGTGACGCGTTCGGGCTCTCCGACGCGCAGCTGCGGCCGTCGCGGGAGACGCTGCGCGACTACGGCAACTGTTCGTCGGTCACGGTGCTGCTGGCGCTGCGCCGGCTGATGAGCGGCGCCGCCGGCGAGCGCCCAGCGCCGGGTGACCACGCGATTCTGCTGGCCTTCGGCCCGGGCCTGACGACAGAGGCCGCACTGGTCCGGTTCTGAGCTCCGGCCGCCACGGCGGGGCGCACTCGCCTGGCGGCGGTCGTCGTGGTGATACCGCGACCGTCAACATCTGCCGGTCGCCTTGATCGCCGCTCTCGCCCTTTGGTGAATCTTGCTGGTCAAATTGCCCGCGGTGACGGTTGGCCGGGCCGGGCCGGGCCGGGCTGGCGATCGGGAGGCCTCGACCAGGCGCCCGATCGCCGCGATGGCGGCGGATCCGGCGAGCAACGTCGCGGTCACGACCCAGGACGCGTTGCCGGCGCTGGTGTGCAGCAGCCGCGGCAGCTCACCGATGAGCGGCACGACCAGGGTCTGCATCAGGGTGGCCACGATGCTGCCCGCGGCCAGCACGGCCACGACCAGCCCCGGGCGAGCGGTCGGTGCGGAGCTGCTCACGGGTACCTCGTTCCTCCCACGGCGGGCCGCCGTCGACGAGTTTGCACAATACAAGATATTTGTATGATGCAAAGTCGGCCGGGCGCCCGCGGTGCCGTAGAAACGGGTTCCTGGCGGCGCGGCGAGGCGGCGCGGGGAGGAACGAGATGGGCAAGCCCACGCACCTGATCGAATACGAGGGCATGCTGCTCGGCCGGTACGCGCATCTGTCCGCGCGCGGCGAGCAGCGAGCCGGCGGGCTGGAGCGCAGCGCCTACATCCTGCTCAGCCGGATCCGGATGCAGGGCCCGATGTCGCTCGGGCAGCTCAGCGAGGCCTTCGGCCTCGACGTCTCGACCCTGCATCGCCAGACCGCGGCGATGCGCCGCGAGGGCCTGGCCGAGCGGATCGCGGACCCGGACGGCGGGATGGCGCGCAAGTTCCGGATCACGGCCGAGGGAGCCCGCCGGCTGGACCGGCAGCGAGCCGAGATCGTTGCCGGCATCGATCAGGTGGTCGAGGACTGGACCGCCGAGGAGGTGGCCGCCTTCGCGGCGTTCCTCAAGCGGTTCAACGCCGGGATCGAGCGGCGCGGCGGACGGCCCTGGCCGCGCCCGTCGGACGGGCCGTCAGAGGGCGGGTGACGGGCCCGTCCCGCCGGCCAGGCTGGCTGGCGGGACGGGCCTACAGGGTCAGGAGGCCGCAGCGACCGTCTTGCCGGGGACGAGAGCACCGCAGATGGGGGTCGCGCCCTTGACGAGGGTGAACTCGTTGCCCTCGAGCTTGGTCACCCAGATGCAGTTGTCCGCACCGCCGACGATGTTCACGCGGTCGTTGATGTCGGCCTTGTGGCTACCGAACAGACCCATCGCGTCCCAGTCGTGGATGTTCGACAGGGAACCGATGATCGAGGCCGCGGCCGTGTTGCCGCCGTTGGCCTTGAGCGCGCGGACCAGCAGGCCGGTGGAGACATAGCCGTTGTAGGCGGCGTACGTCGGCGCCTCGGTGATGCCGGCGCTCTTGAAGTCGGCCTGCAGCTGCTTGGTCGCGGCGGTCTGCATCTCGATCGGCTCGTAACCGAGCGTGAAGTACACACCCTGGGCCTGGTTCAGCGCGCCCTGGCCGGCCTGGAGCAGGTCGCCGCCATACCCGGTGGGCAGCAGCGCCGCCTTGAGGTCGACCCCCTGGTTGCGCAGGCCAGTGACCAGCGCGAACGCGGTGTTCGGGTCGACCGTCGGGTACAGGCCGTCGATCCCGGCCGCCTTCATGGCCAGGACCTCAGGCCCGACGTCGGTGCTGCCGAAGGGGAACTTGGCGTTCAGGTAGCTGACCTTGAGACCCGCCACCTCCGCCGACGCCGCGCCGGAGGCGGCGCTCTCGGCCGATACCGGCGAGATCCCGTACCCGAGCGCGGCGACGTTGGTGACACCGAGCAGCTTGAACAGCTTCCCGGTGGTCTCCGCGACCTTGGTCTGCTGCAGCGGTCCGGCGACCGAGAACATGTTCTTCGCGGTGATCCACTCCGGGCCGTCCTCGCTCATGCCGATCACGGGGACGTTGTGCGCCGTCAGGTAGTTCGACGCGGTGAAGAAGATGGCGGACTGGCCGAACACGACCGAGACGTGGTCCTGGGTGACGAGTTTCTGGGCCGCGGTCAGGGCGGTCGTCGGGT